>NZ_CP118157.1:0-303061 GCF_032878875.1 Microbacterium sp. AB | reverse complement strand
GCCGTGGCGGCGGACGTCCGCCACCTGGCCGAGACGCTCCGCGCGGACGAGACGGGCTTCCTCACGGCGATCGCCCCGGGATCGGCGGCCCGCGTGCGCAACGAGTTCTACGCGACCGAGCTGGAGCACATCCAGGCGTGGACCGAGGCGCTCAAGGAGGAGTACCGCGCGATCACGGACGCGGGGCTCATCCTGCAGCTCGACGATCCGTCGCTCGCGGAGAACTGGGACCAGATCAACCCCGAGCCGAGCGTCGAGGACTACCTCGCCTTCACGCAGATCCGCGTCGACGCCATCAACGAGGCGATCGCCGGGCTTCCGAAGGAGCAGGTGCGCCTGCACCTGTGCTGGGGCTCGTGGCACGGGCCGCACACGACCGATGTCGACCTGAAGCACATCCTGAGGACCGTGCTCGGCGCGCGGGTCGGCCAGATCTCGTTCGAGGCGGCCAACGCCCGTCACGAGCACGAGTGGGCCGTGTGGGAGGAGAACAGGGACATCATCCCCGACGACCTCGTGCTCGTGCCCGGGGTCGTCGGGCACTCGACCAACCTCGTCGAGCACCCCGATCTCGTCGCGCAGCGCATCGAGCGCTTCGCCCGGATCGTCGGCCCCGAGCGCGTCATCGCCGCGACGGACTGCGGGCTCGGCGGACGCATCCACCCTCAGATCGCCTGGGCCAAGCTCGAGTCTCTCGGCGAGGGCGCCCGGCGCGCCGGCGCACGCGTCTGACCCGCGGCGGCCTGCGGCTCGGCCGGACGGGGCTCAGCGGCGGACGGGGTCGCCTTCGGGGCCGAGGAGCCTCGCGATGTCGCGGAGGGTGGGCGACGACTCCCAGTCGCCGGGGCCGGTGCAGGCCATGGCGCCGCACGCGTTCGCGCGCACGAGCCGCTCGGAGACGGAGAGCCCCTCGAGCAGGCCGCTGAGGTATCCGGCGACGAACGCGTCGCCCGCGCCGACCGTGTCGACGGCGTCGACGCGCAACGCCGGGGCCTCCACGACGCGGTCGGCGCGGAAGACCGCCGCGCCGTCGGACCCGCGCTTCAGGACAAGCTCCGAGCCGCCGGCCGCCCGGAGGCGGGCCGCCGCGTCCTCGACGTCGGCCCCGGGGTGCAGCAGCCCGATCTCCTCGGCGTTGCCGAAGACGACGTCGGCGCGCTCGGCGAGGTCGCGGAGCACGGGGCCCGCCTCCCCCGCGGGCGCGAGCGACGAGCGGAAGTTCACGTCGAACGCGATCGTCGTGCCGGCGGCCGCGGCGCGGTCGATCGCGGCCGACAGCGCGGAGCGCGCCGAGTCGGACAGCAGCGCCGTGATGCCGGAGACGTGGAGCAGCGACGCCTCCTCGATCCAGCCGGGAGGGATGTCCTCCGGCGCGAGGCGGGAGCCGGCGGACCCCGCCCGGTAGTAGAGGACGGCGGTCGCGCTCGCCGTCGTGCGCTCCTTGAGCATGAGCCCCGTCGGCGCGTCGGCGTCGACCGGGCAGCGCACGTCGACGCCCTCCGCCCTGATCTCACGCGCCACGCGCTCGCCCAGCGGGTCGTCGCCCACCCGGCCGAGCCAGGAGACGTCGACGCCGAGCCGGCGGAGGCCGATCGCGACGTTGCTCTCCGCACCGCCGATGCCCAGGGCGAGCGCGCCCGCGTGTCGCAGCGAGCCGATCTCGGTCGCGCGGACGAGCGCCATCGTCTCGCCGAGCGTCACGACGCGGGGCCGGCCGTCGTCGCGCCCGCTCACGCCGGCTCCCGCCGGCAGAGCGCCACGAAGCGCGCCGTGCGCTCCCGGAGCGCCGCGAGGTCGCCGCCGCGGAAGGCGTCGCCGAGGAGCGGGCCCCCGACGCTGACGGCCGCGGCGCCCGCGCGCAGCCAGGCCGCGGCGCCGTCGAGGTCGACGCCGCCGGACGGCACGACCTCGATGCCGGGGAACGGGCCGCGGAGGTCGGCGACGTAGCCGGGCCCGACGCGGCCGGCGGGGAACACCTTCACGGCTGCGGCGCCCGCCGACCACGAGGCGAACAGCTCGGTCGGGGTGAGCCCGCCGGGGACGATCGGCAGGCGCGCGGCGACGGCGGCCTCCACGAGCGGGGCGGACGTGATCGGCGTGACGACGTACCGCGCCCCCGCGTCGATGGCGGCGGAGAGCTCGTCCTGGCGGGTCACGGTCCCCACGCCGATGTCGGCGGCCTCGTCGTACCGCTCCCGCAGGCGCGGGAGGGCGGCGAGCGTGCCGGGCGTCGTGAGCGTGAGCTCGACGCTGCGGATGCCCGCGTCGACGAGCACGTCGAGCACGCGGTCGTAGGCGTCCGCCGCAGGGGCGCGCACGACGACGACGAGACGCGCGTCGCTCGTGCGGGAGGGGAGGGGGACGCGAGCGTCCCTGCTGTCACCAGTCATGGACGGTCCCGTCGGTCAGCCGGTTCACGGGCAGGTACGCCGACGTGAAGGAGGTCGCGGAGGCCTCCTCCTCGTCGAGCTCCACGCCGAGCCCCGGGGCGTCGCCGGGGTGGAGGAAGCCGCGGTTGAACGTGAAGGAGGTCTGGAACACCTCGAGCGTCCTCTCGTTGTGCGGCATGTACTCCTGGATGCCGAAGTTGTGGATGGCGAGGTCGAGGTGCAGCGCCGCGGCCATCCCGATCGGCGAGACGTCGGTGGGTCCGTGGATCCCGGAGCGGATGCCGTAGACGGCGGCGAAGTCGAGGAGCTTCTTCATCGCGGTGATGCCGCCCGTGTGCGTCACCGCGGAGCGCACGTAGTCGATGAGACGCTCCGTGATGAGGGTCTGGTAGTCGTACACCGTGTTGAACACCTCGCCGATCGCGAGCGGCGTCGTGGAGTGCTGGCGGACGAGACGGAGCGCCGCCTGGTCCTCTCCCGGCGTGCAGTCCTCGAGCCAGAACAGGTCGTACGGCTCGACGTCCTTCGCGAAGCGCGCGGCCTCGATGGGCGTCATCCGGTGGTGACCGTCGTGGAGGAGCCTGAGGCCCGTCCCGAAGTCCTCGCGGATGCGGGAGAAGACGCCGGGCATGTGGGAGAGGTAGGCCCGGGTGTCCCAGACCTCCTCGGTGGGGGCGACGGCGGGGGACCCGTCGGCGGAGCGCTTGGCGGGCTCGTAGTCGTAGCGCACCCCGGGGCCGGAGGCGGAGACGCCGTAGATCTGGCCGAGGCCCGGCACGCCCGTCTGCACCCGGACGGCCGTGAACCCGAGCTCCCGGTACCCCGCGATCGCGTCCTTGAGCGCCTCGTAGTCGGTGCCGGACGCGTGGCCGTACACACGCACGGCGTCGCGGCTGGCCCCGCCGAGCAGCTGGTACAGGGGCATCCCGGCCTTCTTCGCCTTGATGTCCCAGAGCGCCATGTCGACGGCGGCGATCGCGGCCATCGTGACGGGGCCGCGGCGCCAGTACGCGCCGCGGTAGAGGTACTGCCACGTGTCCTCGATGCGGTCCTCGTCCCGCCCGACGAGCGTGCTCGCCAGGTGGTCGCGGAGGTACGACGCGACCGAGAGCTCGCGGCCGTTCAGGGTCGCGTCCCCCCATCCGACGACCCCGTCGGAGGTGACGATCTTCAGCGTCACGAAGTTGCGGCCGGGGCTCGTGACGTTGACGGTGACGGTCTCGATGGTCATTGCTTCTTCTCTCCTGGGGGCCGGTGCGCGGTCTCGGGCCGCGCACCGGCGGGTCGTCGGTCGTCGGGTCTGGCTGTCGTCACATCGCCGAGCGCGGATCGGTGAGGTCGCGCCCCGTCCACTCGGGCGCCCAGATCGCCGCGATGAGCGCCGACAGGGTGAACACCCCCAGCAGCACCATGACGGGCACGATGCTGCCGGTCGCCGCGGCGACCCAGGCGGCCGCGACGACGGGCGCGATGCCCGTCGCGATGATCGCCGCGATCTCGCGCACGATCGCGGTCAGCGTGTAGCGGTTGCGGGCGCCGAAGATCTCGGGGATCGAGATGTTCTCGAGCGAGGCCAGGCCGAGGACGGAGACGTTGTGGATGATCGCGTAGCCCACGATGATCCAGCCGACCTCCCTCGAGTCGATCGCGAGCATCGAGGGGATGACGAGGGCGAGCGAGAGCGACGTCATGACGATGTACATCCGGCGCCGGCCGAAGCGGTCTCCCAGGAGGCCGACGAGCGGGATGGTCAGGAAGCCGAACAGCGACGAGATGATGACGATCTCCGGGCCGACGCCCCGCTCCATGGCGAGCGTGACGGTGATGAAGGAGATGAGGTAGGTCTGGATCATGCCGGAGTTGCCGGCCTGGCCGAACCGCAGGAGGAACGACACGACGACCGCCTTGAAGGGCTTCCGCTCGGCCGCCTCGAGCGTCCGGATGTCACCGGTCTTCGTGGCCAGCGCGATCATCTCGTCGCGGGACAGCGCGCGGCCGTCGACGACGTCGGAGCGCTCCTCGAAGACGGGGCTCTCCTTGAGGTTGAACCGCACCCAGAGCGCGAAGAGCATGATGACGGCGCTGCCGATGAACGGGATGCGCCATCCCCACGCGACGACGTCCTCCTCGACCATGACGAAGAGGAGGAGCGCCCAGATGCCGGACGCCAGGAGCGTGCCGCAGTTCGTGCCGAGGGCGACGAGCGAGGCGATGACCCCTCGGCGCTCGGCCGGGGCGTACTCGGCGAGCATGACGCCCGCCCCGGAGATCTCCGCCCCCGCGCCGAACCCCTGGGCGAGCCGCAGGGCGACGAGGAGGGTGGGCGCGATGATCCCCGCCTGCTCGTACGTCGGCAGCACGCCGATGAGGGTCGTCGACGCGCCCATGAGGAGGATGGTGGCGAACAGCACCTGCTTGCGGCCGATGCGGTCGCCGATGCGGGCGAAGAACAGGGCGCCGAGCGGGCGGGCGACGTAGCCCACGCCGTAGGTGGCCATCGCCAGCACGACCGCCATCGCCGGGTCGCTGGACGAGAAGAACACCTGGTTGAACACGAGCGCTGCGGCGAGCGAGTAGAGCTGGAAGTCCATGAACTCCAGCGCGGTGCCGAGCCAGCCGGACACGGCTGCTCGGGCGAGGTCTCCCACGGACCTCTTGGCGACGGGCGACGAGGAGGTCTCCTCGGCGCCCACGGGGCGGGGCGTGCTCATTCGTACTCCTTCGTAGATGGCAGGGGGGGGTGGGCGCGGTGCGCCTAGAGCGCGAGGAGGACCTTCGCCGAGGCGGACGAGTCGCGCGCGATCTCGAACGCCCCGGCGGCGTCCGACGCGGGGAGGACGTGGGAGACGACGGCGTCGAGCGCGTCGGTCTCCGCGAGGTAGGCGATCGCGTCGTCGATCTCGTCCGAGAAGCGGAAGGCGCCGTGGAGGGCGACCTCCTTCGCGAGCAGGGGCGCGAGGTTCGCGCGGATCTTTTCGTTCGGGAGCATGCCGACCTGCACGACCGTGCCCGCGCGGCGCACGGTCCGCAGGGCCTGGGTGAGCGAGGGGGCCGCGCCGGAGCACTCGAAGACCACATCGGCCGACTCGTCGACGACCGCGTCGCGACCGATGAGGAAGGTGTCCCCCGCCCCGAGCGCGACGGCGCGCGCGAGGGGCTCCGGCCGCAGATCGCTCGCCGCGATGTCCGCGGCGCCCGCGCGTCGCGCGGCGGCCACGACGAGGAGGCCGATGGGCCCGGCGCCCGCGACGAAGACGCGCCTGCCGCGGATGTCGCCGGCCAGCGACACGGCGTGCAGCGCGACCGCGAGCGGCTCGGCGAGCGCGGCGCGCTCGAGCGGCAGCCCGTCGGGGAGCGTGCGCACCATGTGCTCCGCCACGATCAGGTGCTCGGCGGCAGCGCCCTGCCGGTGCGGCGTCGTCGCGGCGCTCCCGAGGTAGTCGCCGCCCGGACGGAGGTGCGGGTGCTCCTCCAGGCCCGGCACGTCGGCGCCGTGGCGCGCGGGGTGGACGGTGACCGGCGTGCCCGGTGCGAGCCGGCCGGACGGGTCGAGGTCGACGACGCCGGAGAGCTCGTGCCCCGGGGTGAGGGGCTCGCGGATCGTGTACTCGCCGTTGGCGCCGTGGAAGTAGTAGTGCAGGTCGGAGCCGCAGATGCCCACGAAGCGGACGCGCAGGCGGACCTCCCCCTCGGCCGGCTGCGGGTCGTCGCGGTCCTCCCAGCGGATGTCCTCGGCGGCGTGGATGACGAGGGCCTTCATGGCTTCTCCCTCTGGTCGGCGGACGACGCGGCGACGGCGTCGGACGCCGCCGCTCTGACGCCGTGGCGGACGATGGTCTCGACGAGCTCCTCGACGCGCCCGGCGAACGCGGGGCTCGCGACGAGGGCGTCGGGGAGGAGCCCGCCGCCGAGCACGGCGCGGGCGCTCTCGCGGGGCGTGGTGGCCGCCCGGGCGAGCTCCGCGATCCGCTCCCGCGCGGGCTCGCGCATCGCGTCCGCGAACGGGCCGGGCGCGAAGCCCTGCAGCGGCGTGACGCAGCAGATCCAGCCGGCGACCGTGAGGGCGAGCAGGTGCGGGACGCGTCCTCGGCGGAGCGCGAAGAGCGCGGGCTCGGGCACGCGCTGCAGGAGCTTGACCGACCCGTCCGTGCCGACCTGCCGGGTGCCGTGCGCGAGCGGGGCGTTGCCCCAGCGGTGCGAGAGCTGCTCGAGGTACGCCGCGACGTCGAAGCCGCGCGGGAGGCGGATGGTCGGGAGGTAGTCGTCCTCGACGACGGCGTGCACGGCGTCGCGGACGAACTCCTCGCCCCAGGCGTCGGCGATGGTCTCGCGTCCGTCGAGGGCGCCGAGGGAGGCGATGAGCGAGTGGGACCCGTTGAGGAGGCGCAGCTTCACGAGCTCGTACGCCTCGACCTCGTCGCTGAAGATCGCGCCGGCACGGTCCCACGCGGGGCGTCCCGCGGCGAAGGAGTCCTCGAGGACCCACATCGCGAAGTCCTCGGCGGGCACGGGCGCCTCGTCGCGGACGCCGAGGATCCGGCCGACCTCCTCGATCGTCTCGGGAACGGTGGCGGGGACGATGCGGTCGACCATGGAGTCGGGGAAGGAGACGTGCCCCGCGACGTAGTCGAGCACGTCGGAGGAGGCGCCGCTCGCCTCGAGGAACTCCGTCACGACGGCGCGCGTGGCGGCGCCGTTCGCGGTGAGGTTGTCGCAGGAGAGCACGGTGAAGGGCTCGCCGTCGGCGGCGCGGACGGCGAGCCCTCGCGCGATGAGGCCGACGGTGCTGCGGGGGCGCTCGGGGGCGCCGAGGTCGTGCCGCACCTCGGGGAGGTCGGCGTCGAGCGCTCCCGTGCGCGCGGAGCGGCAGTAGCCGGCCTCGCTGACCGTGAGCGTGAGGATGCGGCGGGCGGGATCGGACACGGAGGCGACGAAGGCGTCGGGGGTCTCGGCGAGGACGTCGAGGCCGCGGTGGACGTCGACGACCGCGGCGCCGCGTCCCCGCTCGGAGAGCTCGAGCACGCTGTACCGGCCGTCCTGCGCCCGCAGGGCGTCGACGACGCGCCGCGAGCGGTTCGCGAAGCCGTGGATGCCCCAGTCGCCCGCCTCGTGGGCGAGCGCACGGGCGGTGTAGACCGCCGCGTGCGCCCGGTGGAAGTTCCCGAGGCCGAGGTGGACGATGCCCGCCGTCTCCGGGGCGCTCTCGCCGATGAGGGCGCCCCCGGGGGTGGTCGTCCGCGTGAGTCGTCGCATCGTCGCGCTCCGGATCGTGAGTCGTGAGTGTTCCACATCGTGGACCACTCGTATCATTAGGTGAACCACGCTAGCAGGAGTCGGGATGGCGTCGCAACGCGTGCCGCCGGCTTCCCTACACTGAAGGCGAAACGGAGGCATCGTGGATTCGACACCGAAGGCGCCGGCCGCGTCGCCCGTCGGGAGCGTCGACAAGGCGCTCGCCCTCGTCGAGCTGCTCGCGGAGGCGGGTCCGGAGGGTCTCGCCCTCCGCGACGTCGTCGAGCGCAGCGGCCTGAACAAGCCGTCGGCCCATCGGCTCCTGCAGGCGCTCGCGCACCGAGGGTTCGCCGACCAGGACGCCGCGCAGCGATACCGCCTGGGCGCCAAGCCGGTGATCCTCGTCGGGCGCTTCCTGCGGGAGGACGATCTCGCTGCGCTCTTCCGTCCGGTGCTCGTCGTGCTGGCTCAGGAGGTGCAGGAGCTCGTGCACCTGGGGCTGCTGGAGGGCACCGGCGTGCTGTACCTCGACAAGGTCGAGCCGGATCGATCCATCCGGGTCTGGTCGCGGGTCGGCCGCCAGGCCAGGGCGCTCACGACGGCCCTCGGACGCGCGATGGTCGCGGCGGAGGGAGGCGGCCCCGATCTTCTCGGCGCCTACGCCGCCGGGGCCGACGAGGAGGTCTCGGCGCGCTTCCGCGATGCGGTGACGCGTGCGCGCGAACGCGGGTACGCATCGGAGCAGGAGGAGAACGAGGCGGGCATCTCCTGCGTCGCCGTCGCCCTCCACCGGCCGATCGGCGCGCCCGTCGCCGTGAGCATCACCGGTCCGAGCAGCCGGATGACCCCCGCGCGCATCGAGGAGCTCGGCGTGCTCCTCCGCGAGCGCCTCGCGGCGACGGCGCCCGCGGGCTTCTCCGTCTCCGGCCCGCTCCCGGAGCCGGCCGGCGCCCCCCTCGACGGCACGGCATCGGAGGGCTCGGCGCGCGCGCCCGGCGCCCGCTGAGGCGGCCTCCGTAGACTCGGCCAGGCGGCGCGATCGCCGCGCAGGACGGGAGGGCGACGCGACGGTGACGGCACGCACGGCCTTCGGCTGCTCCCGCCTGCTGGCGGCTGCCCTCTGCCTCGTCGCCCTCGCGCATCGTCTGCTCTGGGGGCTCGGGTCGCAGACCATCGCGGGCGAGAACTTCCTCGCCTACCTGACCATCCAGTCCAACATCGCCTTCGCGGGGCTCGCCGTCGTCGCGGGCGCCATCGCGCTGCGCCGCCGGGAGGACCCGGGCTGGCTCACGACGGCGCGCGCGATCGTGCTGAGCTGGACCATCACCGCGGGCCTCGCCTTCGCGCTCATCGTCTGGCAGGCGGGCGTGCGCGGCATCCGCATCGACGTGCCGTGGTCGGACGTCGTGCTGCACTTCGTGCTTCCGGCGTGGACCGTCGCCGCATGGGTCTTCGGCCCCGGTCGCGGCGCGGCCTCGTGGCGGGTCGTGCCGATCGTCGTGCTGTATCCCCTCGTGTGGGGCGGCGTCACGATGTGGCGCGGGAGGTTCGTCGGCTGGTACCCCTACTACTTCCTCGATCTGCGGCAGGTGTCCGGCTTCGGGGAGTTCTCCCTCACGTGCGCGATCGCGCTGACGATCTTCGCGGTCGTCGCCTCCGGCCTCGTCCTCCTCAGCAGGGCGCACCCGACGACGGGCGGACGCGCGGCGGTCGGCGGGGCGGATGACGATGCCGTGCTCGCGCGAGCGGAGGAGGAACTCGCGCGGAGAGGATGACCGCACCGCGTCCGTCCTGCTCTCGCGGCCTCGTCCTGCCGTCGGAAGCCGCTCTAGGCGTCCGGCGTCGTGAAGTACCCCAGCGACAGCAGCGCGGCGGCCTCGGCGTCGTCGTCGCCCAGCGCGGCGAACTCCTCGGCGGCGGCACCCCCGACGAGGCCGACGAGCACGGGCTCCCCCGTCTCCGGCTCGAGGTTGAACCACGTCCGGATGGCCGCGTCGCCGCCCACCACGTGCCAGACGGCGGCGTCGGTCGGCCAGAACGGCTCGTCGAACCGCAGCCACACCGTCTCGACGGCGCCCGCTCCGAGCGCCGCGATCGCCCCCCGCTGCGCGAACGGCAGCGCGGGCGAGAACTCGATGCCCTGCTGCTGCAGCACGCCGAGCGGCGCCGTGACGACGACGCGGTCGAACGACAGCGACTCCCCCGTGCCGATCCGCAGGCTGACGCCCGTGTCGTCGTAGGCGACGCGCACCACGGGCGAGGAGAGCGTCACCTGGATGCCGTCGAGAGCGCTCCCCACCACGGAGGTCAGGTCGCCGCTCATGGCCGTGAGAGGCTCGACGGGGAACGCGGGCGGGAACCAGCTCGACACCTGATCGGCGTCCGCTCCGGATGCGGCGGCGAGCCAGGCGAGGGATGCCGCGAGCGCGGGGTCGTCGAGATCGGCGCCCGACTCGGCGAGCGCATCGGCGAGGGCGATGTCGGCGGGCAGCCCGCTGGCGCGGTCGATCGCGGCCTGCACCGGCTGCAGATCGACGCTCGCCGTCTCGCCCGTCTCCGACCATCCCGTCGCCGTGTCGAGGGCGAGCTCGTCGATCCCGAGGAGCCGCAGTCGGGACACGACCGACGCGTCCTCCTCGCCGAAGGCCCACGCGCCCAGCTGCACCGGAAGCGGCCATGCGTCGTCGACGATCGAGTGGAGCCTGCCGCCCACGCGGTCGCGCGCCTCGAAGACGGTGACGTCGAACCCCGCGTCGGCGAGGGCGCGCGCCGCGACGGCGCCCGCGACACCCGCGCCGACCACGGCCAGGCGCTCTCCCGCGGAGGCGAGGTCGACGACCTCTTGCGCTGCGCGCTCGCCCGTGTCGAGGGCGCCCCGCACCGTCCCCGGCCGGCCGGCGTCCGTGGCCTCCCCCGCGAAGAAGACCCGTCCGAGGAGCGGCTCGGCGAGCGCCTCGCGCTGCTGCGGCGTCGCGCCGGGCGGGACGAAGCTCACCGCCCCGTGCGCGTAGGGGTCGGCGGCCCACGCGCTGCGGAGGAACGCGGCGGCGGGCGGCACGCCGTTCGTGGGGCTGGGCCGGGGCGTCGACGGCTCCTCCGTCGGCGGCTCCTCCGTCGGCGTCGCCGGAGTGCTCCCCGACGGCGCGGGGTCTCCCGTGCACGAGGCGAGCAGCATCGCGACGGCGCCCGTCCCGGCACCGGCGAAAAGGGTACGGCGCGTGATCCTCATCGTGTCGCCACCCTATCCCGCACGGCGTCCCGCTTTCGGGACACGACGGCTTCCGGATCCGGCACGAGCCGGTAGGAGAACCCGCCGGCGTACTCGTACACCCGGCCGAGGAGCGGCGCATCGATCGTCACCTCCACGTGCTGGCGCGCGGCTCCGTCGTCGTAGCGCTCCGTCAGCCGCACGGTCGGCGCGACGACACGCGGTACGCGCATCCGCAGGCGGCCCCAGCGCAGCCCCACCGCCCGGCTCGTCAACACGAGCGCGCCGCGACGCGTCGTCACGTCGAACGCCGCCGCGACGGTCTGCGGCACGCCCAGGCGGTCGACGACCCCGCCGCCCGCGGCGACGGACACCGCATCGGTCATCGTCCATGAGCCGCTCGGGAGATGCAGCTCACGCCGGGCGCGTGCCTCGCCGTCGACGGCGCGGTTGACGATGCGGAACGGCACGTCCTTCTCCCATCCGGCCCAGACGACGCCCTGACGCTGCAGGACGCGCAGGAACGGCCGCAGCCACCGGCGCGGCGTGCCCACGACGTCGAAGACGCCCTCGCCGACGCCGACGTGGCCGAGGGGTATGGCCGAGAAGTAACGCCGCAGCACCGGATGGAGCTCCTCGACGCGCTCGCCGAGCGCGTCCGCATAGGGCGATCCGCTGGTCACGGCCCGAGCCTACGCGGGCTCTTCCCCCGCGAACACCTCGTCGCGATGCGGAACGCCGTGTCGGCGGCCGGCGCCCCGGAGCGGCTGCACAACGCAGGAAGAATCCGGCCGCGCGACACGACACGCCGCTCCGGGGAGGCATGCACCGCCAAGATTCCTGCGTCGTGCGCGAGGGGCGCGGTCGATGTGCGCGGCGAACCGGGTCGATCCCGTCATTCGGACACCGGGCTCGTTCCGACACCGGGCTCATCCGGACACCGGGCGGACGACGGCACGCTCAGCGGCGCAGAGGCGTCCCGCGCCGTGCCGCACGCGCACGACGCTGCGCTCGCCGGGCGGCGCGGGCGGCGCGTTCCTCCCGGCGGCGCGCCTCGGCCCGCCACACCGGGACGCCCGCGAGCAGCACGAGCGCGGTCGCCGAGAACGCCATGACGGCCCAGCCGCCGAGCGCCACCCCGGTGAGCGACGCGGCCTGGCCGCCTCCTGCCGCGAGCATCCCGACCGCGAAGAGCAGGCCGACGATCCCCGCGCCACGTCGGAGGGCCCGGCCGGCGAGCCATCCCGCCACGAGGATCGGGCCCGCCACCGAGACCGCCAGAACGCCCGTGAGCACGGGCATGACCCATCCGGGCCAGTCCGCCGTGACGAACGGCATGACGCCGCCGGCGACGACGAGCCACGCCACGAGCCAGACGGTGAGCCACGCCGCCGCGCGGCGCGGCGGCGGCGTCCCCTTCGTCGAGCGGGCAGGGCGGGTCGAGGGGGAGGACGCGGTTGCGGAGCGGACGGGCATCCTCTCAGCGAAGCGCCCGTTCCTCTGGGCCGGATGTGGGTCTCTTCTGAGCGAGCAGGGAGCCCGGCGCCCCGGCGGGGACCGGCCCGCCTACGACCGCGCGGTGTCCCGCCACGAGTGCCGCGGCTCGTAGCCGAGCACCCGGCGGGCCTTGTCGATGGCGAGCAGCGTGTCGTGGTCGCCGAGATCGCGGACGAGCGGCACGCCCGGGAACACCTCCTCGACGAGCTCGGCGTTCGGCCGGGTCGTGACGGTGTCGGCCGCGGCGACGATGAAGCGATCGAAGCCGGGTCCCGCCGTCTCCAGCGCGCGTTCGATCGCCTGCGCGCCGTCGCGGGCGTCGACGTAGCCCCAGAGGTTCCACTTGCGCTCGCGCGGGTCGGCGTCGTAGGGGAACACGGCGTAGTCCTCGGGATGCATGACGTTCGAGAAGCGCAGCGCCGTGATCGACAGGTCGGGATGCCAGCGCACGAGCTCGACGGCGAGCGTCTCCTCGAGGTGCTTCACGAGGGAGTACACCGACTCGGGGCGGGCGGGGTACTCCTCGTCGAC
This sequence comes from Microbacterium sp. AB, assembly GCF_032878875.1. Taxonomy (NCBI): domain Bacteria; kingdom Bacillati; phylum Actinomycetota; class Actinomycetes; order Micrococcales; family Microbacteriaceae; genus Microbacterium; species Microbacterium betulae. The sequence goes on along the minus strand of NZ_CP118157.1, from coordinate 290,203 downwards.
GGGGATGTACGGCGGAGGCACGTCGAACGGCAGCCCGAGGACCGTCTCGCTCGACGCGTAGACGATGCGCCGCACGCCGGCGCGGATGGCCGCCCAGAAGACGTCGAAGGTCGTCAGGATGTTGTTGCGGAACGTCTGCACGTCGCTCGCGATGCCGGGCGCCGGGATCGCCGCGAGATGCACGACGGCATCGAGCCCCGAGTGGACCTCCTGGACCCCGGCGAGCGCGTCGGCGACCTGTCCGTGGTCGGACAGGTCGACCTGGACGAACCCGGGCTCCCGCGCGCCGACGCGGTCGAGCGCGACGACCTCGTGCCCCGCCGCGCGCAGCTCGCGCACGACGACCGAGCCCAGCTTCCCCGTCGAACCGGTGACCGCGATCCTCATGCCCCCACCCTGCCAGGCCGGAGCCCGCGGCGCGAGGGGCGTCAGTCCCCCAGGACGCGCTTGGCGAGCGCGGACACGTCCCGGTCGAGATGCTCCATGTTCGCGTTCACGGCGTCGAAACGCACGTTCATCTCGGCGTTCACGGCGTCGAAACGCACGTTCATCTCCGCCCGCAGTCCTCGGATCTCCGCGCGGATCCCGTCGGCCACCGCGTACAGCGAACGGTGGAACGACGTCAGCGTCACCGTGATCATCGTCCCGACCGCGGCGACGAACGCGCCGATCAACACCCATACCTGCGGCTCGGTCAAGGTCATCCCTCCATTCTGCCGACCCGTGACCGGGATGTCACGAGGCCCGTCATGAAGAGGCTGCACCCTCGCGGCGCACGAGGGTCGCCCTCCACAGAGCCGCCTCGACGACACGCCGCCCTCGGCGCGCTGTGGACGAGACAACGCCTCTGCCGGCCCCTACTGGTTGCGGAAGGCCGCGTCGAACGACGCCTCCGGCAGCTTCCACAGGAGGGAGCGGATGTGGCCGACGGCCTCGGCCGCCCCGTGCAGGCGGTCCATCCCGGCGTCCTCCCACTCGATCGAGATCGGGCCGTCGTAGCCGATCGACGCGAGCGCACGGAAGGCGTCCTCCCACGGGATGTCGCCGTGGCCGGTCGAGACGAAGTCCCAGCCGCGGCGCGGGTCGCCCCACGGCAGATGCGAGCCGAGGATTCCCTGGCGGCCCGATGCCGCGCGGATGCGGGTGTCCTTGCAGTCGACGTGGTAGATCCGGTCGGCGAAGTCCGTGATGAACGCGACCGTGTCGACGCCCTGCCAGGCCATGTGCGACGGATCCCAGTTGAACCCGAAGGCCGCGCGGCGGTCGATGGCCTCCAGCGTCCGCACCGAGGTCCAGTGGTCGTAGGCGATCTCCGAGGGATGCACCTCGTGCGCGAAGCGCACGCCCTCGGCGTCGAAGACGTCGAGGATGGGGTTCCAGCGGTTCGCGAAGTCCTCGTAGCCGGCGTCGATCACCTCGGCGGGAACGGGCGGGAACATCGCCACGTACGGCCAGATCTTCGATCCCGTGAACCCCACGACGGTGTCCACGCCGAGCTTCCGCGCCACGCGCGCCGAGCGCTTCATGTCCTCGGCGGCGCGCTGCCGGACGCCCTCGGGGTCGCCGTCGCCCCACACGTACGGGCGCAGGATCGCCTGATGGCGGAAGTCGATGGGGTCGTCGCACACCGCCTGGCCGCCGAGGTGGTTCGAGATCGCCCAGACCTTGAGGCCGTATCGGTCGAGGATGTCGAGCCGCGACTGCGCGTACGCGTCGTCCTCGTCGGCCCGCTCGAGGTCGAGATGGTCGCCCGACGCGGCGATCTCGAGGCCGTCGTACCCCCACTCGGCCGCACGCCGAGCGAGCTCCTCGAAGGGCATGTCGGCCCACTGGCCGGTGAACAGCGTGACGGGATGGCGTGCCTGCTCGGTCATGGTTCCTCCTGGTCTGTCAGTTCTCGAAGGGGGTGTCGACCCAGACGCCGTCGCGCGCGGAGGCGATGACGGCCTCCGTGAGGCGCGCCGCGCGCAGCCCGTCGCGGAAGGTCGGCAGCCCCTCGGGCTCGGCGCCGATCGTGGCGGCGTACGCGTCGGCGACGAAGGCGTTGAACGCGTCCTGGTAGCCCATCGGATGGCCCGACGGGACGCGGCAGAGCCGCGCGGCGTCGGACGAGAGGATGCCCTCCTCGCGCGGCAGCAGGAGGGCGCCGTCGCGTCGTCCGATCCAGAGCTCCTCCGGACGCTCCTGCTCGAAGCGGTACGCGGCGTCGCCCGTGTGGACCTCGAGCGTGAGGCCGTTCTTGCGCCCCGCCGCCATCTGGCTCACCAGCGCCGTGCCAGGCGCTCCGCCGGAGAGCTGGAACAGCACGGCGGCGATGTCCTCGTTCGAGACCGGCTGCCCGGCCCGCTCGTCGAAGACCGTGCGGGTGAGGGCGCTCACCCGCGTGACGCGCTCGCCCGTGACGAACTCGATGAGGTCGAACAGGTGCGAGCCGATGTCGGCGAAGGCGCGCGACGCGCCGCCGTCCGATCCCGCGCGCCAGTTGCCGTCGTCCTCGCCGAGCAGCCAGTCCTGCAGATAGGCGGCGTCGACCGACAGCACCGCCTCTCCCCCGGCCGCCACGCGGGCGCGCGCCTCCCGCACCATGGGGTGGTAGCGGTAGACGAACGGCACGGCGCCGACGAGGCCCGCGTCGTCGCGCGCGCGGACGAGGCCCTCCGCGTCGGCCGCGGTCGTCGCGATGGGCTTCTCGCAGACGACGTGCTTGCCCGCGGCGAGCGCGGCCAGCGCCTGCCCGGCGTGCTGCGCGTTCGGCGTGCAGACGTGGACGACGTCGACGTCCGGATCGGCCACGAGCGCGTCGAATCCCGCGAGGGCCCGCTCGACGTCGAGCTCGGCCGCCGCGGACGACGCGCGCTCGGCGGACGACGAGCTCAGCGCGGTGAGACGTGCGCCGGCCGCGCGGGCGGCGCGGCTGTGCACGCGCGCCATGAACCCCCCGCCGACGAAGCCGGCCCCGACCTCAGACGGCATAGGGAGTCCACTCGGCCGGGATCGGCGCCGGGCGCTCGACGCGGCTCTCGACGGCGACGGTCTGCCCCGTCGAGACGGAGGCGTCGATCGCGATCATCGTCTCGAGCACGTGCAGGCCCATGTCGCCGGAGGCCCTGTGCGGCCGGCCGGAGCGGATGCCGCGCACGAGGTCGACGATGCCGAGCCCACGGCCTCCGACGACGCCGTCGGACACGAGGTCCTCCCACTCGGGCTTCGGGTTCGACGCCGTGGGCGCGCGCAGGAGCCGCAGCGGCCCCTCGAACATGTTCGGGTCGGGGACGGAGAGCGTCCCCTCGGTTCCCGTGATCTCGACGACGCCCATCCGCGTGAGCGCCGACTCCCAGCTGAAGACGCTCTGCGACGTGCCCCCCTCGACGAACTCCAGGTTCGCGTTGACGTGCGTCGGCACGCTGACGGGGAACTCCGCGCCCGTGCGCTCGCCCGCGCGCACGGTGCGCGTGGGCGTGCTCGTGAGGCCGAACGCCGAGGCGCGCGCCACGGAGCCGAACACGTTCACGAGCGTCGTGAGGTAGTACGGCCCCATGTCGAAGACCGGGCCGGCACCGGCGGCGAAGAAGAACTCGGGGTTCGGATGCCACTTGTCGGGGCCGAGGCTCATCATGGCGGTGGTCGCGCCGAGCGGGCGGCCGATCTCCCCGCGCGCGATGGCGCGCAGGGCGCTCTGCACGCCCCGGCCGAGCACGGTGTCGGGGGCGATGCCGACGCGCAGGCCCTTCTCCGCGGCGCGGCTCACGAGCTCCTGGCCGGACGCGTAGTCGACCGCGATGGGCTTCTCGCTCCAGACGTGCTTGCCCGCCTCGATCGCGGCGAGGGAGACCTCGGCGTGCACGGCCGGGATCGTGAGGTTCACGACGAGCTCGACGTCGGGGTGCGCGAGGATCTGGTCGGGCGTCCCCGAGAACGGCACGCCGTGCTTCTCGGCCTGCGCACCGGCGCGCACGACGTCGATGTCCCCGACGGCCACGACCTTCACGTCGGGGAACTGCCCGAGATGCTCGAGGTAGGTGTCGCTGATCATGCCCGCGCCGATGAAGCCGACGCCGACGGGTTCCGGTCCGCTCACAGGACCCTCTCCTTCTGCCGGGGGATGGTTCGGTCGGTCATGCGCCGAGCAGCGCTCGGGTCCCCGCGAGGCCCTGCGCGATCCCCTCGAAGATGTCGCCGCGGTACTCGTCGAACTCGACGACGAGCAGCTCGGCCTGCGGCGCCGCCGCGAGCACGGGGGGCCAGTCGATGTCGCCCTGGCCGGCGGGCAGCTGGTCCTCCCGGTCCTTGCTGAGGGCACCGTCGACGAGGGGCGCGTCCTTGATGTGCAGGAAGCGCACGCGCGGGCCGAGGGAGGACAGGAGCGCCGGGACGTCGGCCCCTCCGACCGCCGCCCAGTATGCGTCCACCTCGAGGACGACCTCGTCGGGGAGGGCGCCCGCGAGCACCTCCAGCGCCGTCTCGCCGTCGAGCCGGCCCTCGACCTCCCAGAAGTGGTTGTGGTAGCCGAAGGAGAGTCCGTACGCCTTCGCCGCGTCCGCGTGCCCTGCGAGCTCGTCGGCGACGCGCAGCACCTCGTCGCGGCTCTGCCACCGCTCGGCGGCGATGAAGGGGTCGATGAGCGTCTTCACGCCGAGCGCCTGGGCGGCCTCGAAGAACGTCTCGGGCTCGCCGCTCGACAGCACGGCGTGCGCGGTCGGCGCGGCGAGCCCGTTGGCGGCGAGACCGCTCTCGAGCAGCGACCGCCACTCGACGATGTTGTAGAGCTCGACCTGGTCGAACCCGATCTCGGCGACGCGCGCGAGCGTCGCCGCGGCGTCCTGCGCCACCGCATCGCGGAGCGAGTAGAGCTGGAGGGCGATGGCGGGGGCGGCGGACATGTGCGTTCTCTTCTCTCGACTCTGAGGCCTGCGGTCCTGCGACGGAGGTCTGACGACCGTCCCTGCGACGGTACCAGGACTTCTGCTGATCCACAATCAAAAGTGTGATCCGTGCCGACAGATCACTTCACCGCCCCGGCCGACAGCCCGCTGATCAGGTGGCGCTGGACGAGCATGAAGCCGACGAGGACGGGAAGGGAGACCACCACGGACGCCGCCATCAGCTCGTTCCAGTACACGTCCGTCTGGGAGGCGTAGGCGCGCAGGCCGATCGCGAGGGTCCGGGTGTCGCTGTTGGTGAGGACGCTCGCGAAGAGCACCTCGCCCCACGCCGTGATGAAGCAGTACACGGACACGGCGACGATGCCCGGCCGCGCCACCGGGATCACGACCCGGACGAGCGCGCCGATCCTGCCGAGCCCGTCGATCATGGCCGCCTCCTCCAGCTCCTTCGGGATGGACGCGAAGAAGCCCGTGAGCATCCAGATGGAGAACGGGAGGGAGAACGTCAGATAGGTGATGATGAGCCCGAGGTGGCTTCCGCTCAGCTGGATCCCGACGGTGTTCTGGATCTGCGTGAAGATGAGGAACAGCGGCAGGAGGAAGAGGATCCCCGGGAACATCTGCGTCGACAGCACGACGAGGCTGAACGCGCGCGAGCCGCGGAACGCGAAGCGGGAGAGCGCGTACGCCGCCATGACCGCGAGGACGACCGAGCACACCGTGGCCGACACCGTCACGATGAGGCTGTTGACGAAGTAGTCCGCCAGCGGCACCGTCGTCCAGATCCGGAGGTACGGCTCGAGGGTGACCGTCGACGGGATCCACGTGAACACGCCGCGCACGTCCTCCAGCGGCTTCACGGACGTGACGAGGATCACGTAGAGCGGGAGCACGACGATCGCCGACAGGACGGCGAGACCGGCCGCCCGGAGGACCTTGAACCCGCGCGTCTCAATCATCGATCGACCTCTCCTTGGGCATGACGAGCCGGATGTAGAACGCCGACGCGACCAGCAGCGCGAGGAGCAGCAGCACGCTCATCGCCCCTCCGACGCCGAAGTTCCAGTTGTTGAACGACTGCTGGTAGATGAGCGGGGACACGAGCGTCGCCTCCTCGGGCGATGCCGGGCCGAACAGCACGTACGGGACGTTGAACTGGTTGAAGATCCAGAGGCCGAGGATGAGGAGCAGGACGACGTTCGCATGCCGCACCATCGGCAGCGTGATGCGCGTGAACTGCTTCCACAGGCTCGCGCCGTCGAGGGCGGCGGCCTCGTAGACGTCCCCGGGGATGCTCTGCAGCGCCGCGAGCAGCATGAGGAACGCGAAGGGCCAGAACTGCCACACCGTGACCACGACGATCACCCAGAACGCGTTGCCGCCCAGCAGCCAGAAGGGCCCCTCGTCGAGGATGCCGAGGTCCTCGACGAGGATCCGGTTGACGACGCCGTCGCGCTGGTTGAACATGAACGCCCACGCGATCGTGCCGACGTAGCTCGGCAGCGCGTACGGGACGAGGAAGAGCGTGCGGAGCCATCCGTTCCCCCGGAACCTCGACGTCAGCAGCACCGCCGCGAACATCCCGAGCGCCCAGGAGAACGCGACGACGACGAGCGTGAAGACGAGCGTCCGCCCCAGCGCCCCGTAGAACTGGCTGCCGATCGCGCCGGCGGGGTCGAGCCCCGCGACGAAGTTGTCGAGCCAGACGAACGGGGCGCCGACCCAGTTCGCGATGGAGAACTGCGTGAGGGCGAGGAAGGCGATCCACACCCCGAGGATCATCGGGACGATGTGGATGAGCAGCTCCATCAGGGCGGCCGGTGCGACCAGCCCGTACGGGAGCGGCGAACGCCTCCTCCTGCGCGGCGCCGCCGAGGCGCCGTGCGGGGAACGTCGTGAGGACATGACGGGGTTCCTTCCTGAGCCGCCGTTCACCGGGGTCCGGGGTGAGCGCATGGGGGCGCGTCAGCTCGACGGCATCTGCGCGGCGGCGTCCTCGAGCGCCTCGCGCACGTCGTCCTCGGTGACCGTGCCGCCCTGCGCGATCCGCGCGAACAGATCCTTGATGGCCGTCCCGACGAGGGTCTCCATCTGCCCCTCGGTCGGGTACAGCGGCATCGGCTGCGCGTGCTCGGACAGGATCTGCTGCTTGAGGGCGATCTCGTCGGACTGGAAGGCGGGGTCGTCGTACGCCTCCGTCACCACCGGCAGGGAGGTGAAGGCGTCGTTGAGGTACCTCTGCTCCTCGTCGCTCGTCAGGTGCGCGACGAAATCGATCGCCGCCTCCGGGTCGTCCGCGTTCTCGAAGACGCTGACGTTGATGCCGGCGACGTGGCTCTGCGTCCCCTCCAGCCCCGTCGCGTCGGCGGTCACCATCGGCATCGGGGCCGCCGCGTAGTCCTCCATCCCGGCCGCGTCGAGCGTCTTGCCCGGCGCCTGGTCGAAGAACATCGCCGCGTTGCCGTCGATGAACTCGGCGACGATCTCGCTGCCGTTGAGGAGCTCGGCGTTCGACGGGCTCACCACCCCGTCCTCGCCCATCAGCTGGATCCACTGGTCGACGCCGGCGACGACCCCGTCGTTCGCGAAGTCGGGATCCCCGTCGGCGTCGTAGAGCGCCCCGCCGTTCTGCAGGCCGCGGATGAAAGCCGCGTGCGCGTTGCCGGTGATGCTGGAGCCCGCCAGTGCGGCGCCCCACTGGTCGATGCGGCCGTCCCCGTCGGTGTCGACCGTGAGCGTCTTCGCCGTCTCGACGAACTCCTCCCACGTGGCGGGCGGCTCCGCGATGCCCGCCTCCTCGAACATCGCGGTGTTGTAGTACATCGAGTAGGCGAGCCCGTACAGCGGCACGGACGCGGGCACCTGGCCATCCGCGCCTCCCGTCGCCCAGCTGGAGGCGACGAAGCGGCCCTCCCCGCCGATGGCCTCGAGCGCCTCGCCCTCCCAGGGCAGGAAGGCGCCGCTCGACTGGAGCGACACGGCCCACGTGTTGCCGATGTTGAGGACGTCCGGCCCCTCGCCGCTCGAGACGGCGGTGAGGATGCGGTTGTAGAGGTCGGTCCAGGGGATGACCTCCAGCTGCACCTCGACGCCCGTCGCCTCGGTGAAGCGCGCGATCGACTCCGCGAGGATCTCCTCGTCCTGCGTGATCGAGGTCCCCTGATTGCTCGCCCAGTAGACGATGCGGCCGCCGTCCGAGCCGCCGTCGCTCGAGCATCCCGTCAGGGACAGGGCGGTGAGCGCCGTCGCTCCCAGGCCCGCCGTCCACCGTGTGGTCGTCTTCATTGCCGTGCTCCGTTCTCTCGTCGTCGAGTGGGGGGATTCGTCCCGTGAGGGGCGAAGGTCAGAGGGTGCTGCTCGCCGGATCCCATCCGGGCTCGAGGAGCGGGGACGGATCGGCACGACTGGCGACCTCGACGGGTCTGCCGAGGTCGGCCGACTCGACGATCGACGTCATGACGTCGAGCACGTGCAGGGCGAGGGCGCCGGGAACGCGCTCGGCGCGATCCGCGCGGATGGCCCGGGCCAGCTCGAGCACGCCGGTCCCGCGGGTGTACCGGGATCCGTTCGCGGGGATGGTGCGCGACTCGCCGTCGGCGCCCCACACCACGGTGTCGCCGTCGAACTCGTTGGGATCGGGGAAGACGACCGTCCCCCGCGTGCCGGCGAACTCGACGAGGCCCGCGCGACGCAGCGGGGAGTCGAAGCTGAAGATGCTCTGCGCGCTGCCGCCGCCGGCGAACTCGATGAGCGCGCCCACGTGCGTCGGGACCTCGACGGGGAACGGCGTGCCCGCCTTCGGCCCGCTCCCGATCACGCGGCTGCGACGGGCCCGCGAGGACGCCGCGGAGACGCGGCTCACCGCGCCGAGCACCTGCACGAGCGCCGTGAGGTAGTAGGGCCCGACGTCGAACAGCGGTCCCCCGCCCTTCGCGTAGAGGAACTCGGGGCTCGGATGCCACGACTCGGGCCCGGGGATCTGGAAGAGCGTGAGCGCCGTCAGCGGCTCCCCGATCTCGCCTTCCCGGACGGCGCGCAGCGCCGTCTGCAGGCCCGCTCCGAGGAAGGTGTCGGGGGCGACGGCGACGCGCACGCCGCGTCGCCGGGCCGCCGCGGCCAGCCTGCGCGCGCTCGTCCGGTCGAGGGCGTAGGGCTTCTCGCCCCAGACGTGCCTGCCCGCCTGCACGGCGCGCAGCGCGACCTCCACGTGCGCGGCCGGGATCGTCAGGTTGACGACGATCTCGATCCCGTCGTCGGCCAGCAGCTCGTCGTACGAGCCCGTCGCGGGCACTCCCCACTTGCCGGCCTGGGACGCCGCGCGCGCGGTGTCGACGTCCGCCACGAACCGCACGTCGAGATCGCCGAAGGCCGTGAGGTTCTCCAGGTACTGGTCGCTGATCGTCCCCGCGCCCACGATGCCGACGCCCACGCGCCCCGACCCGGTCATGCGCTCAGCCCCTGGAGGAAGCGGAGGCTGTCGGCCACGGCCCCGAACACGTCCCCGTCGAAGTCGTCGAGCTCGACGACCGGGAGGGCGTCCGGCGCCGCGGCGAGGATCTCCGCGATCGGCAGGTCGCCTCGTCCGACGGCGACCTGCTCCCTGTCGTCCTTCGTCCGGGGGCCGTCCTTGACGTGCAGGAACGCGACGCGCTCGCCGAGGCGGCGGAGCAGTGCGGGCGCCGGCTCGCCGCCGACCTCCGCCCAGTACGTGTCGACCTCGAGCACGACCCGCTCGGGAAGGGCGTCGGCGAGGACCTCCAGCGCGGCCACGCCCCCGATGCGACGCTCGAGCTCGAAGGCGTGGTTGTGGTAGCCGACGCGGAGGCCGCGATCGGCCGCCCGTTCGGCGGCCGCTCCGAGCTCGGCGGCGATCGCCGCCACGCCCTCGCGATCGGCCCACCGCTCCTCGGGGATGTGCGGGTCGATCACGGTGCCGATCCCGAGCCGGGCCGCCGCGTCGAAGGTCGCGTCGAGGTCCGCCCCCACGAGCGGAGCGTGCCCGCTGGGCGCCGCGAGCGCCGCCGCGCGGAGGCCCTCGTCGTACGCGCCCGCGCGTGCCGCGAAGCCCCACGGCTCCACCTGCCGGAAGCCGGTGTCCGCCAGGCGCCGGAGGGTGCCGGGGAGGTCCGCCGCGAGGGCGTCGCGCACGGTGTAGAGCTGGATCGAGAGGGGGGACGTCTCGGTCATGCCGTTCCTGCTTTCGTCGTCGAAGTCGTCACGGGGAGGCATCTGTGCTGCCGCATATATGCGGCCTTCTCCGAAGCTAGCGAAGCTTTCGCGGTCGGGCAAGTAAAAGATTGATCACGATCGACAAATCCCGCTTCCGCCCCTGCGAAAGCGCGTCTGTGCGGCAGACTGTGACGGATGACGACGACGGATCACGCGAACGCCCTCACCGCGGGAGCGCTGTTCCAGCGTCTCCGCGACGGCGTCGCCCGCACCCGCGGCGATCTCGTCGCCGACACCGGCCTCGGCCGCGCCGCCGTCGCCGCGCGCGTCGACGCGCTCCTGGCCGCGGGACTGCTCGTCCCCGCGGGGGCGGCGAGCTCCACGGGCGGCCGGCCTCCTCAGGTCGTCCGGTTCGACGCGCACGCCGGCGCGACGCTCGCGCTCGACTTCGGCGCGCGCCACGCGACCATCGGCCTCGCCGATCTCTCGGGGGAGCCCATCGCGACGGTGTCGCGCGAGCTCGACATCGCCGAGGGGCCGGAGACGTGCCTCCGCCTCGCCCTCGACCAGGCGCGCGAGCTGCTCCGCGACTCCCGGGCCGAGCTCTTCGGCGTCGGGGTCGGCGTCCCCGGCCCCGTGGAGCACTCCACCGGGCGGCCCGTCAACCCGCCCATCATGCCGGGCTGGGACGGCTTCGACATCCCCGGCGCGGTGCGCGAGGAGCTCGACGGCGAGGTCCAGGTCGACAACGACGTGAACATCCTCGCCATCGGCGAGCACGCCCTGCGCGGGGGCGCGGTCGACGACCTCGTCTACGTGAAGGTCGCGACGGGGATCGGCGCCGGGATCATCTCCGGCGGCCTCCTCCAGCGCGGCGCGCTGGGCTCGGCGGGCGACCTCGGCCACATCCACGTGCGCCTTCCCGAGTCGCCCCTCGTCGCACCGGGCGACGAGCGCGACCTCGAGGCCGTCGCGAGCGGCACCGCCGTCGCCGCGGCCCTGCGCGAGCGCGGCACCCCCGCGCACTCCAACGCCGACGTCGTGCGGCTGATCCAGGCGGGCGACGCCGACGCGATCACCCTGACGCGCGAGGCCGGCCGCGTCCTCGGCGAAGCGCTCGCGATCGTCGTGAACCTCATGAACCCCTCCATGATCGTCATCGGCGGCAGCCTCGGCCGCGTCGCCGACCACCTCATCGCCGGGGCCCGCGAGGTCGTCTACCGGCGCTCCATCCCGCTGGCCACGCAGCATCTGCGCATCGAGCCCTCGCGCGGCGGGGTGACGGCCGGCGTCCGCGGGGCCGCGACCATGGCTCTCCAGGCCGCGCTCTCCCCGGCGGCGGTCGACCGCCGCCTCGCCGCGCAGGGCTGATCCCGCGCGCTCCGACGCCGGAAGGCCCGCGCTCCGTCCCCGGAGCGCGGGCCTTCCGGCTCACAGGAGGTCAGACCTTCGCCAGGAGATCCTCCACGGCCGCCGTGCCGTCGATCTCGCCGCCGAAGCCGAGGAGCGTGCGCAGCGGCATGGACTCGAGCATGCGCGCCATCTCCTCGTCGGCGACGATCGCCGCGGCCTGGCCGCCCGCCTCGGCGATGGCGTCGTCGAGCATGGCGGCGCCGACGGGGTGGCGCCTCCAGTCGCCCACCGTCGAGCCGACGTCGAGCGGGAAGACGGGAGCGGGCACGTCGAGCGCGATGCCGGCCGATGCGGCGATGTCGCGCGACGAGGTGCCGACCTCGATCGCGAACGCGCCGGGCTCCACGGTCCATCCGCTCCCACCCCAGAACGCGAAGGCGCGCTCGTCGAGCTCGAGGCGCACGCGCGCGGACTCGCCCGCGGCGAGGCGCACCTTGCGGAACGCCCGCAGCTCGCGCACGGGACGGTCGACGGAGGCCTCCGGATCGCCGACGTAGACCTGCACGACCTCCGACCCGGCGCGGTCGCCCGTGTTCGTCGCCGTGATCTCGACGACGGCGTGCGCCCGCGCGGGATCGGGGACGGAGACGGCCAGATCGCTCAGCGCGAAGGTCGTGTAGCCGAGGCCGAACCCGAACGGGAAGGCGACCTCGCGCTCGGTGCGGTCGTACCAGCGGTAGCCGACGTAGACGCGCTCGCCGTAGACGACCTCCTTCGGCGTGCCGGGGAAGTTCACGTGCGCCGGGTTGTCGGCGAGGCGCAGCGGGATGGTCTCGGCGAGGCGGCCGCCGGGCTCCGCCGCGCCGAAGAGCACGTCGGCGACGGCGGATCCGGACGCCTGGCCGCCGAGCCACGTCTCGAGGATGGCGGGCACGCGGCCGGCGATGCCGTCGAGCGAGACGACGGAGCCGTTGCTCAGCACCACGACGACCCGCTCGTTCACGGCGAGGACGGCGTCGAGGAGCGACCGCTGCACGGCGGGCAGATCGATGTGCGTGCGGTCGAAGCCCTCCGACTCCTCCTCGTCGGGGAGGCCGAGGAACAGCACGACGACGGCGGCGGCGCGGGCGGCGGCGACCGCCTCGTCGACGAGGGCGGCGTCCTCGCGCCCGTCCAGGCGGAAGCCCGCGGCGAAGGGCACCTCGGCCGACGCCGCCGCGCGGACGGCGTCGAGCGCCGTGTCGAGGCGCGTGGGGTTGATGTGCGAGCTGCCGGCGCCCTGGTAGCGGGGCGTGCGGGCGAACTCGCCGACGACGGCGATCGAGGCGTCGGCGGCGAGCGGAAGGAGACCGCCGTCGTTCGCCAGCAGGACCGAGCTCTCGGCCGCGATGCGGCGGGCGAGGGCGTGGTGCGCGTCGACGTCGACGGCCTCCGTCTCGCCGCGCCCCTCCCGCAGACGGTCGTGCACGGTGAGGATGCGCGAGACGGCGAGGTCGACGGCGGTCTCGTCGAGCTCGCCGGCCTCGAGCGCCGCGCGGACGTCCTGCGCATGGCGTTCGCCCGCGGCGGGCATGGTGAGGTCGAGGCCGGCCGCCACGGCCGCCGGCGGGTCGACGACGGCGCCCCAGTCGGAGACGACGTAGCCCTCGTAGCCCCACTCGTCGCGCAGGACGTCGGTGAGCAGCCAGCGGTTCTGGGATGCGTAGACGCCGTTGATGCGGTTGTACGAGCACATGACCGTCGCGGGCTGCGCGTCGGTCACCGCGCGCTCGAACGCGGGGAGGTAGATCTCGCGCAGCGTGCGCTCGTCGACCTCGGCGCTCACGCGCATCCGCTCGGTCTCCTGGTTGTTGGCGGCGAAGTGCTTGAGCGAGGCCCCCACGCCCTGCGACTGGATGCCGCGCACCCATCCCGCGCCGAGCGATCCCGCGAGCAGCGGGTCCTCGGAGAAGTACTCGAAGTTGCGTCCGCACAGCGGCGAGCGCTTGATGTTCACGCCGGGGCCGAGGAGGACGTCGACGCCCAGCGCGCGGCTCTCGCGGCCCAGCGCGCGTCCCATCTCCTCGAGGAGCTCCGGGTCCCACGTGGAGCCGGTCGCCGCCGCCGTCGGGAACGCGGTCGCCGGCTCGCTCTCGTTGAGCCCGAGGTGGTCCGCCGAGCCGCTCTGCAGGCGCACGCCGTGCGGCCCGTCCGTCAGCAGGGCGCCGTCGACGCCCGCGTGCTCGACGGAGCGGGTCGACCAGAACGTGTCGCCCGTCAGGAGCGAGAGCTTCTCGTCGAGGGTGAGACGGGAGACGGCAGGATGCATCGGAGGCCTTTCTCTCGCGCGGACCGCCGACGTCGGCGGGGTCACTTACGCGCTTCAGTGTGGTGTTGAATGTACCCAGAACCCACATCGATCGCAAGGACGCACATGGCCTCCGCCGACTCTCGCAGCACGCGGCCGGGCCGCGCGACGGCAGCCGACGTCGCCGCCGCGAGCGGAGTGTCGCGCGCGACCGTGAGCTACGTCCTCAACGCCACGCCCGGCCAGACCATCCCCGAGCCCACGCGCAGACGCGTGCTCCAGGCGGCCTCCGATCTCGGATACGTGCCGAGCGTGCACGCCCGCGCGCTCGCGAGCGGGAGCACGGGCATCGTCGTGATCGACAGCAGCACCATCCCGCACGGGGAGCTCATCGCCTCGACCACGCGCACGCTCTCCCGCGCGCTCGTCGACCGCGGCTACGTGCCCGTCGTCAACCAGCACACGGGCTCGGACAGCGCCGACGACGTGCTCGTGACGCTCGCGCAGCGGCTGCAGCCGGTCGTCGTCGTCGCGCTGGGCGGCCTCTCCGCGGAGGTCGTGCGACGGCTGCGCGAGGCGGGCGTCGGGCGCGTCGTCGCGCCCGAGCAGGACGGCGGCGCCGCGCATCGCCGCATCGCCGATCCCGCCGCCGCCCAGATCGACTACCTGGCACGGCGCGGGCACACCCGCGTCGCCTACGCGGCGCCGTCGGAGCCCGAGCTCGCCGCGCTCTCGGAGCTGCGGCTACACGGGGCCCGCGGGGCGGCCCGGGCGCACGGCGTCGAGCTCGTCCCGATCGCGCTCACGGCGCAGGAGGAGGTCGCCTCCCTCCTCCGGCGGGCGTGCGCCGACGGCGTCACCGCGGTCGCGGCCTACAACGACGACGTCGCCGTCGGCGTGCTGGGGGCGGCGCAGCGGGCCGGCATCGCCGTGCCGGAGGAGCTGGCCGTCATGGGCGTCGACGACCTCCCCGTCGCGCGCCGCACGCATCCGCAGCTCACGTCGGTCTCGCAGAGCGACGGCGCCGCCCCCCGGGTCGACCCGGCCGACGTCGAGGACGTGCTCTCGGGCGCGCGCCCCCTCCTGACGACGTCGCCGCCGCGCGTCGTCGTCCGCGCATCGGCCTGAGGCCGTCCCCCCGCCAGATCGACGCCGTGCTCGCGGGCGAGGTCGCCGTCCTCCCGGCCCGACCGGGCCACTCGATTCGGGGCCGGTCCGCGGATGCGTGGGGCTGGTGTGCGCGGGACGACTTGCGCACCGGCGTTCCGCAGACCGGGCGGCCCCGGCGGACGGGGCGACGGATGCCTACCGCGCGAGGCGCCGGAAGCGGTCGCTCACGCGCGTCGAGCCCGACACCGCGACCTCGGCGCCCGACACCCCGCTCGCGCCGACGGAGAGGATCGCCCTCGCGAGCACCTCGTCGCGCACCTCTCGGCGCGCGTGGTCGTCGGCGAGCATCTCGACGAGCGCGGCGACCTCGGCCTCCGCCCGCGCGGCGATCGGGAACCACGGCAGCGCGGAGCGCCAGGCGCGGAACGCGAGCAGCAGCAGATCGTGCCGCTGCTCGACGTGCGCCCGCTCGTGTGCGATGACCGCGACGAGCTCGTCCGCGTCGAGCCGGTCGAGGAGTCCCTGCGAGAGCACGGTCACCGACCCCGCACCCCTCGGCAGGCAGTACGCCACGGGCACGGCGTCGTCGAGCACGCGCGTCCGCGCCCGCGTCGGGTGCGGCGAGGTGAGCATGTCGAGCAGGGAGAGATGGCGCCGGCGCTGTCGGACGACCTGCACGACCGTGACGGCGAGGTGCGCGAGCAGGTACGCGGCGAACGCGAACGCGGGGATCAGCGCGCCGAGATGGTGCGCCGGGGCGACGGCGAGGCCTCCGAGGGCGAGGCCGACGATCATCGACAGCCCTCCGCCGAGCCCGATCGCCTGCCACAGCAGGAGCGCGAGGACGGGCGTGCGCATGGGCCAGGCCGCCCGCGACAGGACGACGGGGACGGGCCAGGCGAGCGCGACGGCGACGAGGCCGAGGACGACCGCTCCCGCCACGACGGCGTCGTGCGGGATGACGAGCGCTCCCTCGAGGGCCGGGTCGGGCGCGACGGCGATCACGACGACTCGCTCAGACGACGCCGCGCGGCATCAGGCGGCGCCGCGCAGCAGCTTGCGCAGCACGGCGGCGTCCTCCGCCGAGACGCCGCCGACGAAGCGCTCGAGCACCGCCATCCGGTCGGTCGACTCGCCCAGCACCTCGTGCATGAGCTCGGCGACATGGTCGGCGCGCGACGCGACGGCCGTGTAGCGATGCGGCCTCACCGAGCGGTCGGAGGCCACGAACCCCTTCTTCTCGAGCCGCGAGAGCACGGTCAGGAGCGTCGTCGCGGCGAGGTCTCGTCCCTCGAGCCGCGCGAGCTGCTCCTGCACGTCGTAGGCGGTCATCGGCACGCGGGCGTCCCACACCGCGTCCATGACGGCACGTTCGAGTTCGCCGAGCGTCCCCATGCGCACCTCCTCGGAACCTGTGTCCACGACCCGCACCATCCGTCCGGGTCGTCCTTCCCGCTAATTCTACCCCCGGTCGAATTTCTTCTATGCTGTGTCGAAGTAGTTCTACAGGTCGTAGAATTACCCTGGCCCGGATCATCGGCCGGGCCGATGAGGTCCCGAAGGAGAACTCGAGTGGACGTCCTCGACATCGCGCGGTGGCAGTTCGGCATCACGACCGTCTATCACTACCTCATGGTGCCGCTCACGATCGGCCTCGGCATGATGGTCGCCATCATGCAGACGGCATGGGTCCGCACGGGCGACGAGAAGTTCCTGCGGATGACGAAGTTCTGGGGGAAGCTCTACCTCATCAACTTCATCCTGGGCGTGGCGACGGGCCTCGTGCAGGAGTTCCAGTTCGGCATGGCCTGGAGCGAGTACTCGCGCTTCGTCGGCGACGTGTTCGGCGCCCCGCTGGCCCTCGAGGGGCTGCTCGCGTTCTTCGCCGAGTCGACCTTCCTCGGCATCTGGATCTTCGGATGGGGGCGCCTCCGCAAGGGGCTGCACCTCATGGCGCTGTGGTGCGCCGTGATCGGCTCGTGGCTGTCGGCGTACTTCATCATCGTCGCGAACTCCTGGATGCAGCACCCGGTCGGCGTCGAGCTCGGCGACGACGGACGGCCCGTCATGACCGACATCTGGGCCGTGCTCACGAACAACACCGCGATCGCCGCGTTCACGCACACGCTCTTCGGCGCGCTCGTCGTGGCGGGCATGTTCCTGCTCGGCATCGCCTGGTACCACCTGTGGCGGCGCCGGCACGACGGGATCGACACGGTGGACGACACCGGTCACGTCGTCGTCGGCGGGTCGAGCACCGCCGTCGGACGGGACGAGAAGGACCACGGCGTGTGGCTGTGGTCGCTCCGGTTCGGCGCCGTCGTCGCGATCCTCGGGTTCGCCGGCACGGTCGTCACCGGAGACGTCCAGGGCAAGCTCATGTACGAGCAGCAGCCCATGAAGATGGCGGCGGCCGAGGCCGCATGCCACACCGGCTCGGCGTTCTCCCTGCTCTCGCTCGGCGACCCCGGCTCCCGCGACTGCGACGACGTCATCACGCTCGTCGAGATCCCCGGCCTCCTCGGCTTCCTCGGCACGGGCGACTGGGGCGCCGAGATGCCCGGCATCAACGACCTCGAGCCGGAGTACGTGAACCAGTACGGCGAGACCATCCCCGACGACGCGCTCTACGGCGACCGTGCGGGCAGCGAGGTCGAGTACGTGCCCGTCATGTGGGTGACCTACTGGGGCTTCCGCCTCATGATCGGGCTCGGCGGCATCGTCGCGGCGGCCGCCGTCATCGCGCTCTGGCTCACGCGCAAGGGGACCGTCCCGCGCTCGAAGGGGATCATGCGCCTCGCCATCCTCGGGATCGTCGCGCCCTTCGCGGCGAACATCGCCGGATGGATCTTCACCGAGATGGGGCGCCAGCCCTTCGTCGTCGCGCCGAACCCCGATGCGACCGGCGTGGACGGCGTGTTCATGTTCACCGCCGCGGCGGTCTCTCCGGGGGTGACGGCCGGCGAGCTGCTCTTCTCCGTGATCTCGCTGGCCGCCGTCTACGGGGTGCTCCTCGTCGTCGAGCTGTACCTCCTCGTGAAGTACGTGCGCGGCGGGGTCGCGAGCGCGATGCCGGAGCTGTCGCACGCCCACGAGGACGACGACGGCCCGGACGACCAGGGCAGGCGGGACGACGTGCTCGCCTTCGCCTACTGATCCCGATCCGCAGACTGCAGAGGAACTCTCATGGAACCGCTCCCCATCGTCTGGTTCATCGTGATCGCCGCGCTCTGGATCGGCTACCTGCTGCTCGAGGGCTTCGATCTCGGCGTCGGCATGCACATGGTCTTCCGCACCCGGAGCGACAACGACCGCCGGGTCATGCTCAACACGATCGGCCCCGTGTGGGACGGCAACGAGGTGTGGCTCATCACGGCGGGCGCGGGGATCTTCGCCGCGTTCCCCCTCTGGTACGCGTCGCTCTTCTCCACGCTCTACATCCCGCTCACGATCACCCTGATCGGGCTCATCATGCGGGCGGTCGGCATCGAGTACCGCGGGAAGGTCGCCTCCCCGCGGTGGGCGGCCTTCTGGACGTACGCGATCGGACTCGGATCGGCCGTCGTCGCGTTCTGCATCGGCGCGGCGCTCGCGCTCACCTCGACCGGGCTGCCCCTGAACGAGAACGGCGACCGCGTCGGCGGGCCCTTCGTGTGGCTCACGCCCATGGCGGTCCTCGGCGGCCTCGCCGTGGTGGGGTACGCCCTCGCCCACTCCGCGACGTTCCTGGCGCTGAAGGCGGACGGGCCCGTCCGGGAGAGCGCCGGCCGGTTCGCCGCGACCTGGGCTCCCCTGTGCCTCGCGCCGGCTGCGATCTGGGCCCTGTGGGTGCAGTTCCAGCAGGGGGGCTCCCTGCTGTCGTGGGCGTTCGTCGTCCTCGCGGTCGTCGCCGCGGCCTTCGGCTGGACGAACGCCCGCCGTCGCCGGGAGGGCTTCGCCTTCACGGGGTACGCCGGCTTCGGGCTCTTCGGCGTCGCGGCGATCTTCGCCGCGATGTTCCCGAACGTGCTGCCGTCGACGATCGACCCCGCCTTCGACCTCACCGTCTGGAACGCGTCGAGCGGTTCGTACACACTGGGAGTCATGACCGTCGTCGTGTGCGTCGCACTCCCCGTCATCCTCGCGTACCAGGCGTGGAGCTACTGGATCTTCCGCCAGCGCGTGACGCCCGGCATGATCCCCGACGCGCACGTCGTGCTCCCCGCCGTCCTGCGCGAGAAGTGACGCGCGCGGAGGCCCCGGGCATCGACCCCTGGGTCATCGAGGCGGAGCGCACGGCGAAGGACCCGGGCTTCCAGCCCCCGTCCTTCGGTCCCGTCCCGAAGCCGCAGCTGTTCGGGCTGGGGGTGCTGGCCGCGCTCCGCGCGCTCGGCCTCGTGCTCGTCGCCGAGGCGATCGCGCGCGGCATCGCCGGTCTGAACGCCGGCGGCATCGACGCGGAGGCGACCCGGCTCATCGTCGTCCTGGGCCTGGCGGGCGCCCTGCTGCGCACGGGCGCCGAATGGGGGTCGTCCGTCCTCGCCCGCCGCATCGCGACGGGGGTGAAGCGCGACCTGCGCGGCCGCCTGTGGCGCCGCATCGCGGGAGGCGACGTCGACGGGGGCGCGACGGCGGTGCTCGCCTCCGACGGCCTCGACGACCTGGACGACTACTTCACGCAGTCCCTCCCCTCGATGATCGGCGCCGCCGTCGTGCCGCTCCTCGTGGGCGTCCGGGTCCTCGGCGCCGACTGGCTCAGCGCCCTCGTCATCGTGCTCACCGTGCCGCTCGTGCCGCTGTTCATGGTGCTCATCGGCCGGCACACGCAGCAGCGCACCGACGAGGCGCTGTCCGCGCTCTCCCGGCTCGCCGATCATCTGTCCGAGCTCGCGCGCGGCCTCCCCGTGCTCGTCGGCCTCGGCCGCGTCGAGCAGCAGACCCGCGCGCTCGACGACATCCAGCGCGCCTATCGCACGCGCACGCAGGAGACCCTGCGCTGGGCGTTCCTCTCGGCGCTCGCGCTCGAGCTGATCGCGACGATCTCCGTCGCCGTCGTCGCGGTTTTCCTCGGCCTGCGCCTCCTCAACGGCACGATCGAGCTCGAGCCCGCCCTCCTCGCCCTCATCCTCGCGCCCGAGTGCTACACGGCGCTGCGCGAGGTCGGCACGGCGTTCCACGCCTCGCAGGACGGCCTCGCGGCGCTCGACCGCGCGAAGGCCCTGCTCGCCCGCGCGACCGGCCGCGACGTCCGCACGGCGGCGGGAGCCGGCCCCTCGCCCACGGCGGCCGGCCTCTCGCCGGCGGGAGGAGAGGTCTCCGCGGTCGCGGCGTCCCCGCACGCAGGAGAAGACGGCGGCAGGAGGACGGACGCGGCGGATCCCTCCTCCTCCGGCAGGAATGTCCTCCTCGCGGAGAAGGCGGACGCCGCCGTCCGCCTCGAGGGGCTCGGCGTGCGCTACGCCGGCCGCGGCGCCGCCGTGCTCGACGGCGTCACGGCGACGCTGTCCGGCATCGTGTCGGTGTCGGGGCCGAGCGGCGCCGGCAAGTCGACACTGCTCGCCGCCCTCACCGGCACGCTCCCCGCGGACGCCCAGGTGACCGGGGCGATCCACGGGGTCGATGCGGACGGCGTGGGCTGGGCCCCGCAGGCGCCGCGCGGCTTCCGCGGCTCGCCGCGCGAGGAGCTCGCCCTCTACGGCGCCGCGGACCCCCTCGCCGGCCTCTCGGAGCTCGGCCTGGCGCACGTCGCCGACGCCGCCGTCCCGGAGCTGAGCCCCGGCGAGCAGCGACGCCTCGCCGTGGCCCGCGCCCTCGCGCGGGCGGACGCCGGCGCCCGGCTGCTCGTGCTCGACGAGCCCACGGCCCATCTCGACCGCGTCTCCGCCGAGCGCGTGCGCGCCGCGATCCGGCGCCGCGCCGAGAACGCCGTCGTCGTCCTCGCGAGCCATGAGCCCGAGACCCTCGCCCTCGCGACGTCGGAGCTCTCCGTGGGCTCGGGGCGTCCGGCAGGGTCCCCGCACGCGCCCGACGCGGCCCGGCATCCGGCCCTCCCCCGCTCGTCCGCCGGCCTGCGGCACGACGGCACGACGCACGACGGCACGACGCACGACGGCACGGCGGACGAGGGTGCGACGACCGCGAACGCGGCGGCCTCCCCTCCGGACGGCATCCCGCCCGCAGCGGAGCACGTGCGCGCCACGCGACCGGGCAGGCCCCTCTCCCTCGGCTCGCTCATCCGACCGCATCTGTGGACGTGGATCGGCGCGATCGCGCTCGGCGCCGTCGCGACGAGCCTGGGCCTCGCGCTCACGGCCCTGTCGGGATGGCTCATCGTGCGCGCGAGCGTCGAGGAGTACATCATGTACCTCCTCGTCGCGATCGTGGGCGTGCGCGCGTTCGGCATCGGTCGGTCGGTCGGTCGCTACGCGGAGCGGCTCGTGACGCACGAGGCGGCCTTCCGCGTCGTCGACGACCTGCGCCTGCGCCTGTGGCGCGCGATCGCGTCGCGCGGAGCGGGGTCGCGGCGGCTGCTCGAGGGCGGCGCCCCGCTCGACTACCTCGTGACGCTCGCCGACGAGCTACGCGATCAGCTCCCCCGCGTGCTGCCGCCGATCGCGGTCGGCGTCGTCGTCATCGCGGGCGCCGGGGTGACGACCGCCTTCGTCGCGCCGCACCTGGCCCTGCTCGTCGTCGTCTCCCTCGTCGCGGCGACGGCGCTCGCCTCGGCGCTCGCGATCGCCGCCGAGCGCGGGGCGGGACGGGCGCGCATCGCGGCCCGCTCCGCGATCGTCCGCGGCACGGCCTCGCTCGCCGCCTCGGCGGCGGACCTCCGCGGCAACGGCGTCGCCGGGGCGGCCCTGGAGGAGCTCGACGCCGCCGCCGATCGCCTCGCCGCCGCGGAGCGCCGCAGCGCCTGGGCCGCGGGGCTCGGCGCAGCGGTCATCACGGCGACGACGACCGTCCTCGCCTTCGCGGTGCCGCTGCTCTCGCCCGATCTGCCCGCCGAGCGGACGTCGGTCATCGCGCTCCTCGCGCTCGCGCTCCTCGAGCCGCTGACGGGCCTCGTCTCGGCCGCGCACCGGGTGCCCGCCCTGCGCGCCGTGCTGCGGCGTCTCGCGCCGGCCCTGCAGCCGACCCCGCAGGCGACGTGGGGCGACGCGCAGCCGTCCTCCCCCGTCTCCGAGCTCGCTCTCGACCACGTGGCCGTGCAGTACCCCGGCACGGACCGTCCCGCCGTGTCCGACGTCGGCGGGATCGCGGAGACGGGACGCTGGCTCGTCCTGGAGGGGCCGTCCGGCTCCGGGAAGTCGACCCTGCTGTCGGCCGTCATGGGCGCCCTGCCCGTCCTCCGCGGCGCCGTCCGCGCCGACGGCACGCCGCTCACCGGCCTCGACGCCGCCGCGTGGCGCGAGCGGGTCGCCTGGTGCCCGCAGGACGCGTACGTGTTCGACTCCACGCTGCGCGGCAACCTCCTGCTCGCTCGCACGCACGCCGACGCGCCCGACGACGCCGATCTGCACGACGCGCTCGTGCGCGCGGGCCTCGCGCCCCTGCTCGCATCCCTGCCCGACGGCCTCGCGACGCGCGTCGGCGCGGGAGGGTCCGCGCTCTCCGGCGGCGAGCGTCAGCGCCTCGCGGTGGCGCGCGCGCTGCTCACGCGGGCGGACGTCATCCTCCTCGACGAGCCGACCGCGCACCTCGACGCGCCCACGGCGGAGGCGATGATGACGGATGTCCGCGGGGCGACAGAGGACCGCGTCGTCCTCCTCGTCTCGCATCGCGCGGACGACCGCCGGGCGGGCGACGTCGTCGTCGCGCTGCCCGCGGCCTGAGCCTCACGGGGCGCCGCGCACCTGCGCTCAGGCGGTCGCCGCCGAACGGCCCAGCACGGGATGAGCGCTCCCGAGACGGTCGCCTCCGCGACCTTCCGTCAGACGTGACCGCAGCGTGTGGCCCGGCTCGCCGTCGCGGAGACGCCCGCGCTCGCGCAGCAGCGGCATGACGAGGTCGCCGAACGCCCGCAGGTCGTTCGGCTCGAACACGGGCTCGATGAGGAAGCCGTCGAGGTCGGTCTCGGCGGCGAGCTCCTCGATCCGGTCGGCGACCCGGACGGGGTCGCCCACGACGCGGAACCCGCGCGTGCCGAGCCCGCGGAGCTGATCGAGGATCTCGCGCACGGTGGGCGCGTCCTCGCCCAGGAAGCGCTCGATGTTGCTCGTGCCCATCTGGCCCACGGGCCCGCCCGCGTCGAGCACCTGCTGGAGCGTGCGGTCGGGGTCGAGCGAGAGCAGGTCGATGCCCGTGTTCCCGGCGTAGAGCGCGGCGACGATCTCGTCGGTCTGCATCGCGTCGAACTCCGCCTCGAGCTCGCGGGCGCGGTCCGCCGTCTCCGCCACGAACACGGTCATGCCCGCCATGAGCTTGAGGCGCTCCGGGTCGCGACCCCGCTCCGCGGCCAGCCGGCGGATGTCGGCGACGGCCGCCGCCGTGCGCGCGGGCGTCGTCCCCTGCACGAAGACGCACTCGGCGTGATCGGCGGCGAAGGCCCGCCCCTTCGGAGAGGTCCCCGCCTGGAAGAGCACGGGCGTGCGCTGCGGCGACGGCGGGGCGCCGTAGTAGCCGCGCGAGCGATAGTGCTCCCCCTCGTAGACGATGCGGTGCACGCCCTCCCGACGCGCGAAGAGGCCGGATGCGCGGTCGGCGACGAGCGCGTCGTCGTCCCATGCCTCCTCCCACAGGCGCGACGCGAGCTCGACGTACTCGGCGGCCATGTCGTAGCGGGTGTCGTGGGGCACCATCCGCTCGTGGCCGAACACCTCGGCCACGGCGTTCTGCGAGGCGCCCGTGACGATGTTCCAGCCGATGCGCCCGCCCGTCAGGTGGTCGAGCGTCGAGAGGCGGCGGGCCAGCTGGGCCGGATGGTCGAGACCCGTCGACTGCGTGACGACGAAGCCGAGCGTCGAGGTGTGCTGGGCGAGCACGGGGATGATGTAGTCGGGGTCCAGCCCCGAGAAGTTGATCCCCTTCTCCACCGAGACGCGCGAGACGTCGTCGCCGATGATGGGGTACCCGTAGCCGCCGGCGAAGAAGAGGAAGTCGAACCCCGCCTCCTCGACGACCTGCGCCATCCGGATCCAGTGCGCCGGGTCGAGGTAGTCGATGCCCGCGCTCAGCGGGTGCGGCCAGCTGTACGTGCCGCCGACCTGCGGCCCCATGACCTCGAACACCCCGAAGTGCAGCGTCTTCATGCCTGCGTCCCCTTCTCGTCCATCCATGCGTCCATCCGTTCCCTCGCGGCGGCCTTCACCTCGACGGGCGCCGACGTCGTCTCGATCGAGGTCCACGCGCACGCCGCCAGCTGCACGTCGCTCAGCCCGAGGGCCGTGCGACACGTCTCGTACTCGGCGAGGATGCCCGGGCCGAAGAGGAGGGGGTCGTCCGCGTTGATCGAGCAGCGCACGCCCGCGGCGAGCAGGCGGGGCAGCGGATGGTCCTCGATCGCGTCGACGACGTCGAGGAGCACGTTCGACGTCGGGCAGACGTCGAGCGGGATGCCGCGCTCCGCGAGCACGGCGACGAGGGCGGGGTCCTCGATCGCCCGCACGCCGTGCAGCACGCGGTCGGCGTGCAGGACGTCGATCGCCTCGCGCACCGACTCGGGGCCGGCGAGCTCGCCCGCGTGCGGCGTCGCCTGAAGCCCCGCGGCCCTCGCGATCGCGAACGCCTCCGCGAAGTCGCGGCACGGGAAGCCGCGCTCGTCGTTCGCGAGCCCGAGCGCGACGACGCCCTCCCCGGCGAGCGCGGCCGCCGCGCGGGCGACCTCGACCGCCTGTGCGGCGCCCGCCGTGCGGTCGACGGTCGCCATGAGGCCGTGGGAGACGCCGTGGGCGCGCGACGCCGCATCGGCGAACGCGACCATCCGCGCCAGCGCCGCGGGCGTCGAGCCGTACGCCTCCGCGTAGAGGGCGGGGCTCACGGCCAGCTCGACGTAGACGACGCCGTCGGCGGCCTGGTCCTCGAAGACCTCGTGGAAGAGCCGTTCGAGGTGCTCCGGCGCCTGCAGCACCGCGAGCAGCGCCCGGTAGCACCGCACGAACTCGGTGAAGCCCGTGAAGCCGCTCGTCGGCGGCGGCTCGATGCCGAGCCTCCGGCACATGTCGGTGAGCGTGGCCGGACGCATCCCGGCCTCGAGGTGCAGGTGCAGATGGCCCTTCGGGAGGGCTCTCAGGTCGCGGGCGCCGGCGGCGGGGCGCTGTCGTCCGGACGCGACGACGGTCATGCGGTCCTCCTTCTCGCGGGATGCGGATGCGTCACTCGTCGAGGGCGGCGTATGCCGCCTCGAGGTAGCTCATGTCGAGGTACTCCTCCGGCGCGGGGATGCCGGTGTAGCCGGCCGCCGCCAGCCCCGGGTACATGACGTCCGTCATGAGCTCGGCGTCCATCCAGAACAGCGGGTCGCCGTACTCGCCGACGACGAGCGGCTGCTGCAGCTCGTTCTCGCGCGTCTGCTGCGTGAGATCGAGGCCGAGGTCGGCGCCGTACTCGTCCACGGCGAGCCCCGCCCCGACGGACGGGTCGTCGCCGTTCTCCTCCCAGCCGCGGATCGAGGCGCGCAGGAAGCCCTCCATCGCGTCGCCGTTCTCCTCGATGTACGACGCGTCGCCGAAGACGACGTTGCCGTAGAGCGGCATGCCGAGCTCGGAGTACATCGTGACGACGTAGTCGTCGGGCGACATGTCGTACTGCTCCTCGAGCATGATCGGCTGATTCGTCGAGTACGCGGTGTAGGAGATCCCCTGGCCCTCCACGAGCGGCGCGATGTCGAAGCCGACGGGGATGAACGCGTAGTCGGGCTCGAGACCCGCCAGCGCGAACACGGCGTCGTAGTTGATCTGCGTGCCCTCCTGCCCGAGCACGGTCTGCCCGACGAGGTCCTCCGCCGTGTGCACGGGGTCGCTCGCCAGCGACACGAGAGCGCCGGGGCTCTCCTGGAACAGCGCGCCGATGGCGGTCCAGTCGTTGCCGTCGGCGAACGACTGGAGCCACGACTGGGTCCCGGGCTCGATGCCGAGGTCGGCGTCCCCCGCCGCGACGGAGGCCATCGTGCTCGGCGCGTTGGGGCCCCCGCCGATCCATTCGATGTCGAGCCCCTCCTCCTCGTAGTAGCCGTTGGCGTCGGCGATCCAGAAGCCGGCCCACTCGACGTTCGCGATCCAGCCGAGCGAGACGCGGATGGTCGTGAGGTCGTCGTCGCCGGCATCGTCTGTCGGGCCGGCGCAGCCGGCGAGCGTCAGCGCGGTCGCGAGGGCGGCTCCGGAGACGCCGAGACGCGCCCGGCGAGGGGGGAAGCGGGACATGATGCTCCTTCTGGTGTGCGGGGCGGGGCCGGTGCTGCTGCGCGGGCGGGGAGGGGGCGGGCGTCAGGCGACGCGGTCGTTCACGCGGCGTTCCAGGAAGCGGGCGCCGACGAACACGAGCACGGAGACGACGGTCGCGACGAGGGCCGTCCCCCAGGCGCGTTCCATGTCCATGTAGCTGCGCGAGGTGGAGAAGAGCGCGCCGAGCCCGTTCGTGCCCATGAGGAACTCGGCGAGCATCGCGGCGAGCACGGCGCTGGGCGCCGTGATCCGCACCGAGACCATGAGGTTCGGCAGCGCGTAGAGGACGCCGAGCCGCCCGAGGACCTGCGCCTTGTTCGCTCCGAGCACGCGGAAGAGGTCGCGGCCCGCGTCGGGGACGGAGGCCAGGCCGGAGAGCGTGAACACGAACGCGGGGAAGAAGCAGATGAGGGCGGTGGAGGCGAGCACCGCCGGATCGCCGTAGCCGACGACGCGCGCGATGATGGGGATCAACGCCGTGATCGGCACGGAGCGGACGACGAGCGCGGCGGGCGTGACGATGCCGGACAGCGCCGCCGACCACCAGACGAGAACCGCGCCGGCGAACCCGATGGCCGTTCCGCCGACGAGTCCTGCGAGCGACATGCCGAGCGTGTACAGGACGGACGGCGCGTAGTCGGCGAAGCCGACGACGACGTCGGAGACGACGTCCCACGGGCGCGGTGCGACGGTCGACGTGTAGCCGTTGAGGACGACCCACAGGTCCCAGGCGACGAGGACCAGCGCGACGGGCCAGAGATGCAGGATGCCGGTCCCGACGGCGCGGAGCCTGCTCATGCGAACCTCCTCGCGGCGAGACGCTGGACCTGGACGAGAACCACGTAGGCGACGAGCGAGAGCAGGGTCGCGGCGAGCGCGGCCGCCCACAGGAGCGCCATCTGGTAGTTCTGCATCGCGCTCACGATGAGGAGGCCGAGCCCCATCGGGGCGCCGAACCACTCGCCGATCGTCGCGCCCAGGACGGCGGCGGGCGCGGCGAGGGTGAGGCCGTCGAAGAACGCCGGCACCGAACGCGGCAGCTCGAGACGGGCGAGCCTGCGCAGCCGGCTCGCCCCGAACACCGTGAAGAGGTCGTGGTGCGCGGCGCCGGCGTTCGCGAGGCCCGAGGTCATCGAGACGAACATGACGAAGCCGACGCTCAGCGCGGCGATCACGAGGGGGGTGTTCTCGCGCCCGACGGTCGTGATGAGGAGCGGGGCGAGCGCGATGGTGGGCACGGCGTTGAGGATCGCGGCGAACCTGTCGAAGCCGGGCCGGAGCACGGGGACGACGAGCGCGAGCGCCGCGCCGAGGACGGCGACGACGACGCCCAGGGCGAACCCCTGCCCGGCCGCGACGACCGTGACGAGCAGGTTGCGCCCGAGCAGGCTCGCGCCCGCCGGGGTCGAGACGTACGCGACGACGTCGGTGAGGGGCGGCCATGCCTTGCCTGCGAGCTCGAACACGCCGACGAGCTGCGCGAGGACGATGAGGAGGAGGCCGCCCGCGATCGCGTAGGCGACCCTCGTCGACGCGCGGGGCGCGCCGTTCACGCGCCCTCGTCGGCGTCGAGCAGGCTCGTGAGCTCGTCCACGAGATCGTGGAACGCGGGGCTGCGCGTCGTCTCGGTGCCGCGCGGACGAGGGAAGGCGACCTCGACGGTCGTGCGGACGTGTCCGGGGCGCCCCGTCATGACGACGACGCGGTCGGCGAGGATGAGCGCCTCGTCGACGTCGTGCGTGACGAGGATCGTCGTGATGCGCTCCTCCGCCCAGATGCGCGCGAGCTCGGCGTTCATCCTGCGCCGGGTGACAGCGTCGAGCGCGCCGAACGGCTCGTCCAGGAGAAGGAGGTCGGGGCTCAGCACGAGCGCCCGGGCGATCGACGCGCGCTGGCGCATGCCGCCGGAGAGCTGCCTGGGCCGCGCCTTCTCGAAGCCGCCCAGGCCGACGAGCTCGATGAGCCCGTCGACGCGGGCGTCGTCGACCGTGCGCCCGGACACCCGGTACGGCAGGGCGACGTTCTCGCGGACGGAGGCCCAGGGCAGGAGCGCATGCTCCTGGAAGGCGACGCCCAGACGATGCTGGGCGGCGAGCGTCTGCGGGGTGTCGCCGAAGATCTCGACGCTGCCGCTCGTCGGGACGTCGAGTCCCGCCGCGAGCCGCAGCACGGTCGACTTGCCGCATCCCGACGGACCGATGATGGCGACGAACTCGCCCTCGGCGATCTCGATGTCGACCTCGGCGAGCGCCTGCAGCGTCCTGCCGCGACCGAGGGGGAAGACCTTGTCGGCGGCGGCGGCCGAGACCGCCGTGCGCGGCTCCGGCCCGCCGGGCGGGGCCGAGGGGGAACCTGCGAGCGCGGGCGCAGAGGTCATCGGGGCGGGCTCCGTTCCGGGGAGGGCGTGCCTGTGTCGTTCCCGCGACGCGTGCTGCTCCGTCTCGGCGGGGATCGTCTGGTTCACGACAGTAGGAAGAACCTGTTTCCGCCGCGTGAAGCCCCCGTGCGGCCCGTGTTACGTTCTCGTCGCCGGCGGGCGAGGGCTCGTGCGCCCCGCGCCCGCCTCGCGACGTGTCAGAGTATTCCGGTGACCCTTGCTCCCGCAGACCGTCCCGGCGCATGAGCCTGCTGCGCGACTACGGCGCGTCCCTGTCACAGCCGACGCTTCCCCTCCCGAGCACGCGCGGCGACGGCCCGGCGCGCTTCGACGAGGTGTACGGCGCCAACGGCCGTCGGCGCCCGGCGTGGCACGGCCTCGCGACCACCCTCTCCGAGCTGACGGCCGACGACCTCGCGCGCATCGCCGCGGAGGGCGCCGACCTGCTCGCCGACGACGGCGCGAGCGCGGCGCAGCGCGGGGGGAGCTCCCGGCCGTGGCGGCTCGACCCCGTCCCGCTCGTGCTCGACGCCGCGGAATGGGAGCGGCTCGAGGTGGGGCTGGCGCAGCGCGCGGAGCTGCTCGGAGCCGTGCTCGCCGATCTCTACGGGCCGCAGCGCCTCCTCGCCGACGGCGTCGTGCCCGCCGCCGCCGTCTTCGGGCACGCGGGGTTCCTGCGCCCGCTCGTCGGCGTCTCCGACCCCGCGCCGCTCGTCCTCACGGGCACCGACCTCGGGCGGGACGCCGACGGCGCCTGGCGCGTGCTGGCGGATCGCGTGCAGGCGCCGTCGGGGCTCGGGTACGCGATGGAGAACCGCCGGGTCATGACACGCCTGATGCCGGGGCTCCACCGCGAGAGCGGCACGCACCGCGTCGAGCCGTTCGTGTCCGCGCTGCGGACGGCGCTCGTGCATGCGGCCCCGCGGGGCGACGCGATCCCGCGCGCGGTCGTGCTGTCCCCCGGGACGCATTCCGAGACCGCCTTCGACCAGGCGTTCCTCGCGAACGTGCTCGGCTTCCCGCTCGTCCGCGGGGGCGACCTCGTCGTCCGCGACGGCGAGGTCTGGATGAAGCCGTCGGGATGGCCCCGCACGGCGCCCGTCGACCGCGTCGACGTGATCGTCCGGCGCGTGGACGCCGACTGGAGCGATCCGCTCGAGCTGCGGGGAGAGTCGCAGCTCGGCGTGACGGGTCTCGTCGAGGCGGTGCGCCGCGGCAATGTGCGCGTCGCGAACGGCCTCGGCGCCGGCGTGCTCGAGAATCCGGCGCTGCTGGCGTACATGGCGGACGTCTGCGAGCACCTGCTCGGCGAGGAGCTGCGTCTCGGCGTCGCCCAGAGCTGGTGGTGCGGGGACGCCGGCCACCGAGAGACCGTCCTGCGTCGGCTGGACGAGGCCCCCGAGACCGTCATCGTCCGCACGATCGACGGCTCCGGCGACGACCTCTCCGCGGCGTCGCCGGCGCACCTGCGATCGCGCATCGAGCGGCATCCACTGCGCTACGCGGCGCAGCTGCGGATGCCGCTGTCGCAGGCGCCCGTGCTCGAGGGAGGGCGGCACGACGCGCGGATCGGCGGGGCCCCCGTCACGATGCGCGCCTTCACGGTGCGCGACGGCACCGCCCAGCGGCCGTTCGTCGGCGGCCTCGCCATGGTCGCGGACGGCGCCCTGACGCCGGCGACCAAGGACGTGTGGGTGCGGAAGGCGCATGCCGACGACCCCGATCAGGGAATCGACAGGCTCGTCCGCACCGCCCTCGCCCGCGCCGTCCCCGTGTTCTCGCCGCGCGCCCTCGACGACCTCTTCTGGGCCGGGCGCTACGCCGAGCGGGCCGAGGACGTCGTGCGCATCGTCCTCACGGCCGACGGCCTCACGCGCGGTCGGCGCCGGTCGCAGTCGGACGGCGCCGACGCCCTGAGCGCGGCGCTGGCGCGGCTGTGCGGCACGCGCGGAGCCGACCGGGACGAGGACCACCGCTCCGCGCTGCTCGACGCGGATCGCCCGGGCTCGGCGGCCGACTCCCTCGCACGCCTGCGCGACGCGCTCGCCGGTGTGCGCGATCAGCTCTCCGACGACACGTGGCGCGTGTTCAGCGCGACGGATCGCGCGGCCGGCCTGCTGCGCGCCGAGCCCGGCTACCCTCTCGCCGACGCCGCGGCGCGCACGCTCACGGGCCTGCTCTCCCTCTACGGCGTGACGGCGAGCATGATGCGCGACGAGGGCTGGAACGCGTTCGAGGCGGGGCGGCAGCTCGAGAGGGCGCTGCAGGTGTGCCTGCTCGTGCAGGCGACGCTGCCCGCGCTGACGGGACCGGGAGCGGAGGACGCGCTGGAGGGCGTGCTCGGAGCCGCCGAGAGCGCCGTGACGTACCGCAGACGACACGGCGGATCCGGCCGGCCCGTCGAGGCGCTCGAGCTGCTGCTCGCGGACCCCGACAACCCGCGTTCGCTCGCCTCCGCCGTCGCCACCCTCGGCGGCCATCTCGACGCGCTGCCGCTCGCGACCGGCTCCACCCGCCCTGAGCGTCTGCGCGACGACCTCGCCTCGCGGCTCGGCGGCCACGCCCCCCTCGAGCCGGGCCCGCGCCTGGCCGCCTTCCTCTCCGAGACGGTCTCCGCCCTGGGCCGGCTCGCCGACGCCATCGCGCTCGTGCACTTCGAGTCCGGTCCGCTGCCGCAGCCGATGGACGCCGGCGCCGAGGGCGCGGCCGCCGAGACGGTGACGGCGTGAGGTACCGGGTGACGCACCGCACGACCTACGCGTACGACGAGGACGTGCACGACAGCCACGGCGTGGGGCGCCTCGTCCCGCGGCCGCTGCCCTGGCAGATCGTCGCCGAGCACCGCGTCGAGGTCCGCCCTCGGCCCCTCGCCCTGCGCACGGGGCTCGACGGATACGGCAACGAGCTCACCTCCTTCCAGGTGACCGACCCGCACCGGTCGCTCGTCGTCGAGGCGACGAGCGATGTGCGCGTGGAACCGCCCGTCTACGACGCCGCAGCCCTCGCCGCGCCGTGGGAGGAGTCGAGGCCGTGCGCGTCGGACGCGGCGTCGGCCTGGGCCGCGACGGAGTTCGCCCTCGAGTCGCCGCAGGCCGCTCACGCCGAGGAGGCGCACGACTACGCCGCCCCCTCCCTCGTGCCCGGGCGCCCCGTCGGGGAGGCGGTGACCGACCTCGTGCACCGCATCCACTCCGACTTCGCGTACGACGGCGCGGCCACGACCGTGACGAGCACCGTGGAAGAGGTGCTGCGCACGCGCGCGGGAGTGTGCCAGGACTTCGCGCACCTGATGCTCGCCTGCCTGCGAAGCCACGGCGTCGCGGCGCGCTACGTGAGCGGATACCTCGCGACCGAGCCGCCGCCGGGCGAGGAGCGCATGGTGGGCGCCGACGCCTCGCACGCCTGGGTCGCCGTCTGGCTGCCGGGATCGGACGCGTGGCTCGCCGTCGACCCCACCAACGACCGCTGGGCCGGCGATCGCCACGTCACCGTCGCCTGGGGGCGGGACTACGGAGACGTCGCGCCCGTGAAGGGTGTGATCTTCACCGAGGCACGACGGTCGACGCTGGAGGTGTCCGTCGATGTCGCCCCCCTGGGCGGCGTGGACGACGGGAGGAGGATGGGCGGATGAGGATCTACTCCTGCCGGGTCTGCGGCAACCGGCTCTACTTCGAGAACTCCGTCTGCGTGCGCTGCGGCACGGGCCTCGGCTACTCGCGGGACGAGCGGGACATCGTCCCCGTCGACGGGGGCGGACGGCACGTCGACGGCGCGGGCATCGCGTGGCACGTCTGCCGCAACCTCGGGCTCTCGGGATGCACCTGGCTCACGACGGACGAGGGCGGCCAGTGCACCGCATGCGATCTCACGCGCACGCGGCCGCACGACGGCGACGCGCAGGGCCTGGCGCAGTTCCCCGTGGCGGAGCGCGCGAAGCGACAGCTCGTCGCGGAGCTCGACCGCCTCGGCTTCCGCGTCGTGAGCCGGGCGGACGACCCCGGACGCGGGCTGTGCTTCGACATGCTGTCGAGCGTCGGCGAGAGCGTCGTCATCGGCCATGCGGACGGCGTCATCACCATCGACCTCGCCGAGGCCGACGCCTCGCACCGCGTGCGCGTGCGCGACGACCTCGGCGAGCCGTACCGCACGATGATCGGGCACCTGCGCCACGAGTCCGGGCACTACTTCCAGTGGCTCCTCGTCCAGGATCCCGCCCTCGTCGAGCGCGGGCGCGCCCTCTTCGGCGACGAGACCGCCGACTACTCCGCGGCGATCGGCAGGCACTACGCCGAGGGGCCGCCGGCCGACTGGAGGGCGTCGTACATCTCCGCATACGCGACGATGCACCCGTTCGAGGACTTCGCCGAGACGTGGGCGCACTTCCTCCACATCCGCGACACGATCGAGTCGGCCGCGGCGACGGGCCTCATCACGGTCGACCCGTCCGCCTTCTCGCCGTTCAGCGCGCTCGTGACGCGGGTGTGGATGCCGCTCTCCCTCGGCCTCAACCTCATCAGCCGCTCGCTGGGCGACGACGACCTGTACCCGTTCGTCATCCCCGCCCCCGTGCTCGACAAGCTCGACTTCGTCGCCGCGCTGCGGCCGTCCCCCGCCTGATCCGCGTGCCCGAGCCGTCCGGAGCCGTCCTCCGCCGCGTCGCCGTGATCGTCCCCGAGGGCGCGAAGCCGCTCGACGTCGGCATCCCCGCTCAGGTGTTCACGACCCGCGGGAGCATGCCCTACGAGGTGCGCGTCTGCGGCGCCGAGCCGGGCCTCGTGGCCGGCGGCGACGGCCTCTCGTACCACGTGGCCCACGGCCTCGAGGCGCTCGAATGGGCCGACATCGTCTTCATCCCCGGCTCTCGGTCGCCCGGCAGCGAGGATCCGCCGTCCGCCGTCGTCGACGCGCTCGTCGCGGCGCATGCGCGCGGCGCCCGCCTCGCCGCCATCTCGACGGGCGCGTTCGCGCTGGCCGCCACCGGCCTGCTCGACGGCCGGCGGGCGACGACGCACTGGCACTACACCCGTGCGCTCGCCCGCAGGCATCCGCGGGTCCGCGTGGACGAGAACGTCCTCTTCGTCGACGAGGGCAGCGTCCTCACCTCCGCGGGCGCGGCGTCGGGGATCGACCTGTGCCTGCACATCCTGCGCTCCGACCTCGGCGTCGCGGCGTCGAACCACGCCGCACGCCGGCTCGTCGCCGCCCCCTACCGCAGCGGCGGCCAGGCGCAGTACGTGCCCCGCAGCGTCCCGGAGCCGATCGGCGAGCGCTTCGCGGCCACACGCGAGTGGGCGCTGCACCGGCTCGGAGAGCCGCTCACCCTCGAGGCGCTGGCCCGCCATGCGGCCGTGTCGCCGCGCACGTTCTCGCGCCGCTTCGTCGAGGACACCGGCTACACCCCCATGCAGTGGGTCATGCGGGCGCGCATCGACCTCGCACGCGAGCTGCTCGAGCGCTCGGAGCTCGGCGTCGAGCAGATCGCCGCGGACGTCGGGCTCGGCACGGGGGCGAACCTCCGGCTGCACTTCCAGCGGATCCTCGACACGACGCCGACCGAGTACCGCCGCACGTTCACCCTCGGCTCGTAGAAGCAGCGTTCGTATGACGAATCCGACCCCGTCGGCGTCGTGAACCGGGTCGAACTCGTCATACGGGGGTGCCGGGCGAAGGCGCCTCCGCCCGGCTCCTCAGCACGCGCCGCACGCGCTGCGCCATCCGCACGACGCCGCGAGCGGGCGCCCCGATCACGAGCGCCACGGTGCCCGACGCCGTCCGGTCGTGGCGCCCGAGCACGCGCTTGCGCTCCCACGCGTCGCGCAGCCGGCCGCCCCGGCGCGCGAGCGGAGGCGTCACCGGCAGCTCGCCCCGTCTGCGCAGCGAGACGAGCGCCGCGAGCCGCTCGGCCCAGTCGTCCTCCGCCGGGTCGTGCAGGTAGTTGTCGCGCAGCCAGCGCGGGTCGGGGCTGCGGAACTCCCGGCGCGCGACGGCGTCCTCGTCGCCGAAGAGCCCGCTGCCCGCGAACACCGTGTTGACGAGCGGGCCGGAGACGCCGAAGAGGTCGAGCAGGATCACCGGGATCCCGCGCGCGACGGCCTCGACGGCGGCCGTCGAGCTCACCGTGACGAGTCCCTGCGCGCTGTCGAGGGCGCGGGACATGGGCCCCGAGGCGACGACGAGGTTCGGCGGGCGCCCGCTCCGGGCCTCGAGCAGCTCCGCGTACGCATGCCGCTCGGGATGGGTCTCGCGCTCGCCCCTCACGCTCCGCAGCTTCAGGACCACGCGGCGGCTCGGATCCGCCTCCGCGGCGCGGACGAGCAGGTCGACCACCCGCACGCGGTCCGCGCGCTCGCGCGGGACGATCGCCTGCGCGGCGAAGACGAGATCCGTCCCGCCCGGCGCCCGCCGCTCGCCTCCGGCCGCAGCGAACGGCAGGCGCGCCAGGCCGAAGCGCTGCGGCCGCCCCTCGCGCGCCGCGAGCGCCGCGAAGTCCCGCACCTCGCGATGCGAGTGGAGCACGAGCAGGTCGCACTGCACGCGGTAGAGGAGAGCGCGCCGTCCCGCCGGGAACGTGATCCCGGGGATCCCGCCGAAGAGGACGGGGGCGCTCTCCTGCGCCGCGATCCGGCGGGCCAGGACGCGGACGAGCGGACCACGGGCCGCGAGGAGGACGGCATCGGCTCCGAACTCCGCGAGGCTGCCGGGCAGCTCGTCGTAGGAGACACGGCGGACCCGCGCCGGGCGCAGCCCGCTGCCCTCGAGGGCGTCCGCGAGCTGCGCGTCGCTCACCGTGAGCGGCGTCGCGAGCACGAGCAGCCGCGCCTCGGCGCCCGACGCCCCGAGCAGCGCCGCCGCCCACTTGACGTACGAGTCGGAGTCGGCGACGGCGGCGACCCGCAGGGCGGCGGCGCTCGTCACGCGGGGACGCGGCGCAGCTTCGCCAGAGGCGCGAGCTCGCCGGGGAACACCCGCTTGACGCCGTCGCCGAGCGCGGTCTCGACGATCCGGATGTCGCGGACGAGGTGCTCGAGCCCCGCGGGCTCGAGCGACGCGGCGTGGTCGGAGCCCCACATCGTCCTGTCGAGCGTGATGTGGCGCTCGACCGCCACGGCGCCCAGCGCCACGGCGGCCAGCGAGATCTGCAGGCCCCGCTCGTGCCCGGAGTATCCGACGGGCACGCCCGGGTACCGGTCGCGGAGCATCGGGATGACGCGCAGGTTCGCCTCCTCCGGCTCCATCGGGTACGTGGAGGTCGCGTGCAGGAGTACGACGCGATCGGTGCCGAGGGTCTCGAGCGCGCGGTCGATCTGCTCCATCGTCGACATCCCGGTGGACAGGACGACCGGCTTGCCGGTGTCGCGCACGGCCTCGAGCAGCCCCGTGTCCGTGAGGCACGCGGAGGCGATCTTGTGGGCGACGACGCCGAGGTCCTCGAGGAACGCCACGCTCGGCACATCCCACGGCGACGCGAACCAGTCGAGTCCGCGCAGCAGCGCATGGTCGGCGATCTCGACGTAGGCGTCGCGGTCGAGCTCCACGCGACGGCGGTAGTCGAGGTACGTCATCGTGCCCCAGGGCGTCTCGCGGGGCACGTCGCGCATGTGGTCGGGCGTCGCGATCTCCGGCGTGCGCTTCTGGAGCTTCACGGCGTCGGCCCCCGCGTCGGCCGCGACGTCGATCAGGCGCTTGGCGAGCTCGACGTCGCCGTTGTGGTTGAGGCCGATCTCCGCGATGACGTAGGCGGGACGCCCACCGCCCACCACGCGGCCTCCGATCGCGACGGTCATGTCGTCTTCCTTTCCGCTTCCCTGGATCCGAGCCCCGATCGGGACTCGTCACGCCGTGCCCGCAGGACGAGCTCGGCCAGTTCCCGCACCGCTCCGGCTCCGCCGGGACGGTCGAGCACGACGCGGGCGGCGGCCGTCACGAGCGGATGGGCTCCGCGCACCGCCACGGGCCATCCGACGGCCTCCAGGCAGTCGAGGTCGTTGACGTCGTTCCCCAGATAGGCGATCCGCGACAGCGCGACGCCCCGCTCAGCCGTCCATGCCCGGAGAGCGGACGCCTTGTCGTCGAGCCCCTGACGGACGTCGACGCGCAGCTTGCGCGCACGTGCCGCGACGACCCGGTTGCGCTCCGTCGAGAGGATCAGCACCGGGATGCCCGCACGTCTCAGGAGGTCGACGCCCATCCCGTCCGAGCGGCTGACACGCACCTGCTCGCGGCCGTCGGCGTCGACGATCGCCGTGTCGTCGGTGTGCACGCCGTCGAAGTCGGTCACGACGGCGTCGACGTCGATCCCGCCGTCGTCGCGGACCAGCGGCGCGACGGCCCCGGCGAGCTCCAGCTGCTCCGGGGAGTCGATCTCGATCGCGGTGCGCTCCGGCACCTCGACGACGCCGACGCGTCCGAAGAAGCGGTGACGCGCGGCTCGGAACCCGGCGGCGTCCATCGCGTAGAAGGCGCCGGTCTCGAGGAGCTGCGGCGACCTGTCCTGCCGTCGGGGCCGCCGGGCGCTGTCGTGGTTGACCGCCGAGGCGGCTCCCGAGGCGTCGCGCTCCCAGAGGAACCCGTAGGTCGAGACCGCGGACAGGACGGTGTCGAAGACGCCCTCCGCCACGAGCGCGATCGCCTCGTCGAGCAGCGACGGCACGATGAACGGCGACGTCGCCTGCAGGAGGACGACCACGCCGACGTCGACGCCCTCCGACGCGAGCACGTCGCAGACGTGGATGAGCGCGCTCTCGGAGCTCGCCTCGTCTCCGGCGAGCTCCGCGGGCCGCGGCACGGCCCGCGCTCCCCACTCCTCCGCGACGCCCGCGATCTCGGCGTCGTCGGTCGACACCACCACCCGGTCCACGCCGGACGCCTCCTGCGCCGCGACGATCGCACGGGCGACGAGGGGAAGACCTCCCACGCGCCGCAGGTTCTTGCGCGGCACGCCCTTCGACCCGCCGCGGGCGGGGATGACGGCGACGACCTCGCCCATCAGGCGTTCCGCGCCCGGCTCGCCCGGGAACGCACGACGGCGGCGGATCCGTGGAGCACGTGCGAGAGCGTCGTCGTCGTGCTCGAGGGGAGCGTGCGGATCTCGACGGACCCGGGGAGACCGGCCAGCACGAGCTCCGCCGGCATCCCCGTCCGCACGACCCGGACCCCGGGCAGGGCGGCGACGAGCTCGAGCTGGTCGCGCGGCTCACGGCGATGCGGCAGGTAGACGACGGGCTCCGCCGACGCCTGGCCGGCCACCCACGCGATGTATGCGCTCATCGGCAGGCGACCGTCGACGGGGCGGGCGCTGCCGAGCACGATGCGACGGCCGAGATCGGGCCTCGGCCGGGCGGTCGCACGCGTCCACGGGAAGCGGTGCCGCTCGATCCGGACGCCGCGCTCGCCCAGCGCCGCGGCCCGCTCCCCGCCGAGGTCGAACGCCGTGAAGAGCTCGACGTCCCCCGCCAGCGCCCTGCGGAGGACGTGGTCCTCGACGAGCGGCGCGACCCGCGTCGCGAGCCCGCGCTCCGCGACCCCCGGGCGCGCGTACGCCCGGCGCCCGAGCAGGGCGTCGGCGAAGGCGAGCGTGTTCGCCCCGTCGTCGAGGAACGTGATCCGCCGGGGACGCAGCACCGTCGCCGCCAGCCGGAACTGCCCGGAGAACCCGTCGCCGACGAGCCAGTGCCCGTGCCGGGCCAGCAGCCGCCACGGGATGCCGAGGTACGGCGCGCACTCCCCGAACCGCGCTCCGCGCGCGATGAGCTCGTCGGCGGTCTCCGGCATCTGGTCGGTGAGCCGGGCCGCGAGCGAGACCGTCCGATCGTGCGCGGACGCCCACTCGGCCGCTCCGATGAGTTGAAGCGGCGACTCGGCCCATGCGATGACCGGCTGCGATTCCGCCACGGTCCCTCCTCCGCTCGCCAGGGGTGGTCCCCGTGCGGACCAGGCTCGACCGCGGACGTGAACGCGCGGGCAGGAGGAGATGACGAGCCGGTGAGGAGCGGATGAACGGCGGGTCGCTCCGCCCGGCCGTCGGCGGACCGATTCAGGCGACTGGCGAGATCCTTTCGAACCATGACCATCTCGCCGCTGTCACGCGGGGACCATCCGCGAGAGGCTGGTCATGTATTCGATGGGGTCGGCGCTCGCACCGTCGCCTCGTCCGTCATACCTCTCGAACGGGCCTGTCGCACAATGGGCCCGTTCGCCTGTTTCCGGATCAGCGCCGGGCGCTCAGACGCCCTCGCGCCCAGGCGAGCACGACGTCGTCGGCATCGCCTCTGGGCAGCACGCCGTCCTCGAGGAAGCCCGTCGTGGTGTGCGATCGCAGCTCCGCCCGCACGCCCGCGGCATCGCCCGCCTCGACGCGCGTGAGAACGCGCCGGTGACGCTCTGCACGCTCGTGCAGCGTCTCGGACCCCGCCGTCGAACGACGATTGAGCCCCATGAGCAGTCCCAGCGGCTGGACGATGACGCCGAACGCGGCCTCGAGCTGCGCGTGTCCCGCGAGGCCGATGAACGCGCGATGGAAGTCGAGGCCATCCGTGCCCGCCGCCTCCTCGTCCCCGCACTCGGCGTTCCGCTCCATCCGTTCGACCGCCTCGGCGAGCGACGCGAGGCGGGCCGGATCGGCCGACGGCACGCCGAGCCCGATCGCGAAGTCCTCCAGGTGCTCGCGCAGGGTGACGATCTCGTAGGCGTCTCGGAGAGTGAGCGAGACGACGCGGCTGCCGGCGCGCGGCACGGTGACCACGAGGCCGTCGCGCTCGAGGAGACGGAGGGCCTCACGCAGCGCAGCCCTGCTCACGCCGAGCTCATCGGCGATCGCCTGCTCGGAGATGTGCGCCCCCTGCGGGAGGGCGCCCGTGACGATCCGGCGGCGCAGGCCGTCAGCGGCGATCTCGGTGACGCTGCGGGGCCCGCCGACGAGCCGTCCCTCGCGGCGCCCTCGGCGCGATGGCGTCATGCTCCTCCTCAGTCCCTCGACCGCACGGCGCGGTGCGGCACGATGACGGGACGCCCCGTCCGCGGATCCTCGAGGAGAGAGGCGTCGATGCCGAAGACCGTGCGCAGGAGCTCCGGTGTGACGACGCTTCCGGCGGGACCGGCGGCGGCGATCGCACCGCCGTGCACGGCGACGATGTGGTCAGCGTACCGAACGGCGAGTCCGAGGTCGTGCAGCACCATGACGACCGTCATCCCCCGCTCCCGCTGCAGCTCGGCGACGGTCTCGAGCACGTCGAGCTGATGCGCGATGTCGAGATAGGTCGTCGGCTCGTCGAGGAGGAGCACATCGGCCGACTGCGCGAGGGCGAGGGCGACCCAGGCGCGCTGGCGCTGGCCGCCGGAGAGCGTCTCGAGAGGCCGGTCGGCGAGATCCGTCAGTCCCGTCCGCTCGATCGCCTCGTGCACGACGGCCTCATCGGCGGACGACCACTGGTCGTACCAGCGTCGGTACGGGTCGCGTCCGCGCGTGACGAGGTCGACGATCGTGAGGTTGTCCGGCGCGATCGGCGCCTGCGGAAGAAGCGCGACCCGGCGCGCGAAGGCGCGGGCGGGCATCCGGCGCACGTCCTCGCCGTCGAGCGTCACGGCGCCGCGGTGATCCTGGAGCCGTGCCAGGCAGCGCAGCAGCGTGCTCTTGCCGGATCCGTTGGGGCCGACGATCGCGGTCGTCGCACCGGCGGCGATGTCGACGCCGATGTCGTCGAGCACGGTGCGGCCGCCGAGGTCGACGCGGAGACCGTGGGTTCGCAGCGCGCCCGTCATGAGCCGACGCCCTTTCTCTCGCGGACGAGGAGCCAGATGAGGAACGGGGCTCCGACGATGGCGGAGACGGCGCCCGTGGGCAGGAGGAGCGGAGCCGCCACGACGCGTGCGACGATGTCGCTGCCCGTGACCAGCGCAGAGCCCGCGAGCGCCGACGCGGCCAAGGGCGCCCGCGGCGCCCGGCTCGCGAGGCGTGCGAGGTGCGGCGCGACGAGCGCGACGAAGCCGATGGGACCCGCGACCGCCGCGGCGATCGATGCGAGCACGACCGCGGACACGAGCAGTCCCGCCCGGAGCCGCGGGACGCGGTGCCCGAGCGACGCCGCGGTGTCCTCGCCGAGGTGGAGTGCCGAGAGCCGCGCTGAGAGCGGCACGAGGATCACGACGACGAGCGCGAGCGCGCCCGCTGCGAGCCGCACTTCCTCGACGCCCCGCCCGCCGAGCGATCCCATGAGCCATGCGCTCGCGCGTTCGGCGTCGTCGATGCTCGCCTCCACGAGCATCCCGCTCGTGAGCCCGCTGAACAGGGCGGATACGCCGACCCCGATGAGGACGGTCTGCAGCTGCCCTCCGCGTGTGGCGCGCAGGACGACCGCGACGGTCGCCCCTGCGGCCAGTCCGCCGGCGAGCGCCGCGGCCGTGGTCCCGACCCCGTGCAGAAACGAGGAGAAGCCCGTCGCACCGCCCAGGACGATGACCGCGACGGCGCCCGCGGACGCTCCGCCCGTGACGCCGAGCAGATCCGGGCTCGCCAGTCCGTTGCGCGCGGTGGTCTG
Organism: Microbacterium sp. AB; assembly: GCF_032878875.1. NCBI lineage: Bacteria > Bacillati > Actinomycetota > Actinomycetes > Micrococcales > Microbacteriaceae > Microbacterium > Microbacterium betulae. The sequence continues at coordinate 249,134 of NZ_CP118157.1, read as the reverse complement.
CACGATGGCTCCCGAGAGGCCGAGCATCGCGCCGACGAGGAGGCCGAGGAGAACGCGAGGGAGGCGCAGCCTCGTCACGACGAGCGTCTCCTGCGCGTCGCCCTCGCCGAGAAGCGTCAAGACGATGCGATCCGGTGGGACGAGGTAGTCGCCGACGCCGAACGAGACGCCGGCGAGAGCCGCGACGACGACGACGGAGACGATCACCGTGACGACCGTGCGGCGGGGCGTCCTCGCCGACGCTGGTCCGACGCGCCAGACGAGGACGGCGCCGCTCATGACGCCCTCCGGAACAGCCGGATGACGACGAGGAGGAAGAGCGGGCCGCCCAGGACGGCCAGCACCACTCCGACGGGCAGTTCGGCCGGCGAGACGACGACACGTGCCACGACATCCGCCGCGAGGACGAGCGCACCGCCGATCAGCGCGGACAGCGGGATGAGCGAGCGATGCCCCGTCCCGACGAGCCCGCGCGCGATGTGCGGCGAGGCCAGTCCGACGAAGCCGAGCGATCCGACCAGTGCGGTCGCGCCGCCCGCGAGGAGCGTGACGCTCGCCAGCCCCCAGAGCCGCGTGCGGAGCAGGCTCCGACCGAGCGACCGGGCGATGTCGTCGCCGAGCGCGAGGGCGTCGAGCGCGCGCGTCTGCAGCGCCGCCACGAGCGCGCCCGCCGTCAGCGCAGGCACGACGATCGGCAGGAGATCCCCTGTCCGACCGCCGGAGAGGGAGCCGACCGTCCAGAACCGGTAGACGTCGAGGGTCGACGCGTCGAGCAGGAGGATCACACCCGTCACCGCGCTCAGCAGAGCCGACACGGTGGCGCCGGCGAGCACGAGGGAGGCGGGAGACACGTCGCGTCTCCGGCTCGCGGCCGCGCCCAGAGCCGTCACGAGCGCCGTGGCCGCCGCGGCCCCCGCGAAGGCGAACCACAGGTATCCCGCAGGCGTCGTCAGTCCGAAGACCGAGATGGCGACGACGACGGCGAGCGCCGCCCCCGAGGTCACTCCCAGCAGCCCCGGGTCGGCGAGCGGGTTGCGGGTGTGCCCCTGGATGACGACGCCCGCGACGGCGAGCGCCGCACCGCCCAGGAGCCCCACGATCGTGCGCGGGATGCGCTGTCCCCCGACGATGGCCTCGGCCTCGGCACCGGCGTCGCCGACGAGTGAGAGGAGGACCGTCCCCGCGGAGAGGCCGCGCGATCCGACGAGCACGCTGAGCGCCATGAGCGCGACGAGGACGACGGCCGCCGCCGCGATGGCGCGCACGCTGCGGCGTCGGCGCCCGGTCGAGTCCTCGGCTCGCGGCAGGGCGGCGCGCATACGGCTCAGAAGGTCGCGAGCAGCTGCTCGACGACGTCGAGCGCATGCTCGGCCGTGAGCGCGGCGCCCTCGTGCGTCTGCTTGTCGGAGCGCACCGCATGGCCCTCCTGCACCGCGGGGAGCTGCTGGTACAGCGGGTCTGCCTGCAGCTGCTCCCACGTCTGCGGGTCGTTCACGAGAGCGACGATCGCGTCGGCGTCGCCGAAGCCCTGGAGCAGCTGCTCGAGGCTGTACTCGCCGTCGCCACCGTCGATGACGTCCGCGAACGCGGCGGACGGCGTCGCCCCGACATCGCGCAGGACGAGCGAGAGGAGACGGTTGGGTCGCGCCTCGGCGCTCTCGCCGTTGTAGCTCATGGGCGCGAAGGCGTGGTCGGCGAGGACGTCCGCGTACTCCGCCGAGATCGTCTCGACGCGCTCCTCGTACCCCGCGATGAGCTCCTCCGCGCGCTCCTCCGTGCCCGTCGCCTCCGCGACGAGGCGGAGATCGTCCTGCCACGTGCTCGTGTCCTGGTCGCCGATGGCGAGGACGGGCGCGATCGCCGTCAGCTCCTCGAGGAGGGGCTGGACGTCGTCGACGCGGCTCACGATGAGGTCCGGGGCGACCGTGGCGATCGCCTCGACGTTGACCTCGTCGGCGAGGAAGAGCTCCTCCGCGCCGTTCTGCCGCGCGTCCTCGAGGGCGTCGGCGAGGGGGGACTCGAGATCGAGGGCGCCCTGCTCCTCATAGGGGTAGCCCGAGAGCGGCAGGCCGAGCGACAGCACGATGTCGAGGTCGCGGCGCCCCTCGATCACGACGACCGAGTCGATGTCGGCGGGGACGACGACCTCGCCGAGCACGGTGTCGACGGTGCGACCGTCGACCGCCGGCCGCTCGGGCACGGAGGCCGAGCAGCCGGCGAGGGGGACGAGGACGATGAGGGGGACGAGAGCCAGGGATGCCGCGCGCGAGTTCACGCTTATTAGCTTACCCTAACCCAGTCGACCGGACCGGGTCGGGCGGGGATCAGACGAACCGCGGCTCGCCGACGTCCGACAGCTCGGGGTCGAGGTCCCACTTCTCGAGGTACTCCTTCAGCGTGCCGTCCTCGTGGATGGTCTGGAGGTAGTCGTCGAAGGCGGCCACGAGCGCCTCGCTCTCGTGCGAGAAGGGGAGCCCGGTCTGGGCGGGCAGGACCGACTGGCGGACGCGGTCGTCCGGCTCGAGGGAGGAGATCGTCGCACCGCCGTAGACGACGGCGGCGGAGGCCACGTCGAAGGCCGCGTCGATGCGCCCGGCGGAGAGGTCCTCCGCCAGGAGCGTGGGCTCCGGGTAGGTGTTGACCCTTCCGGGGAACAGGGCCTCGAGCTCGTCCACGAAGTTGTACCCCTGGACGACTCCCACCGTCAGCCCGTCCAGGTCGTCGAAGGTCTCGTAGGCCTCGGGCGCGGCGACGATGAGGCCGTCGAGATACATCGGATAGCTCAGCGCGACGACCTCGCTGCGCTCCTCGGTGCGGTACCAGCCGCCCAGCGAGGTGTCCACGCGCCCCTGCTGCACGGCCGTGACCGCGGCGGTCGCGCCGACGTCCACGGGCTCGACCGTGAGGCACTCGAGGGCCGCGAAGCCGTTGACGATGTCGGCGTCGAGCCCCTCGTAGCCGTCTTCGCCGGTGGGGGTGACGAGCGGCGGCATGTCGGAGATGCCGATCGTGAGAGTGCCCTCGGCGATCGTGGGCAGGTCGGCGTGGGCGGGCGTGCAGTCGTCGGCGACCGCGTCGGCGGTCGTGTCCTCGCTCGCGCACCCGGCGAGGGCGACTCCGAGCGAGAGGACGACGAACGGGGCTGTGGCGGTGAGGCGCTTGTTCATGCGGATCGTTCTCCTGATGTGTGCGAGGGGATGGGGACGGAGGCCAGGGGCGTCAGCGGGCGCGCACGACCGGCAGCGCGGTCGTCGAGGGGACGATCGACCTGCGCGATCTGCGCCCCCGGCGCCGCCGGCCGCCCGCAGACGATCCGGCGGCGATGCGCTGGGAGAGGAAGCTGAGGGGGATCGTGACGACGAGGTAGAGCAGACCGGCCAGCGCGAGCGCCGACAGATACTGGAACGTCTGCGTGCCGGTGCTGTAGGCGCGCGAGAGCAGCTCGGGGAGCGCGATCTGGTAGGCGAGCGCGGTGGCCTGGAACATCTGGATCGCGAGGCCGATGAGGGAGGGCAGCGCCACCGCGAGCCCCTGCGGCACGATGACGTCCCACATCGTGAAGAACCCGTTCATCCCGAGGGCGCGCGCGGCCTCCCGCTCGCCCGACGGCACCGACTCGAAGCCCGCCCGGAAGAGCTCGCTCGAGTACGCGGCGGTCGTCAGGCCGATGCCGACGACGGCGGCCGCGAAGCTGGTGAGGGTGAGGCCGAACTCGGTGAGGCCGTAGTACACGAGATAGAGGAACACGAGCGCGGGGATGCCGCGACCGACCTCGACGATCGTCACGCATGCCGCGCGCACGGACCGCGTCCGCACCGACGACCCGATGCCCAGCAGCGCGCCGAGCGGGAGACCCACGACGAGGGCCAGGATCGTGACGCCGAGGGCCGTCCAGAGACCCTCCAGCATCGACGGCAGCCAGCTCAGCCAGTCCTCGACGAACATCTCAGGCCACCTTCTTCCGGAGGGCGGTGTACACCGCCCGGCCGAGCAGGCCGATCGGGAGCGAGATCGCGAGGTAGAGCGCGGCGACGACGAGGAAGGGCAGGATCGGGTCGCCCGTCGCCCGCATGGCGCGGCTGGCGGCGAACACGATGTCCGCCACGCCGATGATCGACACGATCGAGGTGTCCTTCAGCAGGCCGACGGCGTAGGCGACGACGCCCGGGACGGCCACCCGGAACAGCTGCGGGGCGACGACGTCGGCGAACGCGCGGGTCCGGCTCAGGCCGAGGGCGGCCGCGGCCTCGAACTGACCCGCCTTCACGGAGAGGTACCCGCCGCGGTAGACCTCGGCGATGTACGCCGCGGAGATCAGCGAGAAGGCGAGGACGGCGGCCGGCATCGGGTCGAACCGGAACGAGCCGATCTCGACGCCGAAGAACACGATGAACACCCACACGACCGGGGGCACGCCGCGGACGACCTCGATGAGGGCGCGGGTCGCGCCCGAGAGCAGCCGGTTGCGGGAGACCCTCCCCAGCAGGAGGGGCACGGCCGCGACCGCGCCGATCACGAGCGACGAGAGGGAGACCAGCAGCGTCGTCCCCAGCGCGGCGGGCAGCGCCTCGAAGAACGCGATCACCGGCGCACCACCGCCCCGAGGAACCGCCGCGTCCGGTCCTCCTTCGGGTTCGCGATCACCTCGGCGGGGTCGCCCTCCTCCAGGATGCCGCCGTCCGCCATCACGACGAGGCGGTCGCCGACCTTCCGCGCGAACTCGATCTCGTGCGTGACGACCATCATCGTCATGCCCGACTCCGCGAGCTCCTGCATCACGGCGAGCACCTCGAGGCCGATCTCCGGGTCCAGCGCCGAGGTCGGCTCGTCGAAGAGCATCACCTCCGGGTCGAGTGCGAGCGCCCGTGCGATGGCGATGCGCTGCTGCTGTCCGCCGGAGAGCCGCCGGGGGTGCTCGTCGTACTTCGCGGCGAGGCCCACCCTGTCGATCAGCTGCCGGGAGCGTTCGTCCGCCTCCTCCTTCGACCGTCCCAGCACGCGGCGCTGCGCGAGCGAGACGTTCTCCAGCACGGTCTTGTGCGGGAAGAGGTTGAACGACTGGAACACCATCCCCGCGACCCGGCGGAGCTCCTCCAGCTGCCTGTCCGTGTGCCGCCCGCCGGCGTCGAGGACGTGCTCGCCGACCCGGACGGTGCCGGAGTCGGGGACCTCCAGAAGGTTCACGCAGCGGAGGAAGGTGCTCTTCCCCGCACCCGACGGGCCGATGATCGACACCACCTCGCCCTGCCGGACGTGAAGGGTGACGTCGTCCAGGACGACGTTCTCGCCATACGTCTTCCGGATCCGGTCGAGTGCGACTTTGGGGATGTCCGTGTCGCTGCTGGCGCCGAATGCTTCCGGTGACGGGGTCATGAGTTTCCTCTGCTGATTCCTCGGATCGTGACGTAGACGATCCTGACCCCGGAATGTTTCGTCTCGATTTCCCGCCGATTGCACGATGGCGCGATTTCCGCTTTTCCGGCAAAGCCCGTCGGATATCGCTCGGATGCACACGGACGTCGAGGCGCGCATGGCCTGAGAGCCCGTCTTTCCAGGGAGGAAGCGATGCCCGCCCCGCGATTCCGTCCGGTTTCGACGCGCGTTCTCTTCCGTTCCGGCGACGAGGAATGTCGCGGATGAGAAAAGCGCTCGAGAAAATATCCGTCTCTCCGGAAGGACGCGAATCGAGCGATTATCCCCTTTTATCGGAATGCGCCGGGGGACGGGGATGTCCCCGCATGATACGCAGGCGCGGACATCCGAGGTGATCGACACGATGTCGAATCCGGTCATGAGAACATGACTCCATGTCGACCATCGCCGCATCGGGCTCCCCCGCACCGCTCCCCACCTCGAGCACGACGACGCCGCCCACCCTGCGCTCCCTGCTCCGCGACCCCGCGCTGTCCCTGCGGCTGCTCGGCGACGAGACGGGGCTGCCCGCCGGAGCGCTTGACCGTCCGATCTCCTGGGTGCACAGCTCCGACCTGGCGGATCCAACGCCCTTCCTCGTCGAGGGCAACGTGCTGCTGACCACCGGGACGCAGTTCGACGGGAGCATCGCAGAGGGCGACACCGCGGAGTATGTCGCCCGTCTCCGGGACCGCGGCGTCACCGGCCTGGGCTTCGGGACGGAGGTGGTGAGGGACGGGACCCCCTCCTCCCTCGTCGTCGCCTGCGCCCGGGCGGGGATCCCGCTGTTCGAGGTGCCCTACCAGACGCCCTTCATCGCCGTGGCGAGGGCGAACGCGAACGCGCTCGCGGCGGCCGAGTACTCCCGCGGCATCTGGGCGCTGACCGCCCAGCGGGCGATCTCGCTGGCCGCGCTGCGGCCCGACGGCCTGGGCGCGACGCTCGCCGAGCTGTCGCGGCACCTGGGCGCCTGGGTGGGCCTGTACGGCGCGACGGGCGATCTCGACCGCGCATTCCCGGAGCCGCTGAACGCGGACGACGCGGCGGAGATGCGGCGCGAGGTCACGGCGCTGCTGGCCGGGGGGCGGCACGCCAGCAGACGCGTCCTCCTCACCGGGCGCGACTACGCGCTGCAGACGCTCGGCGCCGCGGGCGAGCTCCGCGGCGTGCTCGCCGTCGGGCGGGCGGAGGACATCGACCAGGCCGGCCAGCAGGTCGTCAACTCCGTCGTCGCCCTCGCCTGGCTGTCGCTGCAGCAGAACCGCGACCTCGTGAACGCGCGCGGGCACCTGCGCTCCGGCCTGCTGCATGCGCTCCGCGGCGGCGACCCGTCGCTCGTCGCCCGCATCTCCGCCGAGATGTGGGGGCCTCTGCCGGGAGAGCCGATCCGCGTCGCCGCCGTCGCGGTGCGCGGCGCAGACCTCGACATCGTGTCGGAGGTGCTCGAGCTGCGCGTCGCATCGCGTCCCGGCGAGCTCTTCTTCGCGCGAGGCGACGCGTCGCTCGTGCTGTGCGCGCCCGACGGCGCGACGGATGTCCTGACCCAGCTCGTCGAGAGGTTCGAGGCGCGGATCGGGCTCTCCGAGGCGACCGGCTATGCCGGGTTCGGGCGTGCGCTCGAGCAGGCGGAGCAGGCGCTGCGGCGCCGGGCCGATGCGCCGGCCGGCGTCACCGGGTTCTCCGAGCTGGCCGGGGAGGGAGTGCTCGCCTTCGTCGCCCAGGCCGGCGCGGGAGAGGTCGCGCGCTCCGTGCTCGCGCCGCTGACGCGATACGACGAGACCCACGGCACGGCGCTGCTGACGACCATGCGGACGTGGTTCGCGAGCGGGTGCGAGTACGACGCCGCGGCGGGCGCCCTGGGGGTCCACCGGCACACGGTCCGCTCCCGCATCGACCTCGCCGCGCGCCTGCTCGGAAGGGATCTCGGGTCCTTCGCGGTGCGGGCGGACGTGTGGGCCGCGTTCGTGGTCCTGGATCCCGAGCGGCCCGGGGCGTCTACCCGCGGATGAGCCGCAGCGTCGCGCGCTCCACGGCGAGCTGACGCGCGTCGTCGTCGGCATGCCGTCCGCGCACGGCGCGCGCGATCGTCCTGCCCTCGTCGTACGCCGAGACCACGCGCGGGTCGACGTACGACGTGCGCGTCACCGCGGGGGTGTTGCCGAGGAAGGCCGCGACGTCGCGCATGGTCGCGGCCACGGCGCGGCGCCGTGCCGTCGCCGAGGCCGCCTGCTCGCCGTGCTCCGCGAGCGTCGCTGCGGCGAGGACCGTCGCGTGCCAGGTGCGGAAGTCCTTGGCCGTGGCCTCCACCCCCGTCGAGGCGCGAACGTAGTCGTTCACGAGCGCGGGAGTGAGCCGGTGCCACCCGCCGCGGTCGCGGAACGACAGGAGGGTCGCCTCTCCGTCCCCCCTCCGGCGCATGGCGTCGATCGCCCTCCCCACCGCCGCGTCGTCGATCTCGATGCGGTGGCCGACGCCGGACTTCCCCGTGAACCGGAAGACGAGAGCCTCGCCCGCGCGCCGCACGTGCCCCCGCTCGAGCGTCGTGAGGCCGAAGCTGCCGTGCCGGTCGGCGTAGACGTCGTCGCCGATGCGGAAGCAGCCGAGGTCGAGCAGCCGCACGGCCGTCGCGCACGCGCGCTCGGGCGGCATGCCGCGGCGCGAGAGGTCCTCGAGGATCCGCGGCCGGGAGCGGCCGAGCGCCTCGCCGAAGCCGAGCACGCGGTCGAACTTCTCGGCGTCCCGTCGCGCGCGCCACTGCGGGTGGTACAGGTACTGGCGCCGGCCCGCGTCGTCCGTGCCCACGGCCTGGAGGTGGCCGTTGACATGCGGCGTGATCCACACGTCCGTCCAGGCCGGCGGGATGACGAGCCCCGTGACGCGGGCCACCGCGTCCTCCGGCAGCCGCTCGCCGTGCTCGTCGAGGTAGGCGAAGCCCGGGCCTGAGCGTCGGCGCGTCCATCCGCGCTCCTCGGGAGACGTGCGCCGCAGCCTGACCATGCCTGAGAGTCTCTCCCGGGCCGCCCGAGGGCCGGGAGCCCTTGACAGGGGGCTCCCGTTCCACCGGAAGGCGTCGCCGGGCCGACCGACAGCGGTGAGAATGGACCTCATGCGCTCCCCGACCCGACCGTCCGGCGGGATGGCCGCTTCGACCGGGCTCATCATCGGATCGTGCGTCTCGCTCCAGTTCGGCGCCGCGCTCGCCGTGCAGCTCTTCCCCGCCCTCGGCTCGTGGGGCGTCACGGCGCTGCGGCTCTCGATCGCGGCGATCGTCGTGCTCGTCGCGGTGCGGCCGCGGATCGCGCGCTGGAGCCGCGACCAGTGGATCGCCGTCACCGCCTTCGGGCTCGCGCTCGGCGCGATGAACGGCTTCTTCTACGCCTCGCTCGAGCGCATCCCCCTCGGCGCTGCGGTCGCGATCGAGTTCCTCGGGCCGCTCGTCCTCGCCGCCTTCCTCACCCGCCGGATGCTCGACGTCGCCTGGGTGGGCGTCGCGCTGGCGGGGATGGCGCTGCTCGGCGTCGACAGCGCGATGGGCTCCGGCTCCCTCGATCCGCTGGGCGTGGCGTTCGCGCTCGTCGCCGCGGGCTTCTGGGCCCTCTACATCCGGACGAGCGCACGCGTCGGCCGGGTGATCCCCGGGATGGGCGGTCTCGCGATCGCGCTGCTCATCGCGTCCGTCGCGCTCCTCCCGTTCGGCGTGCCGGCCGTCGGCGTCGTCGCCGCCGACCCCCGGCTGCTCGCCCTCGCGGTCGGCACCGCCCTGCTCGCCTCCGTGGTGCCGTACACGCTGGAGCTGATGGCGCTCCGCCGCCTGCCGCAGCGCGTGTTCGGCGTGCTGCTGAGCCTCGAGCCCGTCGTCGCGGCCGCAGCGGGATGGCTGCTGCTCGGCCAGCAGGCGGGTCCGCTGCGCCTGACGGCGATCGCGCTCGTCGTGGTCGCGAGCGCCGGCACCGCCCTCGCCGCGCGACGCAGCGGGGAGGCGGTCGTGGGCGACGCGGTCGCGACGCCCACGGGGGCGATCCCCCTCCCGCCCGCGCGGCCCGCGGCGGGGCCCTCCGCGGGCGACGAGCGCGGGTGACGCCGGGAGCCGCGCGTCAGGCGCCGAGGAAGCTGATGGGGTCGAACTCGTCGATGGGGATGACCCGCAGGCGCGGCAGCTGCGCGTCGAAGACGGCGGCGTCGTACTCGAGGTCGAACTTCTGCAGGCCGGCGACGGCGTTGTAGCCCGCGTTGCGGAACTCGGTGAAGGCGACGACGCCGACGCGGCGCTCGTCGTCGATGAGGGCCGCGACGTCGTCGAGGAAGTCGCCGTCGTGGCTGACGAGCATGACGTCGTCGTCGCGGCCGGCGAGCGCCTGCAGCGTGCGCTGGATGGCGATGTCGACGACCTTCTCGTCCGGAGCGCCGGCGAGCAGGACGACCTCGTAGTCCATCGCCTTGAGAGCCTGCACGAAGCTCTGCGGGATGACCGACGAGGCGTTGATGAAGAACACGCCCTGCGCGCGCCGCCCCCATTCCCGCGTCGCGAAGGAGACGAGCCGGTCCCAGCGGGGACGCTCCTCGGGCTGCGGCCGCCGGCCGATGATGGACGTCCCGAGCGTCGCGTCGATGTTCTCGCCGTCGACGAGCACCCAGGTGACGTCTTCTCCGGTCGCGCGCATGCGCCCCTCCTCCGGCCGCTCCGCGGTGGAGAGGTCCTCGTCCGATCCTACGAGGGGCGGCGCGCGTCCTCCGCCGACGGCCGCACGACGCGAAGACGCCCGGACGCCGGCACGATGCGCCCGGGCGCCGGAGATCCCTCGAAGACCGGACGGAGAGCGCCGAATCGCTCCGGCTTTCACAGGATCTCCGGTGTTCGGGACGCGGCGTCCTTTCCTCGGAGCGCGCGGATGCGGGATAGCATCGCTGAAACATCCGCATCTGCGAGGAGAATCATGCCGGGCATCCGCATTCGCGACGCCGCGCGCTTCCTGGGCGTGAGCGACGACACCGTGCGTCGCTGGATCGACAACGGCACGCTCTCGTCCGCGGTCGACGACGCGGGGCGCAAGGTCGTCGACGGCCTCGAGCTCGCGCGGCTCGCGCGGGCGCACGCCGACCTCCCCGACGACCCGACCACGGGCGGGAGGTCCGCCCGCAACCGCTTCGTGGGGCTCGTCACCGCCGTCACGAGCGACACCGTCATGAGCCAGGTCGAGATGCAGTGCGGCCCGCACCGCGTCGTGTCGCTCATGAGCACGGAGGCCGTGCACGAGCTGGGCCTGGAGCCCGGCTCGGTCGCGGTCGCCGTCGTCAAGGCGACGACCGTCCTCGTCGAGACCCCCTGAACCGCCCTCCGAACGCCCGAGAAGGAAACGCAGCCATGACCGCACGCCCCGCCATCCGCACCGCCCTCCTCGCCGTCGCCGCGATCGGCGCCGTCGCCCTCTCCGGCTGCTCCGGCACGCCCGCGGCGGAGGAGACGGCGAGCCCCGCCCCCGAGGAGCGCGAGCTGCAGGTCTTCGCGGCCGCATCGCTCACGGAGACGTTCACCGCCCTCGCGGACGACTTCGAGGCCGAGAACCCCGGTGTGACGGTGCAGCTGAACTTCGACGGCTCGTCGGGGCTCGCGACGCAGATCGTCGAGGGCGCGCCCGCGGGGGTGTTCGCCGCGGCGAACACGAGCACGATGGACTCCGTCGTCGCGGAGGGGCTGACGGCGGCCGACCCCGTCCTGTTCGTGCGCAACGTGCTCGAGATCGCGGTGCCCGCCGGCAACCCGGCGGGCATCACGAGCTTCGCCGATCTCGCCGACCCCGACGTCACGCTCGTCGTGTGCGCCGTCGAGGTGCCGTGCGGCGCCGCGACGCAGAAGGTCGAGGAGTCCACGGGCGTCGAGCTGACGCCCGTGAGCGAGGAGAACGCCGTCACCGACGTGCTCGGCAAGGTCACGGCGGGCGAGGCGGATGCCGGGCTCGTCTACGCGACGGATGTGCTCGGCGCCGGAGACAGCGTCGAGGGCATCCCGTTCGACGAGGCGCAGGACGCCCTGAACGACTACCCGATCGCGCCGCTGACCGGAGCGGACGACCCCGAGCTCGCGCAGGACTTCGTCGACTTCGTCCTCGGCGAGCACGCGCAGGAGGAGCTCACGGCGGCCGGGTTCCTCCCCGCGGAGTAGGCGGATGACACCCACGCGGCACCGTGCAGGAATCGCGATGCGTCCGAGCCGCGCGACCCGCGCGATCGCGCCCCTGTCCCCGGAGTCCGCGCTCGGAGTTCCTGCGTCGTGTCCGCTCGATCGCCCCGTATGACACAGGACGAGCGGACGGGGCGGGCATCGCGAGGAGCCCACGCGGTCACGACCGACCTGCCCCGGTGGATCTGGGCTCCCGCGGCGCTGGGCCTCGCCTTCATCCTCGTCCCGCTCGCCGCGCTCGTCCTGCGCGCCGAGTGGGGTGACTTCTGGCCGCTGCTGACGAGCGAGTCGTCGCTCGACGCGCTCGCCCTGAGCCTGCGCACGGCACTCGTCTCGACCGGGATATGCCTCGTCATCGGCATCCCCCTCGCGACGGTGTTCGCGCGGGCGCGCTTTCCGGGCCAGCAGGCGCTGCGGGCCTTCGTGCTCGTGCCTCTCGTGCTGCCGCCCGTCGTCGGCGGGATCGCCCTGCTCTACGCGTTCGGCCGCCGGGGCCTCGTCGGGCAGGCGCTCGGCGTCGTCGGCGTCCAGATCCCGTTCACGGAGGTCGCCGTCGTCATGGCGCAGACGTTCGTGGCGCTGCCGTTCCTCGTCATGAGCGTCGAGGGCGCCCTGCGATCCGCCGGCACGCGCTACGGCGCGATCGCGGCGACGCTCGGCGCATCCCCCGGCCGCGTGCTGTGGCGCGTGACGCTGCCGCTCATCGCCCCGGGCATCCTCTCGGGCGCGATCCTGTCGTTCTCGCGGGCGCTCGGGGAGTTCGGGGCCACGCTCGCGTTCGCAGGCAGCCTGCAGGGCGTCACGCGCACGCTGCCGCTGCAGGTGTACCTCGTGCGCGAGAGCGACAGCGCATCGGCCGTGGCCCTCTCGCTCGTGCTCATCGTGCTCGCGGTGATCGGCGTCGTGCTCGCCTACCGTCCGCGGCGGGTGCAGCCGTGAGCGCATGTCGGCCCCGAAGGGCTCAGCCGTGAGCGCGTACCTGTCGATCGAGGCGCGCGTCGCCGAGCGCGACGTCGAGGTCTCGCTGTCGGCCGCGCACGGCGAGACGCTCGCGATCGTCGGCCCGAACGGCGCAGGGAAGTCGACCGTGCTCACGTTGCTCGCCGGGCTCCTCCGGCCCGACGCCGGGAGGATCGAGCTGGACGGCGCGACGCTGGCGGGCGACGGACGCTGGATCCCGCCGCACCGTCGCGGCATCGTGCTCATGGCGCAGCAGACGCTGCTCTTCCCGCACCTCTCGGTGCGCGACAACGTCGCCTTCGGCCCGCGGGCATCCGGTCTCTCCCGATCCGCCGCGCGCGACGCCGCCGAACGCTGGCTCGTCGAGGTCGGCGTGCGGCATCTCGCCGAGCGCCGCGCCACGGATCTGTCCGGCGGCCAGGCGCAGCGCGTCTCGCTCGCCCGCGCCCTCGCCGCCGAGCCGGCCGTGCTGCTGCTCGACGAGCCCACCGCCGCGCTCGACGTCGACGCGGCCCCCGAGCTGCGCATCCTGCTGTCGCGTGCGCTCGAGGGGCGCACGGCGGTCCTCGTCAGTCACGACCCCGGCGACGTCTCGGCGCTCGCCGACCGCACCGTGCGGATGGCCGCGGGGCGCATCATCGCGTGAGCCGCCCGGCCGCGATCCCCCATCCGGCCCAGCCCGCATCCGGCCCAGCCCGCATCCGGCCCCCGGGACCGGAGATCCCGCGAAACCCGGACCATCCGGCAGGAATCCGTCCGGTGTTCACGGGATCTCCGGCGCTCAGGGCGCGGGCGATCTGCGGCGTTCGGGCTCGCGGGATCTCCGGCGCTCAGGAGCCGGCGATCCCGCCGCAGGATCAGGCGGCTTCGGCGATCTCGCGTCCGGCGGTGCGCGCGGCGTCCTCGGCGGTCTCCTTGAGCGAGGCCGCGAGGTCGGCGAACTCTTCGAGCGCCGGGTTCGCGCCGACGAGGGTGAAGGGCCGCTCCACGACGCGCAGGTCGAGCCCCCAGACGTCTTCGAGCACACGACGGATCCACGGCGTCGCGTGGTCCCAGCCCTCCTTGGGGGTCCCGGGACCGTAGTTGCCGCCGAGCACGGTGACGAGCGTCGCGGGCTTGCCGCGCAGGGCGGTGCCGGTCGGGTTGATCCGCTCGTCGGCGTACGCGACGTCGAACCAGGTCTTGAAGTGCTGCGAGACGCCGTAGTTGTAGAGCGGCACGGCGAAGAGCAGCGCCTCGGCGTCGACGAGCTCGTCGGCGAACGTCTTCGCGAGCGCCTGCGCCTCGCGCTGCGCGTCGGTGCGGTCGGCCTCGGGGGTGAATCCGGCGGTGACGGCGTTCTGCCAGACCGTGGCGGGCACGGGCGAGGCGGCCAGATCGCGTCGCACGACGGTCGAGCCGGGGCGAGCGGCCGTCCATTCGGCCTCGACGATGTCGGCGAGCGCACGGCTGGAGGACGTCGCGGGGAGAATGCTCGCATCCAGGCGGAACAGTGTCATGGGGGATCTCCGATCGGTTACGATGAGTCGCTCTGTAAACCAGAGCGACTCTCGGGAGCGTAGCACGGGTAGGGTGGAGGCATGCGAGGGAGCGAGAACGACGGATCGCCGTGCGACGCCGCGGTCGCCCTCGCGTTCTCGGTGCTCGGCAAGCGCTGGAACGGCATGATCCTCGACGCCCTCAGCCGCGGCGCTCTCTCCTTCGTCGCGTTGAGGCGGGCCGTGACCGGGATCAGCGACGCCGTGCTCTCGGACCGGCTCTCCGAGCTCGCCTCGGTCGAGCTCGTGAGGCGCGAGGTGAACGCGGGCCCGCCCGTGTCCGTCACGTACGTCCTGACACCCGCCGGGGAGCACCTCATCCCCGCGCTCGCCATGCTCGGGGAGTGGGCGTCCGAGAACCTGCGTGTCACGCGCGCCTGAGCGCGGTCGCCGGATCGTCAGTCGTCGTCGCGTCGCGTGACGACGCGTTCGACCGTCCCCAGGCCGGGAGCCGCATCCGCCCACCGCTCGATCGCCAGGTCGACGACCGCGAGGGCCGCGGGCGGGTAGTGGAGCGGAACCCATCGGCGCTGATCGGGCGCGGCGAGCGTCGCGAGCAGGTCGGGCACGGCGGGACTGTGCCCGACGAGGACGAGCGAGGAGGCGTCTCCCCCGCGCTCCCGGACGACCTGCAGCAGGCCGCGCGTCGACGCGGCATAGATGTCGTCGTCGACGAGGTGCTCGGGCGGGCTCTCCCAGGATCCGCCGACGAGACGCCACGTCTCCCGGGTGCGCCGTGCCGGCGAGACGAGCGCGAGATCGGGGACGAGGTCCTGGTCGGCGACGTACGCGCCGACGCGCCGGGCATCCCTCATGCCCTGCGGGGAGAGGGGGCGGTCGATGTCGTCGACGCCGTGCGGCCAGCCGGCCTCGGCGTGCCGGAGGAGGAGGAGCCGGAGCATGCGTCCAGCATGGCGGATCGACACCCCCGGACGGCAGAGCGACCCGGCGTCGACCTGGCCCAGACCTCCGAGGCGGAGCCGCGAGAGAATGGACGTGTCATCGACATCTGTCGACGGCTGTGCTCAGGAAAGGGGATGCGCATGCGCGCCGCACGGTTCCACGCGAAAGAGGATGTCCGTATCGAAGAGGTCGAGGAGCCGTCGCCGGGTCCCGGACAGGTGAAGCTGCGCAACGCGTTCGCCGGGATCTGCGGGTCGGACCTCCACGTGTACTACGCCCCCGAGGCGTCGGGTCTCGACCTCACGAAGCCCCATCCGGTGACGGGTGCGATGCCGCCGCAGATCCTCGGCCACGAGTTCTCGGGCACGGTCGTCGAGGTCGGCGAGGGCGTCGACCGTGTCGCGGTCGGCGACGACGTCGCCGTCTGGCCCGTCTACGGATGCGGCACATGCGCGGCCTGCCGTCGCGGCATGTTCAACGCCTGCCGCACGATCGCCTTCCACGGCCTCAACGCGCACGGCGGCGGGATGGCCGAGTACACGACGGTGGACGCCGCGAAGCTGCACAAGCTGCCCGAGGGCGTCGACCTGCGGCTGGGCGCGCTCGTCGAGCCCATGTCCGTCGCATGGCACGCGGTCGCCCATGCGAACGTCCAGGCCGGAGGCTCCGCCCTCGTCGCCGGCGCCGGCCCGATCGGCATCGGGGTCTGGTTCGCGCTCCGCGCGCAGGGCGTCGAACGCGTGCTCGTCTCCGAGCCGAGCGCCGATCGACGCGCCATCATCGAGGCGCTGGGGGCGACGACCGTCGACCCCGTGAACGACGATCTCGCGTCCGCCGTCGCCGACCTCACGGACGGCGACGGAGTGGACGCCGCGTTCGACGCGGCGGGCGTCGGCCCCTCGATCACGTCGGGTCTCGCGAACCTCACGCCGGGCGGCCGTCTCGTCGTCGTGGCTCTCCACGAGCGCACGATGGACTTCCTGCCCACGCAGCTCGTGATGAGCGAGACCGAGATCGTCGGCGTGCTCGGCTACACCCAGGACGACTTCGACGCCGTCATCCAGGCGATGTCGGAGGGCCGCTACGACACGACCGGATGGGTGCAGGAGGTCGATCTGGACGACGTGGTGGACGCCATCCGCTCGCTCCGCGGGGGCAACGGCGCGAAGGTGCTCGTCCGCAGCGGCGCGGCGGCCTGACCGCGGAGGGCTCACGCGGATCGCAGGGATCCGTGTGAGCCCTCACCGCGGACGCGGTCGCTATGCGTCCTCGCCCGGCTCCCCGCCGCCGGGGCGGACGGCGGCGTCGTCGGCGACGTCGATCCGCGTGACGCCGTCGTGCTCCGTCACCTCGATGCGGGGCTTCGCGTCCTCCTCCGTCGCCTCGGGCGCGGTCGTGAGCTGGTCGTGCCGCTTCTCGTCGTCCGTCATGTCGTCTCGTCCCACGATTCCTCCTCGTCGCTCGTATGGGCCGACCGTATCCGATGCGCGCCCGCGGGCGAACCCCCTTGCGCCGGCGCGGAGACGGAGGCTCGACCTCTCCGTCGAGCCGTCAGATCCGCCGGTTGCGCAGCACGGGCAGCCGTTCGCGGACCTCGGCCACGCGGGCGACGTCGAGGTCGAGGACGCGCGTCTCCGGCGCGGCGCCGAGACGTGCGATCTCCACGCCGTCGGGGGCGATGACGCCGCTCGCGCCGACGCCCGTCGGAGAGCCGACCGGGTCGTCACGACCGATCGTGCGGGGATCGGCCTGGCCGCTCGCGACGACGAAGACGGTCGCGTCGAGCGCGCGGGCGCGCGTGAGCAGCTCCCACTGCTCCCGCTTGCCGGGCCCCGAGCCCCACGACGCGCACACGATCACGACCTGGGCGCCCGCATCGGCGAGCGCCGTGAACAGCCCGGGGAACCGCACGTCGTAACACGTCGCCAGCCCGATGCCGACGCCGTCGAGGGTGAAGACCGCAGGCGCCGCCCCGGGCTCCACGGACGCCGACTCCCGGTACCCGAAGGCGTCGAAGAGGTGGATCTTGTCGTACGCGGCCTCCGCGGCGCCGGCGACGAGCAGCGTGTTGCGCACGCGACCGTCGTCGCCGGGGGTGAACATCCCGGCGACCACCGTGACGCCGTGTTGCGCGGCGATCGCGCGCACCTCGCCGGCCCACGGGCCGTCGAGCGGCTCGGCGACGCCCGACAGCGGCGGCCCGTCGAAGCGGCACATCGTCGCCTCCGGGAAGACGACGACCTCCGCGCCGGCGTCCGCCGCACGAGCCGTCTGCTCCTCCACCTGGGCGAGGTTCCCCGCGGGGTCCTCGGTGCTCACGATCTGGGCGATGGCTATGCGCACGGCATGGCTCCTCTCTCGGTCACGCCCGCGACGGCGTGTTGTATACATGAAGAATGCCTCACCCGTCGACGCCACCGCTCTCGGGCCGCGAGCGGGCGCTCGAGCACCTTCGCCTGATGCTGGCCGACCCGCGCATCGAGGGCGCGTTCATCAACGAGCAGGACGTCGCGGCCGAGATCGGCGTCTCGCGAACCCCCGTGCGCGAGGCGCTGCTCATCCTCGCCTCCGAGGGGCTCGTGCAGCTGCAGCCGCGACGCGGGGCTCTCGTCTCGCCGCTCACGCCTCGCGAGATGTCCGAGCTCATGGACCTGCGGGCGCTCATCGAGCACCATGCGGCCGGGCGCGCACTGGCGGCGGGGCTCTCGCCGCACGAGCGGATGGCGGAGATCGTGCGCGACCAGGACGCGCTGACGTCCGGCCGCGTCTCCCTCGATCCGGCGACCGCACGGCAGTGCATCGAGCTCGACCGGGAGTTCCACCAGACGCTGGTCGACGCGGCGGGGAGCGCACTGCTGTCTCGCACCTACGCCGGACTCCGCGAGCGGCAGGTGCGCGTGGGAGTGACGGCCCTCGCGAGCGGCCCCCGCCGCTGGGACGCGGTCAGCAGGGAGCACACGGAGATCATCGACGCCCTGCGCTCCGGCGATCGGGTGCTCATCGATCGGGCGATCGACGAGCACCTCTCCAAGACGCTGCACGCGATCCTCTCCGGCGCTTAGGCCTGCGCGCCGGCCGTCACGCTCAGCCGCTCGAGGTACTCGTCGTCCTCGGCGTGGTGCGGGTTGCGGCCGAGGAGCACGCCGACGACCGTGAGGGCGGCCGCGACCGCCAGGTAGATCGCGGGCGCGACCCATCCGCCCGTCGCGTCGAGCAGCGCCGTGAAGATGACCGGCGCCAGCGCGCCGCCGAACACGCCCGCGATCGTGTAGGCGAGCGAGGACCCCGTGTACCGGAGCCGCGGGCTGAACTGCTCGGTGATGAACGCCGCCTGCGGGCCGTAGAGGAAGGAGTGGATGCCGAGGCCCACGACCACGCCGAGGACGAAGAGCGTCTGCGATCCGCCGCCGACCATCGTGAAGAAGACGAACGGCCAGACGGCCGCGGCCACCGCGGCGGCGGCGTAGAGGAGACGCCGGTTCACGAGGTCGCTCACCCATCCGGCGAGGGGGATGAGCCCGAGCTGGAAGGCCGACCCGACGAGAGTGGCCGTGAGCACCTCCGATCGCTCCATCCCGAGCTGCGTGAGCCCGTAGGTGAGCGTGAAGACGGTGAACATCGCGTAGAGGATGTCGGGCGCGAGGCGGCTGAGGATGGCGGCGAGCAGGCCGCGCCGCTCATAGCGGAAGACGTCGCGGATCGGAGCCTGGGGGCGGTCGCCGCTCTCCTCGATCGCCCGGAAGATCGGCGTGTCCTCGAGGGCGAGGCGGATCCACAGCCCGAAGGCGACGAGCACGGCGGACAGGAGGAACGCCACGCGCCATCCCCAGCCGAGGAACTGCTCCTCCGTCAGCACGAGGGTGAGGAACGCCAGCACGCCGTTGGCGAGGAGGTTTCCGGCGGGCGGGCCGACCTGCGCGGCCGACGCCCAGAAGCCGCGACGACGCGGGCTGCCGAACTCGCTCGAGAGCAGCACGGCCCCGCCCCACTCCCCGCCGACGCCCACGCCCTGCGCGAAGCGGAGGAGCACCAGGATGACCGGCGCGACCGCGCCGATCGACGCGTAGGTCGGGAGGACGCCGATGAGGAAGGTGGCGATGCCGACGATGAGGAGGGTCAGGACGAGCACGCGCTTGCGCCCCACCTTGTCGCCGAGCCGGCCGAACACGATGCCGCCGATGGGACGCGAGAGGTAGCCCACCGCGTACGTCGAGAAAGCCAGCAGCGCCCCGGTCAGCGGGTCGCTCTCCGGGAAGAAGAGGACGGGGAAGACGACCGCTGCGGCGGTGGAGTACACGGCGAAGTCGTACCACTCCAACGATGTTCCGGTGAGGCTGGCGGTGTAGGCCTTGGCGAGTGCGCGTCTGTCGACGGGCGGCTTCGTCGGGCCGGCGGATGTGCTGTCGCTCATGTGTTCGCTCCAATCGGGATCTTCACATACTTGCGGTATACAAGACATATACGCAACAACGGGCGGATGATTTTCCCTCCCCGTAACAAGAGGAACGAGCGCACATGACCCGACTGACCTTCGACATCATCGGCCGCGACGAGACCGTCGACGTCGACATCCAGAGGCTCTACAACGCCGGGTACGCCGGGCGCGATCAGGAGCAGGTGCGCCTGCACATCGACGAGCTCGCCGCGCTCGGAGTGCCCGCGCCGAGCACGACGCCCTCGCTCTACCCGGTCTCGCCCTACCTGGCGCGCCAGACCGGCCTCGTCGACGCGCAGCACGCCCAGACCTCCGGCGAGGCGGAGTGGGGCGTCGTCATCGCGGGCCCGCGCCCCGAGGACGTCCTCCTCACGGCGGCCTGCGACCACACCGACCGCGCGCTCGAGGTGCACGGCGTCGCCTGGAGCAAGAACGCGGGACCGGACGTCCTCGGACGCCGTGCGTGGCGCCTCGTCGACCTCGGCGACCGGGTGGACCGTCTCCGCCTCCGCGCCTGGGTGGGAGCCGGCCGCGTCCTCATCCAGGACGGCCGCGTCGGCGACCTCCTCTCGCCGTCCTCCTGGCTCGACGTCCTGCGCGAGCGAGGCGAGCACGAGCCGGGAGTCGCGCTCATCTCGGGGACGATCCCGATGATCGAGGGAGTCGACCAGTTCGCCGATCGGTGGGAGGTCGAGCTCCTCGACGAGGCGACGGGCGAGACCTCGCGCGTCGTGTACGACGTCGCGCGGATGCCGGAGCCCATCGGCTGATCGCGGCGGTCGAGCCCGCGGCCCCCGCGTCCACGACGGACGCGGGGGCCGCCCCGTCGACGCCCCCGCGCAATGCGGCGATACAAAAGGGCACGTCCACGAGCCTGCGGTCATAGGCTTCCCTCGTTCACGGAAGAGGCCTTCGACGGACGAGGCAGACGAGAGGAACGCCGCATGAGCACCGGAGCAGTCGAGCCGGCGTCGCCCGCGGCGCCCGTCTTCGGGCGGCGACAGGCGTCCCGGCGCATCGGCCTCGACGAGCTCGCCGAGGCACGCGGCTCCGGGCGTCTCGGGGACCTCCGGGCACGGTTCGCCGACGCCTTCTCGATCATCCGGCACGACGCCGCGGACGCCGACAGGACGGGCGGGCGGCAGACGGCGGGCATCACAGCGCTGATCGCCTCCGGGTTCACGCGGCTGCGGGTCGCCGAGGCCGACGGAGGCATCGACATCCCGCTCGTCGACCTGTTCGCCCTGCTCGCCGATCTGGGCGCCGCCGATCCCGGCGTCGCGAACGCCCTGCGGGGGCATCTCAGCTTCATCGAGGTGCTGCGCCATCAGCCGGACGTCTCCCCTGAGGCGCGAGCGCACTGGACGGCGGAGATCGTGTCGGGGAGGGTCTTCGGCAACGCGCAGACCTCCGCCCCGGGTGCCCCCGTGACCACGGCCCGGCGGACGGCGTCGGGCGAGTGGGTCGTCTCGGGACGCAAGTACTACTCGAGCGGATCGCTGTACGCGGACTACATCCGCGCCTCGGCCGAGGACGAGGACGGGCGCCCGGTCTGGGCGATCGTCCCCACGGACCAGCCCGGCGTGGAGCGCGCGGACGACTGGCGCGGCTTCGGCCAGCGCACGTCGGCGAGCGGCAGCACCCTCCTCTCGGAGGCGCGGGTCCATCCGCTCGGGATCATCCCGATCGACCAGGAGGTCGCCCAGCACCAGAGCTTCGTGCAGCTCTACCACCTCGCGACGCTCTCGGGGATCACGAGGGAGGTCCTCGACGAGGCGATCGCGCTCAACGTGTCTCGGCCGCCGAGGAAGGAGGCCTTCGGCGATCACGCGCTCGACGTGGTCGGGTCGCTCTCCGTGTCGTACGTCACGGCGCAGAGCCTCGTGCGCACGGCGGCCGACGTCCTGGAGCACGCGAACGCGCTCTTCCTCCGGGACGGCGACCGCGAACCGTACGAGAGGCTCAGCGTCTACACGCTCGCGAACCAGGTCGCGGTGATCGAGACCGCGCTGGAGGCGACCACCCGGCTGTTCGACGCCGCCGGCGCGAGCCTGACCGACGCCGGCAAGGCGCTCGACAGGCACTGGCGCAACGCCCGCACGATCGCCTCCCACAACCCGGTGGCGGTGAAGCCCCGGCTGCTCGGCGACTACCTCGTCAACGGGCGCTTCTACGGCAGCCCGTTCTCGCCCTTCGACGCGGACGGAGCACCGTCGGAGGTGCCGCCGTTCCGCCCCGGCGAGTAGGGACGGGCGGGGCCCCGCTCATCCGGCGGTCCCGGCGCCGATCACCTCGCGCAGCGTCGTGTGGTCGTACTCGCGCTTGTGGATGCCCTTCCGCTGCAGCAGCGGCGCGACCTCGTCGGCGAAGGCGACGAGCCCGTCGGGGAAGTGGTCGATCATGAGGTTGAAGCCGTCGGCCGCACGGGAGCGGAACCAGAGCTCCATGTCGTCGGCGATCTGCTCCGGGGTGCCGATGACGATGCGCGCGCCGTACCCTCCGAAGTCCCGCAGGATCTCGCGCACGGTCTGCTGGCGGCGCTCCTGGATCCAGTCGAGGAAGGTGAGGCGGTAGCCCGCCGACGTCGGATGCTCGTCGGGGTTCCAGGGCTTGTCGAGGATGTCGGCGGGGATCGGCGCGTCGAGGTCGAGCGTCCTCGCGTCGTGCGCGATGACGTTGCTGAGCGATCCGAGCGCGTAGCTGTCGGGCACCCGCGATTCGAAGTCGTCGAACCGGCGTCGCGCCTCCTCGACCGTGCTGCCGATGACGAGCGAGAGACCGGGGGTGATCCTCGGCAGGCCCGGGCGGCGTCCGAGCGCGGCCGCGCGGCGCGTGAGGTCCGCGTAGTTCTCGATCGCGCGCGGCAGCGTCAGCTCGACGGCGAACACGCCCTCGGCGTGGCGAGCCGCCAGGTCGCGCCCCTGCGCGCTCCCGCCGGCCTGGAACAGGACGGGCGTTCCCTGCGCCGACGGCGGGACGGCCGTGACGCCCTCGAAGCGGAAGTGCTCCCCGTCGAAGCGGAAGCCGCCGTCTCCCGCGGCTCCGGCCCAGACCGTCTTGACGGCGTCGACGAACTCGCCGGCGCGCTCGTAGCGGGTCGCGCGGTCGGGGTTCGCGTCCACGCCGAAGTTCCCCGACACGGCGGGGTTGTACGTCGTGACGATGTTCCATCCCAGCCGGCCGCCCGTCACGACGTCGGTGCCGAGCAGTCGTTCGGCCAGCTCCACGGGGTCGTTGTACGTGGTCGATGCGGAGGCGATCACGCCGACGTGCTCGGTCGCGGCGGTGAGGAGCGCCGCGAGCGCGATGGGCTCCAGCTGCGCTCCGGGACGCGGATCGGGATTGTGGAGGGCGGGCTGATCGGCGAAGAAGACCGCGTCGAGGAGGCCGCGCTCGGCCGCCTTCGCGGATGCGATCCAGTGCTCCGGGCGGATGAGGGTGTCGGCGTCGTGGTCGCCGAACTGCCAGGCGGCCGGCCGCTGCCCGAAGGCCTGGAGGTTGACGTTGAGCGTGAGGTGGTCGGTGCGGTCGGTCATCGTGCGCCTCCGAAGGCGAGGGGCTTGTCCGTCAGGTCGTATCGGCGCTCGGGGAGGCCGAGCCGCGCGCGCAGCGTCCCCGAGAGCACGCCGGGTTCGAGCGGCCGCGCCGCGTCCAGCACGTCCTGCAACGCCGGCAGCGACTCCACGCGGACGAGCGAGAGCGCCGCATCCTCCCGCTCGACGCCCGCCGAGACGAGGCCCGGCCGGCCCTCGGCCTCCGACCCCGCCCAGGCGTCCGCGAGCGCGGCGTCATCGACGACGACGAGGTCCACGAGGCCCCCTGCGGCGGCGAGCTCGGCCTCCGACGTCACATGCCAGAGGGACACCGGCTCGGCCTGACGGCTCGTGGGCGTGTTGAGCGCGCCCGCGACCCGGTAGT
The DNA here is from genome assembly GCF_032878875.1 of Microbacterium sp. AB. Taxonomy (NCBI): domain Bacteria; kingdom Bacillati; phylum Actinomycetota; class Actinomycetes; order Micrococcales; family Microbacteriaceae; genus Microbacterium; species Microbacterium betulae. Next base: position 225,790 of record NZ_CP118157.1, on the reverse strand, counting down.
GCTCCCCGTCGTGCTCGATCCGCCGGATGCCGTCCGTCGTCGCGTAGACGCCGCGCTCGCGGTCGGCCAGCAGGGTCTCGACCGGCCACGAGTTCCAGAGCGCGCGGATCACGCGGATGCGCTCCGCCGTCCGCTCCGCGTCGCCGTCTCCGGATCGGAAGACCACGCCGCTGCGCGCCCCGCTGAGATGGTCGAGCGAGAGGAAGCGCCGCGCGGCGTTGTACGGCGCATCGCGGAGGCCGTCCGACGAGACGAGCGCGGGAAGCCCCGGCGCACGGACGGTCAGCGACGTCGCCGCCGCCACGGGGTCCAGCTGCTGCGGGCGGCCCCCGGCTCCGACGACCACGGCGCCCACGACATCCGCCGCACGCCGCAGCTCCGACAGGAGCCCCGGGTCCCCCGAGCGCAGCAGGGCGGGGAGGTCGCCCACGAGAGCGATGAGGGGCCGCGGATGCGTCATGGGAGGTCTCCTGCCGGGTGGAACGGGGTGTCGACGACGCGACGGGTGCCGGGGATGGCGTCGAGAAGCGTCCGCGTGTACTCGTGCCGAGGCGCGGCGAACACCTCGGCGGCGGGCCCCGTCTCGACGACGGCGCCGTCCTTCATCACGGTGACGTCGTCGGCGATGAGCCGCACCACGCCGAGGTCGTGCGTGACGAACACGTAGCTCAGCCCGAGCTCCGCCTGAAGGTCGACGAGCAGCTGCAGGATCTGCGCCTGCACCGACACGTCCAGCGCGCTCACGGCCTCGTCCAGCACGAGGATCCGCGGGCTGAGCGCGAGGGCGCGGGCGATGGCGACCCGCTGCCGCTGCCCGCCGGACAGCTGCGCGGGCGTCCGGCGCAGGTAGCCGTCGTCGAGGGACACCGCTCGCAGCAGCTCGCTCACGCGAGCAGCGAGCGCGGCCGGGGAGGCCGTCGCCCGGAAGGCCCGGAGCGGCTCGGCGACGATCTTGCCGACGGTGAATCGCGGGTCGAGGGAGGTGAACGGGTTCTGGAACACGAACTGCAGGTCGCGGCGGACGTCGCGCAGCTCCCGCCGCCCGAGCGACGTGATCTCGCGTTCGCCGACGTGGACGGTGCCGGCGTCGGGCGAGGCGAAGCCCGCGATGATGCTCGCGAGAGTGGACTTCCCCGCCCCCGACTCCCCCACGATCGCGTGCGTCGTGCCCTCGCGCACGGTGAGCGCGACGCCGTCCAGGGCGCTGACGACGGCGCGCTTGCCGCCGGCTCCCGCGACGTAGCGCTTCTCGAGGCCCTCCGCGCGGAGCACGTGCGCCTGTCCCGGCTCCCGGACGGCGCCGGAGGTCGGTGCGAGGCGTCCGGCGTGACGCGCCGGGGCGGCGTCGAGCAGCCTCCGGGTGTACGCGCTCGCCGGGTTGTCGACGAGGTCGCGGACGGCGCCGTGCTCGACGATCTCGCCGCGCTGCATGACGAGGATGCGGTCCGAGCGGTCGAGCGCGACGCCGAGGTCGTGGGTGACGAGCAGGATGCCGATCCCGAGCTCGCGGCGCAGGCGCTCGAGGTGGTCGAGGATGCGTCGCTGCACCGTCACGTCGAGAGCGCTCGTCGGCTCGTCGGCGACGATGATCCTCGGCTTCCCCGCGAGGGCGATGGCGATGAGGGCGCGCTGCTTCATGCCGCCGGAGAGCTCGTGCGGGTACTGGTGGAAGACCCGCCCCGCGTCGGCGAGGCCCGCCGTCCGCAGGCTCTCGAGCGCCGCGTCGCGATGCTCCTCGGCCGAGGCCGTGCGCGACTCGTTGAACGCGACGGCCTCGACGACCTGCCGGCCGATCTTCTTGACGGGGTTGAGCGAGGTGGCCGGGTCCTGCGGGATGAAGCCGACGTAGCTGCCGCGCACGCGCGCCATCCGCTGATCGGGCCATCCGGTGACGTCCACGCCCGAGTACGCGATCGACCCGCCGCGGATGCGGGCGGCGGACGGGAGCAGGCCCAGCGCTCCCTGGACGAGCGTCGTCTTCCCGGAGCCCGACTCCCCCACCAGCGCGACGAACTCCCCCGGGTCGACGCGCACGTCGACGCCCCGGACAGCCGGCGCCCAGGTGCGCCGCTCGGCACGGTAGTCGATCTCGAGCCCTGTGATGCTCAGGAGCGCTTCGGCCGGCTCCGCGAGGTCGGCCTGCGCCTCGACGACGATCGGGGCGGTCATCGGCGGTGGTCCTTTCGGAAGGAGGTGCTGATCCGGTGCGTGGAGAGCACCACGAGGGCGAGGGCGACGCCCGGCAGGATCGAGATCCACGGGTGGACGGCCAGGTAGTCGCGCCCCTCGGCGACGAGGAGTCCCCATTCCGGCTCGGGCGGAGGGGCGCCGTAGCCGAGGAAGCCGAGCGAGGCGACCGCGATGATCGAGGTGCCGATCTCGAGGGCCGCGAGCGCGACGACGGAGCCGAGGGAGTTCGGCACGACGTGTCGCAGGACGACGCCGATCCGGCTGACGCCGAGCCCGTATGCGGCGCGCACGTAGTCGCGGCCGACGATGCCGATCACCTCGGAGCGCATGACACGTGCGAACGAGGCGATGGACGAGATGCCGACGGCGAGGGCGATGTTGTGCGTCGAGTAGCCGAGGACGGAGACGATCACCATCGCCAGGAGGAGGCTCGGGATGGACAGGAAGACGTCGATGACGCGCATGACGACCGTGTCGGTCTTGCCCCCGAGGTATCCCGCGACGAGACCGACGAGAGTGCCGACGACGAACGCGATGAGGACGGCGAGCAGGGTCGCGGAGAGGGTCGTGCCCGCTCCGTACACCGACCGCGCGAGCAGGTCGCGCCCCAGCCGGTCGGTGCCGAAGGGATGCTCGGCGCTCGGCGGCGAGAAGCTCAGGGCGGGGTCGCCCGCATACGGGCTGTACGGCGTGAAGAGGCCGGGGGCGATCGCCCAGCCGATCGCGACGAGGACGACGACCCAGGCGAGCACGAGGACCGGCTGGCGCAGGATCCCGCCCAGGCGCCGCGCGCTCCGTCCCCTGACGAGGACGGCCGGCGTCGAGTCGGGCGAGGTGCGGGGCTCAGCGGTTTCGATGGTCATGTCCGGTCCTCAGACGGTCTGTGCGGCGAGCGAGGCACGCAGGCGCGGGTCGAGCAGCGGGTAGACGAGGTCGACGACGAGGTTGATGAGCGCGAAGCTGGCGGCGACGAGCACGACGATGCCCTGGACGACCGGCACGTCGAGGGTGTTGATGGCCCCCTGCGTGAGCCGCCCGATCCCGGGGCGGGCGAACACCGTCTCGGTGATGACGGAGCCCGCGATGAGGTTGCCGAAGGTGATGCCCGCGATCGTCAGCGCGGGCAGGCTCGCGTTGCGGAACACGTCGCCGACGATGATGCGGCCCCGCGTGGCGCCCTTCGCGAGGCTCGTCGTGACGTAGCCCGACTCCAGCTCGCTCGCGAAGCTCCGGACGAGGAGCTGCGCGATCGGGCCCGACACCGGGATCGCGAGCGTGACGAGCGGCAGGACGAGGCTCTGCCATCCCGCGTCCCCGAACGAGGGGAACCAGCCGAGAGTGAACGAGAAGATCTGCAGCAGGAGGATGCCGAACATGAACACCGGGACCGACACGGACGCGGAGGGCAGCGACTCGAGGAGGTTCCGCAGCCACGGACGGCGGGTGGCGGCGGCGGCGAGCGCGATCGCGAACCCGATCAGGACGGCGAGCAGGAGCGCGCCGACCGCGAGCACGAGCGTGCTCGGCAGCACCTCCAGAAGCGCCCGGGTCACGGGCCGCCCCGACTGCACGGAGTTGCCGAAGTCGCCGACGGCCGCATGGGCGAGCCGGTCGAGGTACTGCAGGATCAGCGGCTTGTCGAAGCCGTAGTTCGCGGCGACCTGTGCGCGCACGTCCTCCGGGATCGTGCCCAGCTCGGCCGGGTCGAACAGCAGGTCGACGGGATCGGCGGGCAGCACGAAGAGCAGCAGGAACGTGAGGGTGAACGCGGCCCAGACCACGAACAGCGCCCGGCCGGCCTTGAGCGCGACGTAGCGGAGCACGGGAGTCCTCTTCCGAGCGGTGGACGGGGTGGGTAGCGACGGTATCGGCACTCGCGGCCCGGGAGCCCGGCATGTCGTCACGGATCGCCATCCGGCGAAACATGATGACGGGCGCCTCACGCGGGGAGGGCCGACGGCTCCCGTGTCGCGAGCGCGCGGTCGTGACCGGGCGCGAGCGGGGCGAGGCCGAGGTTCCCGCGCAGCGTGTCTGCCTCGTAGTCGCGGTGGAACAGGCCCCTGCGCTGCAGGATCGGGACGACCGACTCGGTGAAGCGCCCGAAGTCGACGGCGGTGTCCGCGGGCATGATCGTGAACCCGTCGGCGGCCCCGGCGCCGTGCCACTGCTCGAGGTCGTCGGCGATCTGCTCGGGCGTGCCGACGAGCAGGCGGTGCCCCGACCCGGACGCGGACCGGATGAACAGCTCCCTGACCGTCAAGGGATGCTCGCTCAGCAGAGCGCGGATGCTGCGATGGAACCCGGCCGATCCGGGCGGGTCCGGGGCGGCGTCGAGGACGTCGGGGGTCAGCACGGTGTCCGGCGTGATCGCCGCCGGGTCCAGGCCGAGCTGACGGGCCACCCCGTGCGCGGCCTCGACGGGGTCGGAGGCGTCGACCAGCTCCTCCACGCGGGCGCGCGCCTCTCGCTCCGTGGCCGCGACGAGCACGACCACGCCGAGCGAGATCGCGACCTGCCCGGGGTCCCGGCCCCCAGCCGCGGCGCGCTCCCTCGTGCCGTCCCGGAACGCGACGGCGTCGCCGAGGGTCTGCCCGACGGTGAACACGACGTCGGCGTACCGGGCCGCCAGCGCGAGGCCGCCGGGCGAGCCTCCGGCCTGCACGAGCACGGGACGGCGCTGCGGCGACGGCGGCACCGACAGTGCGCCCTCCAGGCGGACGGACTTGCCGTGGAGCTCCGTGCGGTGGATCCGCCCCGGGTCCGCGAACCTGCCGGACGTCCGGTCGCCGACGATCGCGTCGTCGTCCCATCCGTCCCACAGGGACAGCACGGCGCGGACGAACTCGTCGGCGCGCCGGTACCGCTCGGACTTCTCCGGCGTCCGGTCGTACCCGAACGCGGCGGCGGCGTTCGGGGAGAACGTGGTCACGACGTTGAACGCGGCCCTGCCCCCGGTGACGTGGTCGAGGGCGAGGTAGCGGCGGGCGAGGTTGTACGGGCTGTTGTAGGTGCTGCTGGCCGTCGCGATCGCGCCGAGCCCGCGGGTGCCGGCCAGGACGTGGGAGAAGAGGACGGTCGGATCGAGCCCCGCTTCGGGGTGCTCGGCGATCGCCCGCCCGAGCCCCGGGGAGTCGCCGAGGAAGAGCGCGTGGATGCGGGCCGCCTCTGCCTGCCGGGCGAGCTCACGGTAGCGGGCGACGTCGATCCAGGCGAGCGGATCGCGGTCGGGCAGCCGCCACGCGCCGCGGAAGTGGCCCGGCGTCATGAGGGACAGGTTCAGGTGGAAGGTGCTCACGCGTCCTCCTTCTCATCGCCGGATGCCGGTCGCCACCCGAGCAGCGGCGCCAGGTCGTGGGCAGTCGCCTCCAGCAGCCGCCGATGCTCGCGGATCGACGGGGACGCCGGCGGGAAGCTCACCAGCAGCTCCGTGGCGGCGACGACGCCCGCGTCGTGCGCGAGGCCCTCGGCGATGGCCTCGGCCTCGCCGAAGCGGGTGTGGTCGCGCACCAGGTACTCCTCCGGGGAGACCCTGGCGGCCTCGTCGCGTCCGAGCGCGCCGAACCAGCTCTGCCAGCGGCGGGCGCCGTCGACGAGCCGGGAGAGCGCCTGCGCCCGGCTGGCGTCGGGGTAGACCGCGCGCGACACGAGCACGCGCGGCGCGACGCCGGCGGGAAGCGCCTGCCGGTACGCGTCGACGAGGGCGGCCTGGGCATCCGGGCTCTGGTGGCGGTTCCAGTCGGTCGCACGCGACAGCTGCAGTCCGTCGCCCGCGGCGCCGGCGGTGCGGGCCTGCGCGAACGCGACGTCCGGCGCGCTGGAGATGGCCTGCCACAGCCGGCCGCGCACGCCCGCGCCCGGCGGGTGCAGCCTCTCGCCGAGGCCGTTGAGCGGGGCGCCCTCGAGCACCTCGTGCAGCCGGGACACGCTCGTCTCCCAGAGCGCCGGCCGCTCGTCGAGGTCCCGGCCGAACGCCTCCCAGGCGCCGGGGAAAGGGCCCGACCCGATCCCCAGCTCCAGGCGTCCGCCGGCGAGGACGTCGAGCGTGGCGGCGTCCTCGGCCACCTTCAGGGGATCCTCCAGCGGGAGGACCAGCACCCCCGTGCCCAGACGGATCCGGCTCGTGTGCTGAGCGATGGCCGCCAGCAGCACGAGCGGGGAGGAGACGTGCTCGTTGCCCTGCCGGAAGTGCCGTTGGATCACCCAGCCGGAGTCGTATCCGGCCTCCTCCGCGAACCGGAAGAGCTCGATCGCCTGCCGGTAGGACGTGGCGGGGTCGGCGTCGGAGTCGAGGTGCAGCAGGAAGCCCAGGCGCTTGCCCGCCAGCACGCCGGATCCGGTCTCCGGCGGCGTCGCGCGCGACGAGGTGCCGGCAGTGGCGGTCATGCGATCCGCAGCCCTGTGCCGTGCACGCCGTGCGTGTCGATGACCGCCAGCTCCTCCTCCGTCAGCGGGGCGAAGGCCGGGGCCTTCAGGTTGTGGTGCAGCTGCTCCACGGAGCTCGCCCCGATCAGCGCGCTGGTCACCTCGGGGCGGCGCAGCACCCACTGCAGCGCCAGCTGGGCGAGGGACTGGCCGCGCAGGCCGGCCAGCTCGTTCAGCGCCCGGGCCCGCCTCCGGTACTGCTCGGTGATGTCGGCGGTGGACAGGAAGTCGCTGTCCACCGCCCGCGCGCCCGCGGGCACGCCGTCGAGATACTTGTCGGTCAGCAGTCCCTGCGCGAGCGGCGAATAGGTCACCAGCCCGACACCGTCCTGCTCGGACTGTCCCAGCACGTCCTGCAGCTCGAGACGGCGGTCGAAGATCGAGTACCGGGACTGGTGCAGGGCGAGCGGCACCCCCGCGTCCTTCAGGAGGGCGGCGGCGCGGTGCGCCTCGTCACGGTCGTAGAAGTTCGAGACGCCCGCGTACAGGGCCTTGCCGGACTGCACGGCCGTGGCCAGCGCGCCGACGGTCTCCTCGAGGGGGACCGCCGGGTCGGGATGATGGAAGTAGAACACGTCGACGTAGTCGGTGCCGAGGTCGCGCAGGCTGTGGTCGAGACTCTGCAGCAGGTTCTTGCGCGACCCCCCTCGGTGATACGGGCTCGGGCCGATCGGGTTGCCGGCCTTCGTGGTCAGGATCAGCTCCTCGCGCCACGCCCCCAGGTCGTCGCGCAGGATCCGGCCGAAGTTCTTCTCGGCGGCGCGGTGAGGCGGACCGTACCGGTTCGCGTTGTCGAAGTGGACGATGCCCGCGTCGAACGCGGCGAGCACGATCTCGCGCTGCGTCTCGAACGGGGACCGGTCGCCGAACTTCTGCCACAGGCCGAAGGCGAACTCGGGGAGGGTCAGGCCGGTCGTGCCGGCTCGACGCCAGCTCACGTTCTCGTAGCGGTCGTCGGAGGGCTGGTAGCTCACGGTGTGTGCGCCTTTCGTGGTGTGGGGGTCGGTCGGCGGTGCGGGTGCCGGGACGTTCAGAACAGACCGTTGGCCGGCGGGCTCTCCCCCGCCAGCAGCCAGGCGCCGATCGCGGCGGCCTTCCAGCCCCGCGGGTTGTGGTTCGCGATGGTGCGGGCGTTGCGCCAGTGCCGGTCCAAGCCGAGATCCCTCCGGGTGAGCGTCCCCCCGCCGACGTCGAACAGCAGCTCCGCCGCCGCCAGGGCCTGCTCCCCCGCCCCGACGTAGGCTTCGGCGACGGACACGACCGCCCCCACCGCGGTGTCCTCGTCTCCCGTCGCCCAGTGACGGTCGAGCGCCTCCGCCGCGGCGACGACCTGCGCGCGCGCCGTGAACGCCGCGGTGGCGATCCGCCCCGCGACGAGACGGACGTAGGGGTCGTCGGCCGCGCGCGTCGCCGTCGAGTGCTTGATGGGCCGGGCGACGTCGCCGACCACGTCGACGGCGTCCTGCCGAGCCGCCGCCGCGATGCCCGCGAGGGTGGCCGCGAGGACGAGGTGCGCAAGGGATCCGTGCGGATGGCGCTTGCGGGCGTCCGGCTCGCCGAGCTCGCCCGGTGCGACGCGCACGCCCTGCAGCAGGGTGCTTCCGCTCGCGGTCAGGCGCTGCCCGATGGCGTCGAAGTCGTCGAGCCGGACGACGCCGTCCCGGTCGGTGGGCACCGTGAACCCGACGATCCGGTCCTGCTCGTCGAGAGCGGTGCCCGAGAACCACTGCGCGTGCAGCCCGCCGGTGCTGTAGAACTTCCGCCCGTCGATGCGCCATCCGTGCTCGTCGCGCACCAGCCGCGTCCGCACCCCGCCCGGCCTGCCCGCGCTCTCGTTGACGGTGCCCGCGAAGAGGTCTCCCGCCAGCACCCGCTCCAGGACGGCCCGGCGCTCCTCGCCCGCGAGCGCGCCGGTGACGAGCGACTCGGCGACGAGGAAGCCCGGTCGGAGCGCCTGCGCGACGTTCGGGTCCGCGGCGGCGATGTCGATGATCAGCTCCGCGAGCTGACGGACGCTCGCGCCCGCCCCGCCGTCCGCGGCCGGGATCCGGAACCGGAGCACCCCGGCGGCGGCCAGTTCGCGGATCTCGGCGTACGGATGCTCGCGTTCGGCGTCTCGCCGCGCCGACTCCGCACGAAGCCGGTCGAGGACGGGGGCGATCGCGGCGCGGATCCGCTCCGTCGACGGCGGAGCCCCCACGGGCGGGCTCACAGCCCGTCCGCCGGCGTGAACTCGGCGTCGCCGCCGGCGCCGCGCAGCGACGGCGGATTCTCGCCGCGCAGCACGCGGAACGCCCGGTCGAGGTCGGCGAGGAGGTCTTCGACGTCCTCGATGCCCACCGACAGGCGGATGAGGCCCGGATGGATCCCGGCCTGCTCGCGCTCCGCTGCGGAGAGCCTGGAGTGCGTGGTCGTCGGGGGATGCAGGATCAGCGAGCGGACGTCGCCGATGTGGGTCATCCGCGTGAACACCTCGACCGCGTCGTAGAGCGTCTTCGCCGCCTCCTGCCCGCCGGCGAGGGTGAACGCGAACACGGACCCCGCCCCGCGCGGGTAGTACCTCTGCGCGAGGGCGTGGAACGGGTTGGACGGCAGGCCGGGGTAGTCGACGCCGGACACCTCCGGCTGCCGCTCGAGCCAGGTCGCCACCGCGAGCGCGTTGCGCGCGTGCCGGTCCAGGCGCAGCGAGAGCGTCTCGATGCCCTGCTGCAGCAGGAAGGCGTTGAAGGGCGACAGGCTCGTGCCGAACCGGCCGGCGACGACCGCGCGGGCGAACGCGAAGTTGGCCTTGAGGCCGAACTTGTCCACCCAGGTCGCGGTCTCCACGCCGTCGTCGAAGATCGGCTGGTGCAGGTGCGGATAGCTGTCGGGATGCGCGGCCCAGTCGAACCGGCCCGCATCGATGACGACCCCGCCGATCGAGTTGCCGTGCCCCGCGAGGAACTTGCTCGTGGAGTGGAACACGATGTCCGCGCCGTGGTCGATCGGCCGCAGCAGGTACGGGGTCGGGACGGTCGAGTCGATCGCGAAGGGCACGCCGTGCTCGTGCGCCGACGTCGCGATCGCCTCGATGTCGATGAGGTCGTTCTTCGGGTTGGGGATCGCCTCCCCGAAGAACAGGCGCGTGTTGTCGCGCACCCGGCGATGCCAGTCGGCGGGGTCGTTCGGGTCGTCGACGAACTCGACCTCGATGCCGAACCGGGCGAAGTTGCCGCGGAACAGCGCCCGCGTGCCCTCGTAGATGCTGGGGGCGCTGAGGAAGTGGTCGCCCGCCTTCAGCACGCTGAGCAGGGCGACGGTGGCGGCCGCCTGGCCGCTGCCGACGAGCGTCGCGCCCGCGCCGTGCTCGAGGTCGGCGAGCAGCTTCTCGACCGCCGCGTTGGTGGGGTTGTTGATGCGGGAGTACACGTACCCGGGGTCGGTGCCGGCGAAGCGGGCCCTGGCGTGCTCGAAGTCGTCGAAGACGAACCCCGCGCTGAGGTAGATCGGCGTGATGCGGGCGCCGTGCCCGGCCTCGCCGAGGTAGCCGGCGTGCACCTGCTCGGTGCTGAAGCCGAACTCGTGGGCGTCGCGGGGAGTCTCGGTCATTCGGGATCCGTCTCGCTTCTCGTGGTGTCGTCCGGTCATGCCGCCGCGGCGGACGCCGTCCGAAGCCGCTGCAGCAGCGCGCCGTCGCCGGCCGGGCCTGCGCCGCGGCCGGTCTCGTGCACCAGGGCGTCGAGGGCCGCTTCGAGGTGGGCGGGGGTCTCGGCCGGCGAGGCGTCGATGCGCAGCAGCACCCCGCCGGACGGCGGTGCGGCCCCGGGCGCGAAGCCGGCGTCGACGGCCGCGGGGCGCCAGACGAGCGGCCGGTAGGAGGACGCTCCCGCGAGGGGCGTCCCCGTGCGGGAGACGACCGCGTCGACGGGGGCATCGCCGTCCAGCGACTCCGCGTCGACGAGGACGACGGGGCGCCGACCCGGCGCGATCGGCACGTTCAGGGCGCCCTCGACGCCGTACGTCTCGCCCCGATGACGGGCGGGAGCGATCTGGTCGACGTCGGCGAACAGACCGGCGTCGCGATCGCCCAGGAGCGCGGACTCGGGGAAGCTGTCCCACAGACGACGGAGCACGCGGACGTACTCCCCGAGCACGGCCGAGGCTGCGGCCGCACCCGGCCGCGAGGCGGCGGTGACCGGATCCACGCCCGTGTCGCGGAGGTAGAGGCCGGCGCGCCCGCCGGTGATGCGTGCGAGGGTCTGCAGCCGCCGGGCGAGGTTGAAGGGCGCGTGTCCGCCGGTGCGCGCTTCGACGATGAGCGGGATGTCGATGCCGTCGGCGCTGAGCAGCCCGGCCAGGACCGTCGGGTCCAGCGCGGGCTCCTCGCCGTGCGGGATGAGGACCGCCTCCGCACCGAGCTCGGCGGCGGCCGCGACGGCGTCACGCGTCCAGGCGGCGGCCCGGAGCGGGTCGGCGGATGCGCCGGGCAGCGGGAGCTGCACGATGACGGGAGTGCTCGTGGTCATGGTGGGGCGTCTCTCTTCACCAGGTCGCGGACAGCACCGGCGGGGAGCCGCGGAGCGGCTCCCGCACCGGCAGGCCCAGATGGTCGCGCAGGGTGTCGCCGGCGTACTCGGTGCGGAACAGCCCCCGCCGCTGCAGCTCGGGGACGACCTGCTCGGCGAAGTGGTCGAACCCGCTGGGCAGCGCGTCGGGCATCACGTTGAACCCGTCTGCGGCGCCGGCTCGGAACCACCGCTCGATGTCGTCGGCGATCTGCTCGGGAGTGCCGACGACGATGCGGTGCCCTGCGCCGCCTCCGAGCGTGCGCAGCAGTTGCCGGTACGTCGGCCGGTCGCGTTCGATGATGCCGAGCACGAGGCGGTAGAAGGTCTGCGAGCCGGCCGCCTGCTCCGGCACGGGGAACGCGCCCCGCGGCACGGCCTCGTCGAGGTCGACCGCGCTCAGGTCGATGCCCAGCTGCCCGCCGAGGCGGCGGAGCGCGTACGGCTCCGGCACGAGATCCGCGAGCAGCCGGCGCCGTTCCCGCGCCTCGGCCTCGGTGCTCCCCACCACGGTGGACAGGCCGGGGAGGATCACGACGTGCTCGGGCCGGCGGCCGAACGCGGCGGCCTGCTCGTCGATCGCTCTGCGGAGAGCGAGCGCCTCGTCGATCGTCTGCGCGGCCGTGAAGACGGCCTCGGCGTGCTCCCCCGCCAGCCGGGTCCCGTCCTTCGACGCCCCCGCCTGCACGAGCACCGGGCGGCCCTGCGGCGAGGCGGGCACCCGCGGCACGCCGTCCTGCCCCGCCCATACCGAGATGACCCGGGCGGTGACGTCGCTGGCGCGGGCGTATCGTGCGGCGTGCGCGGGCTCGACCGGGCGGCCGAAGTTCGCCGCCGCGGCGGCGCCCGCCGTCGTGACGACGTTCCAGCCGAGTCGGCCGCCGGAGAGCGCGTCGATGCCCGCCAGCCGGGCCGCGAGCTCGTCGGCGTCGTTGTAGCTCGATGAGAACGTCCCGATGAGCCCGATGCGGTCGGTCTCGGCGGCGATGCGCGCCAGCAGCACGCTCGGCTCGAAGCCGTTGCCGGGGCGGTAGGCGAGGTCGGGCTCGAGACCGGGCCCGTCGGCGAGGAAGATCGCATCCAGCCTCGCGAGCTCCGCCTTCTTCGCGATGTCGACGTAGTGATCCCACGCGTAGGCCGAGAGCGGGTCGTTCTCGGGCACGCGCCAGGATCCGCCGAACACCCCGGCGTTGAGGATGTTGACGTTGAGATGCAGCTCGCGCGCCGGCTCGCTCACGAGGCGGAGTCGTCCTTCCAGGTGTCGACGAAGTGGTTCCGCGCCTGCGCGTCGAAGATGATGCCGTGGACGGAGGGCGCGTGCGCGATGACCTGTGACGGGTAGTAGACCGGGTTCACGAGGGCGTACTCCTCGAGAAGGAGGTCCTGGGCGTCCTCGGCGTACGCGGTGCGCTCGTCGGGATCGAGGGTGAGCTCCAGGCTGCCGAGGCGATCGACGATCTCGTCTCGCCCCTCGAAGTCGTCCGCGATATAGGAGCCGTTGCCGATGATCGGGCTGTACTGCAGGTTGAGGACGGCGGGGTCGTTGCGCGAGCGGTTCGCGGCGGTGATGTTCCAGTCGCTGACGGCGGAGGCCGACGCCGCCGCATAGTCCGCCAGCGGCAAGACGTTCAGCTGCAGGTCGATGCCGATCTCGGCGAGGTCCTGCTGGACGGACTCGTAGGCGGGCCTGTTCGCCACGAGGTTGCTGATGCCGATGAGCGACACCTCGAGGCGCTCGCCGTCCTTGATGCGGACGCCGTCGTCTCCGGCCCGCCATCCGGCCTCTTCCAGGATGCTCTTCGCCTCCTCCGGGTCGTACCGCAGCACCGTGTCGCTGTGGTCCGCATAGCCCGGGACCGAGTCTGCGAGCACGGAGGTGGCGACGGAGTAGTTGTCGGTGAGCACCGTCTGCTCGAGCGCGTCGCGGTCCCATCCGAGCTGGATGGCCCTGCGCACCGCGATGTCGTTCGTCGGGAACAGCTGCGTGTTGAAGTTGAAGAAGATGGCCGTCCCCGAGACCTGGCGCGAGACGATCTCGAATCCGGCGGCCTCGAGGGGCTCCTCGTCCGTCGTCCCCACGTCGAGCGTCGCGTCGATCTCGCCCGACTGCAGGGCCCCCGTCCTCACGCTCGACTCCGGGATCGTGTTGAACACGATCCGGTCGAGGTACGCCTCGCCGTCGTGATCGATCGCGGGCGGAGCCCAGTCGTACCCGTCCCGCTTGACGAGGACCGTGCGCACCTGCTCGGTCCACTCCTCGTACACGAACGGCCCCGTGCCGATGATCTTCGTGGGGTCGGTGCGCTCCTCCGCGCTCAGGGCGAGCGTCGACGGCGACAGGAAGCCCGGGCCGGCGTTCGCCGTGAACGAAGACGCCTGCAGGAAGCTCGCGCTCGGCTGGGAGAACCGGACCGTGACGGTGAACTCGTCGTCCACCGCCGTCTCGAGGTAGCCCGGGAACAGCACCGCGCCGTTCGGGTTGATCCCGAGCGATGCGTCGCCGTTCACGTACTGGTCGAAGTTCGCCTTGACGGCTTCGGCGTCGAACGGCGTCCCGTCGGAGAAGGTCACGTCGTCGCGGAGATGGAAGGTGAACTCCGTCAGCGCCTCGTCCACCTCCCACGACTCGGCGAGCCAGGGCGTGATCTCGCCCGTGTCGGGGTCCTGCCACGTCAGCTTGTCGGTGATGTTGTCGGCGACGATCGACTCGGCGTAGTTGGTGCCCCAGTGAGGGTCGGGGCTGCGCTGGTAGTCGATCAGCGCGAACTCGAGGGTGCCCCCGGAGACGGGAGCGCCGTCTCCGGCGTCCTGCGCCTGTGCGCCGGCGCCCGCGCCTGCGCGCACCGCCGCGGTGATCGCGACCGCGACGACGACGACCGCGGCGCCCGCGGCGATGAGCCACGGCCATCTCCTGCGGGCGGGCTTGCCGCTCTCGATCGGGGTGCGAAGGTCCGACATCGACGCGTCTCCTGAGGAATCGGGGGGGGTGGGAGGGGACGCGGCCAGCGTAGGGAGGCCGCGCACGAGGCACGGAGAATATGACCCCACGAGTCGACGTGTAACGCGATGCTTCGTCGTCCGCGCCTCCGCGCGACGGACGGGTCGCGGGTCATGGACGGGGAGGAGAGGCCGCCGCGCGGCCGGCACGTCGTTCAGCCGGCAGTTCCTCGGCCCGGTCGGCGTCGGGCTCCCGGATGCTCCGCGGGGTTCACGTTCTCGCGGGGGACGGCAGCGTCACGGTGAAGGTCGTGCCGGCTCCCTCCCGGCTGTCGACGTCGATGGTGCCGCCGTGGGCTTCGGCTGAAGAGCTCGGCTTCGCGTTGTCTCGCCTCCCTCTCCCGCAGCCGGACGACCTGGACGCGCACCCTGCGCGAGAGCTCGTTGAGCGTGAGGGCCGCGAGGACGAGCACGCCGGGGGCGAAGAGGGCGTGCCACACATCGGCCGGGTTCTCGCCCTGCCAGGGCTCGACGCCGAGAAGATATGGCAGCAGGAGCGCGAGCGAGGTGACCGCGACGCCCTGCGCCGAAAGCCTTCCCGAGATCCCCGCGGCATCGCGAACGATCTCCAGCGGTTCCGCGCTCGTGCCCGTGCCGAAGCGCGACCAGTACCGAGCCGTGGCCAGCACGAAGTCCGGCTTCAGGTACCCGCGGACGTCCGACTGGGACCGATAGCAGTCCAGCAGCCGCAGCTTCCCCTCGATGTGGTCGTCGACCGTCACGAACCGGTTCGGGCGGAAGTCGACCGTGCTCGACGGGCTCTGATAACAGCCCACGACGGGGATGTCCCGGGTGGCGACCATGGTCGCCTCGTGGACGGCCCGATGATCCTGATGCCGGTCATGGGAGCTGTGCGTGTACACGCTGGAGGGGCGCACCTCCCGCACGACCCGTTCGATGATGTCCACCGGCTCGTCGCTACGAGCGATCCGGGTGTCCCACAGGTCCTCGAGGAAAAGCCGTGCGCCCAGCAGCTCCGCAGCCGCGACCGACTCGTGCTGACGACGGTCGACGTCGCCGCCCCGCGCCCCCCGCGAGAGCGTCAGCACCACGACCGTGTCCCCGACCGCGCGGTGGGCGACGAGGGTCGCGCCCACCCCGATCTCCACGTCGTCCGGATGGGCGCCGATCGCGAGCACGACCTGCTCACGCTGCTGCTCGCGCACGCGACGCGACTCCGCTGCCAGCCGGGAGACGATCGAGACCAGCTCCGCCGAGTCGACGGGCTTGGTCAGGAACTCGTCCGCATGTTCGCGAAGCGCCGACACCGCATACTCCACAGACACGTGCGCGGTCATCACGACGATCTTCAGGCCGGGGCTCTCACGCCTCAGCTGCGCCATCAGCTCCAGCCCGTTCACTCCGGGCATCTCGATATCCGTGACGACCACGTCGGGGACGAACCGTCCGACGATTCCCCGCGCCTCGAGCGGGTCCGTCAAGACCTCCACCACGCACCCCGCGCGCTTCATCAGGATCCGCTGCGTGAACAGCGCGACATCGGGATCGTCGTCGATCACCACGACCCGCGGC
Source organism: Microbacterium sp. AB (assembly GCF_032878875.1). Lineage (NCBI taxonomy): Bacteria > Bacillati > Actinomycetota > Actinomycetes > Micrococcales > Microbacteriaceae > Microbacterium > Microbacterium betulae. The sequence continues at coordinate 210,104 of NZ_CP118157.1, read as the reverse complement.
GGTTCGGACCCGGATTCCGTCATATACGCCCCCTCGCACCCTCATAGTAAGCACTGACCGGAGACAGCGGACGATTGCGCCGTCCGCGCGGCCCTCGTCGGCTACTCCGCCGACACCATCGTGTCAATCGGGCGACGGGAGCGCCTGCGCCTTGCTACACAGGGCTTATCCCGCGGGCACCGGCCGGAGGCCACCCGACGCCTCCGGCTCGCGGGAGACAGGGCCTTCGTCGCCCGGAAGGAGAGATGACCATGGGTATCGGATCTGGAATCGCCCTCTTCGTCATCGGCGCGATCCTCGCGTTCGCCGTGAACGTCGATCTGGGCGGCGCCGTCGACCTCCCCCTGATCGGCTACATCCTGATGGGCGCCGGGGCGGTGGTCTTCCTCATCAGCCTCGTCTTCGTCTTCCGCCGCCGGAGCGCCGTGTCGACGTCGCGCACAGCGGTCGATCCCGCGAGCGGCGAGCAGATCACCACGCGACGCACGACGGACAGCGGCGAGCCCCCGGTCTGAGGATGGGATCGGATCGATCCGACAGACCGGGGAAGAGTCGAGCGCTAGGCACCAGCGGGACTCGATGCCGCGAAGCGTAACGCGGCGTTCTTCGGCAGTGTCGTCATCACCCGCCTGATCCAGCGGTTGCGTGTTCCCGAGATGACGCTGACCGGCGGATTCCTCCGCCGCAGCGCGCGGAGTGCGGTCGCGACGACCTGAGCGGGAGTCTGGAACCGCACTCCGCTCTGCGTGGTCCCGGAGGTGCTGTAGAACTCCGTCGCCGTCGGCCCCGGCGACAGGGCCATGACAGCCCGCCGCCTCGGACGATCGGATACCGGCGTCAAGAACACGGGCCGTCACGGAGCGTCTGGATGGATGTGGGTGAGGAAGAGCTCTTCACGGCGGGAGAGAGGGCGGTCGCGTCTACGGATCAGGGTGATCGGCCGATCCTGCGGGGTCGGCTCGAGGAGAATCGGCGCGACGCGGCCGGCGGTGACGGCATCGCGCGTCGGCTTCGGCAGCCTCCTTCCGGTCGGTGAGGGTGCGCAGCGCCTCCTCCACCGTTGCCGCAGTGTCCGCGCCGACGGTGCAGTGCCAGCGCTGGTAGACATCATCGAAGGCGGTGGCGCCGATGGCGACGGCCTCATGCCCATGGTCGGTCACGACCAGGTGCTTTCGTCGCGCATCTTCCTCATCGGATGTGCGCGTGACGTATCGGAGTCCTTCGAGGGATGTGATCGTCTTCGCCGCCGCCTGGCGGGTCACCCCGAGTGCTCGGGCGAGGTCGGCGGCACTGCTCGCGCCTTCGTCGATCGCCTGAATGGCGAACTCGTTGGCGACAGTGAGGTCGGGGTGTCCCGCACGCGCAAGCTCCGCGCGAACCTGCTCGACCATCGAATCGAACGCGCCGAGTACGAGCCGTGCGAATCCGGCGCCGCTCATACTCTCCACGCACGGAGTCTACGGCGGCCGTCGCTTCTTGACAACCCAGTTGTCAACTCCTAAAGTAGGCAACCTCGTTGTCAATAGGTCGAGGAGCAGCCATGATCACCCGGGTCACCCCCACGGGCGCGTCCATCCCCGAGGTCCAGCACCACGTCGCCGCCGTCGGCGACGCGAACCTGCACTATGTCTCCGCCGGCACGGAGGGATCGCCGATCCTGCTCGTGCATGGCTTCCCCGAGTCGTGGTGGGCGTTCCACAAGCTCATCCCGCTCCTCGCTCACACGTACCGCGTCTTCGCCGTGGACCTCCGCGGCTTCGGTGACTCCACTGTCGCCGAAGCCGGCTTCACCAGTGCTCAGGCGGCCGAGGACCTGCACGAGCTGATCACCGCGCTCGACGTCGGCCCCGTGCACCTCGCCGGACAGGACATCGCCGGCGGCACGCTCTACCGCCTCGCCACCGAGCACCCGGACGATGTGCGGAGCATCATCGCCACCGAGATGGGCCTCGCCGGCTTCGGTCTCGAGAACCTCGGCGACATCACCCACGGCGGCTCCTGGCACATCGGCGCTCTCGCCGCGCCGGGAATCGCCCGCCTGCTCTTCACCGGCCGCGAACACGAGCTCCTCGGCACCTGGGCCTTCCCGTCGATGACCGCCGTCCCAGGATCCATCAGCGATGCAGATGTCGCGGAATTCGCCCGCGCGTTCGCGCGCGAAGGAGGCTGGAACGGCCCCGTCGGGCTGTACCGATCGATGCTCGCAGAAGGCGAGGACTTCCGCTCCCGCGCGACCACCAAGCTGACCATCCCCGCACTGGCCGTGGGAGGCTTCGGTGGCCCGTTCACGGCGGGAACGCTCTCCCAGATCGTCACGGGACCGATCGCCAGCGTCGAGTTCGACGGCGTCGGCCACTACGTCGCACTCGAGGCACCCGAGCGCCTCGCCGCGGCCATCCTCGACTTCCTCGCAGACATCACGCCCGGCGCGCTCACGTAGGCGCTCGTGACCACCGGCGTCCGAGATCGCATGTGGTCGCGATCGCCGCCGACCCCGACCCGGGTCTGGCCGCGTTCCGCGCCCTCGACGGCACGGAGCCCGACATCGCGTGGATCATCGCGCAGAACACACGCAAGAACCGCCTTGCACGCCTCATCTGACGGTCCGTCCCGTCGCCGGGCTCTCTGCCAGCCGGGCCGCCTGAGGCCGGGTGATCGCGAACACCGGCACCCGCGGCGCCGACGCGGCGATATCCTCCACAGGCGCATCCGGGTCCGCTCGGATGTGCGGGCGGGCGCCGGGCACCTTCTGCAGATAGGCCTTGATGATGGGTGCGCGGCTCTCGACGCGGACCTCGACCAGGCGCACGGGACGCCGACGGCCGCGTTTGATCGCGGCCCGGCCGTCAGCAGCCCGTACGTTGCGCACCCATGCGCACTCACCGAGCATCGACACCAGGTACCAGCGCCCCTCGTGTCGCGCCATCCCCAGCGGCACCCGGCGCAGCGTCCCGGTGCGGCGCCCCACGACCTCCAGGGCGATCCAGCGCCGCCCGATGAAACCGGTCCCGAACACGGCCGCCCACACCCGCGCGTACGCCTTGGCCCGTCGATCGGCACGCCCGTTCGGATACATGCTGCGCAGCCGCGCGGCGGCGCGGCCGTCGCGCCGGTAGAGCCGGACCATCGCATCCCCCTCTCGCTGTCGACGTGGACGGACGGCGACGCATCACCGCCGCCGTCGGCCGCGCACAGGGGTCACACGCTGCGCTGCGTCTCGACGACGAGCAGCCAGGTCAGCAGGGCGCCGAGCGCGATCACGACCACCGCGACGCACCCGTACACCCACCACGCCCACCCGAATGCGAGCAGGTAGAGCAGACTCACCGCCGCCGTGACCCACACGGCCGCCATCGGCAGCCACCGCGGCCGACCGCGCACCGCCCACAGCCCGGCGGTCAGGGCGACCAGACCGCCGATCGCATACGTGAAGAAGCGATCCGGCCCGCTCCAGGCTCCTCCCGCGCCGACGAGCACGCCGACCGAGATCGCAGCCCAACCCACGATGTTCAAGACCCACTGATGTCGGCGGACCCGTGCGCGCCGATCGTCGAGGCCGTCGATCGCCGCGGCGAACCCGGCGCCGTCGGTCGTCACGAACAGGTCCCGAACCTCGACCTTCAACGCGTCCGCGATGCGGGAAAGCGTCTCGAGGCTCGTCTCATTGCCGGCCTCGAGCCGTTGGATCGTCCGCACGGGAACACCGCTCTGCTCACAGAGCCGCTCTTGCGTCCAGCCCGCGCTCCTACGCAGCGCGCTGACCCTCGTCTCGTTCCTGCCGCTCTTGCCGTTCATGTCTGCAACGCTACGAGCGCTCACGTCCGGTGGCCACGACACGGACCCGCAACCAGGCCGCCACCCACCCGCCACCGACCCGTCGGCTCGCTCGCGTTACCCGAGATGTCGGCCGCCGTCGTGTCTCCGCGCTTCCCGGGCGAACATGATGTCCACCGTCGTCGACCGTCCGGGAAGGGGACACCGTGTCCGGGTTCGAGCGCTTCCTCCTCACCCTCGGCGCTGGCTCGTACACCGAGCCGCACCTCCAGGCAGCGTGCAGCGAGGCCCTCGCGACGGAGGGGGCACGTCCACGCGGCGAGAGGGCCGTCGGCCGTTGATTCGAGCGAGGTGACGCCCTGGTCCATCTACTCGATGTGGCTCGGAGAGACGTAGTTCCCTCACGCGTCCGGCAATCTCGCGGGCCAGTACGCGCCGCCGCTCGACGACCTTCACATATCGAGTGGTGCGCCCGACTCGACGGACCCAGACCTCGAAGCCCACCGTCTCCTCCAGGTGCGCATCGCGGTGATGACGCGGTACCTGCTCACCGACGAGGGCCTGCCAGAAGAGTTCGCGGGGCGTATCGGAGCCGCATTCTTCGCGGTCTCGGTCCTCGCCCCTGCCCGCGGGGGACGACCTCTTGCTTTGCAACCTGCGCGCTGTGCGCTCTCGTCTGCTCTCGACCGGCGTGAACAAGGAGGAGATCGAGCCGCGCCGACTACGATGGGGCAGGCGTGGCAGGCTCAGCGGCACCTCGTCGCGGTTGCGCAGGCGGCCTCCTCACGGAGCACGGGATGAACTCTTATCGGCAGGATGACTGGGCGGCGAGCCCGTCGCATCCGTCGGCCGTCAACGCCCCGTATCTGATGGGGACCGGCGTCGTCACGGCCGAGGACACGGGCACTCGCCCGCTCTCGCCCCCGCACAGCCACCCCGACCCGATGCTCGCTTGGTGCTACCGCGGCACCGTCTGGGTGCACCTGCAGGATGCGATGTGGCGTCTGGCCCCGGGCCAGGGGATGTGGATCCCTGCGCACACTCCGCACACCGCTCACCATGAGGCCGACTCGACCGGTTGCTACACCTACATCCCGGATTCGTCGCTGATCGTGCCGATCGATGACGTCACCCGGGTGCTCGTGCCCCGCGCGGTGCAGGAGATGCTCCTCCACCTCGGCATCAACGACATGCCGACCGATCTGCGCGTGCGCATCCAGTCGGTGCTCATCGAGATGCTGCAGCAGCCCGTTCCGGAGGCCGCGAGCGAGTGGGGCGAGGTGCCGATGCCCGCTGATGAGCGCGTGCGGCCGCTCGTGCAGGCTGTGCTCGCCTACCCCGGCGATCCCCGCAGCGCCAGGGACCTGCTCCTCGCACACGGACTCCACGAGCGGACGGTCCTCCGCATCTTCCAGAACGACGTCGGGATGAGCTTCGGGCGCTGGCGCACCGGCGTGCGGATGACCCTCGGCGCTCGGCTGATCATCGACGGCACACCGGTCGGGGCGGCGGCGCACCGCTGCGGATACGCCACGACGAGCGCGTTCTCCGCGAGCTTCAAGGAGCGGTTCGGCATCACGCCGCGGCAGCACGTGGCACGCGTGCAGGCCGATGCGGCCCACCAGCTGTACTGGCGTTGACCTCCGCGGGGCTGGGCCGACGGACATTGTCGGTTCAGCGATACAAGTCGTCGATAGAGCAACACTGAGCGTCGAATCGGCGTTCTAACATCATTCTGTTAGGGCATGCTTACCTAACTTCTTGCCGCGTTGACGCGGCATTCCCCTCCCCCTTCCCGAAGGAGAACCATGACGCACGCTCCCGCGCGCCCGATGAACCGCCGAGGTGCCGCGCTCGTCGCCGCAGCCATCGCCGCCGCCCTCGCCCTCGCCGGGTGCTCGGCGTCCGGTGAAGGCACCGAGCCCGCGCCCGCCTCCACGGACGGCGTGGTCATCGAGCACGGCCATGGCGAGACCGTGATCCCCGAGAAGCCCCAGCGCATCGTGGCCCTCGGCTGGATGACGCCGGACATCGTGGCCGCACTCGGCACCAACCCGGTCGGCATCGAAGAGGTCTGGGGCGCGGACGAGAGCGGCTACCAGCCCTGGTTCGAGGAGTTCGTCACCGAGGAGTACGGGGACACCCCCGAGATCATCCCCTTCGTCGAGGACGGCCCGAACTACGAGGCGATCAAGGAGCTCAAGCCCGACCTCATCCTCAGCCTCTACTCCGGGGTGTCCGACATCGAGTACGAGCGCCTGAGCGAGATCGCGCCGACCGTGCCCTACATCGAGGGGCCCTGGAACCCGGGCACGTGGGAGGGCATGACCCGCACCGTCGGCAAGGCCATGTCTGAGGATGCCAAGGCCGAGGAGCTGATCGCCGAGACCGAGGAACAGATCGCCACCCTCGCCGGCGAGCACCCCGAGTTCGACGACAAGACGTTCGTCTGGGGCCTGACCCTGAACGAGGGCGGAACCGACCTCGGCGTCTACCTGGAGTACGACCCCCGCGTGCGCATCACGGAGGCGCTCGGCTTCACCTCGACCTCAGCGATGGACAGCTTCCTCGCGAGCGCCGAGGGCGACAACTGGTACACCGGCGTCAGCCTCGAGAAGCTCTACGACGTACAGGCCGACCTCTTCGCGGCCTGGGGCGGCAGCGTGGACGAGGGCGAGTACACGGTCGAGAACAAAGTCGTCTCGCGCTGGGAGCCGGTCGCCAACGGCGCCTACGTCATCTACGCAGACGATGCCGAGGCGTCCGCGATCAGCGCGCCGACCGTGCTCTCGCTGAAGTACATCCTCCCGAAGTACGTCGACGACCTCGCAGCCGCGCTGCAAGGCGAGCCGACCATCGACGGGAAGTGACGTCGGAGATGTCCCGGCCGACCTCTCCCCCGGCTCCACTGGTGACGGAAGACGGCGCGGACGTCTCGAACACGGATGCGGGGAGTCGCGCACACGACTCCCCGCATCGCAACGGGGCGCTCGTGGCGGGACTCGTCGTCTCGGCGGTGGTGCTGGTGGTCGCCGCCGTTGCGTCGCTCACGGTCGGCAACCGCGCGATCGACCCCGTCACAGTGCTCCGGGCGCTCTTCGCATACGACGACGAGAACCCGCTGCACCTCATGGTGGGCGAACTGCGGGTGCCGCGAACCCTGCTCGGCATCGTCGTGGGCGCCGCGCTGGCCGTGTGCGGCGGGCTGATCCAGGCCTTCACCCGCAACCCGCTGGCCGACCCCGGCATCCTCGGCGTGAACGCCGGGGCATCCTTCGCCGTCACGTTCGCGGTCGGCGTGCTCGGGCTGACGATCCCGGGCGCCTACGTGCCCTTCGCCCTCCTCGGAGCCTTCGTCCTCACCATGCTCGTCTATCTCCTGGGCTCGTTCGGAGCCTCCGGCGCGACGCCCATGAAGCTCACCCTCGCCGGGGTCGCCCTGGGTGCCGCGTTCACCGGCTTCACCACCGCGATCGTGCTGCGCGATCACAGCACCCTCCAGGTCATGCGCTTCTGGGGAGTCGGCTCGATCGGCGGACGCACCCTCGACCAGCTCACGTGGGCGGTGCCCCTGATCGTCACAGGTCTCCTGATCGGCCTTCTCTGCGCACGTTCCCTGAACGCCCTGGCGTTGGGCGACGATCTGGCGCAGTCCCTCGGCGCGCGCGTGCGGACCACCCGCGTGCTGGTCATCATCGCGGTCACGCTGCTCGCCGGAACCAGCGTCGCAGCGGCTGGCCCCATCGCCTTCGTCGGGCTCATGATCCCGCACATCGTCCGCTGGTTCACCGGCCCCGATCAGCGCTGGGTGCTGACCTATTCGATGATCATCGGCCCCGCGTTCCTGCTGCTCGCCGACATCCTCGGCCGCATCGTCCTTCCCAGCGGGGAGCTGCGCGTCGGGATCGTCACCGCCCTCCTGGGAGCACCCATCCTGATCATCCTCGTGCGCCGTAAGCGGGTGAGCGGACTGTGAGCATCGACCAGAAACCCGTCGCCGTTCCGAGCGTCGAAGCCCCGCACCCCGAGCTCGCACCGGTCGACCACGGGCGCCGCCTCATCCGGATCGAGACCTCACGCATCGCCGCACTCCTCCCGGTGCGGTCCGTGATCGTGTGCGTCGTGCTCCTCGTCGTCATCTTCGGGGCGGGTCTCGCCTCGACGACGATCGGCGCATACGAGGTGGACTTCGCCTCGGTCATCCGGGCGATCGTCGACCCCTCGTCCGACCCCGACATCCGCCAGGTGGTCTTCGAGTGGCGTCTGCCCCGCGCGCTGTTCGCGGTGCTGTGCGGCGCGGCGCTCGCCCTCGCCGGCGGCATCTTCCAGTCGCTCACCCGCAACCCGCTCGGCTCCCCCGACATCATCGGCTTCGGGACCGGCGCCCAGTTCGGCGTGACGCTCGTGATGGTCGTCCTCGAGCTGAACACGTACATGCTCAAGGCGGCGGGCGCGCTCGTCGGAGGCCTGTTCACCGCTCTGCTCGTCTACGTGCTGGCCAGCAAGAACACGATGTCGTCGTTCCGTCTGATCATCGTCGGCATCGGCGTCTCCGCCGGACTCGGGTCACTCACCTCCTGGATCCTGATCTCGGTCAGCGTCGAGAAGGCGATGATGGCAGCGACGTGGGGCGCGGGCTCACTCGCCTCGCTCGGCTTCGACCAGCTCATCCCCGCCGCGATCGTGTTCGTGATCGTGACCCTCCTCTCCCTCCCGCTGGCCCGGACACTGCCCGTGCTGGAGATGGGCGACGACGCGGCGACCTCGCTGGGGATCAGCCCCGGGCGCACCCGCCTCGCGGCGATGGTGTTGGGCGTGGCCCTGATCGCCCTCGTCACCGCCGCCGCCGGTCCCATCTCGTTCATCGCGCTCGCGGCTCCGCAGATCTCGCAGCGCCTCACCCGCTCGAACACCCCGATGGGCACGGTGTCCGTGATGCTCACCGGCGCTGCCCTCGTCGTGGTGTCGGATGCCGTCGCCCAGCTCGTCGCGGTGCCGGTGGGCGTCGTGACGGTCTCGGTCGGCGGCATCTATCTCGCCTGGCTGCTGGCCGCCCAATACGCGCGCCGCACCTGAAAGGAACACCCATGACCGCCTCGCTGCTGGCCCGCGACATCACGGTGGGCTACGGAGAGACCCCCATCATCTCCGACCTGTCGCTCGAGGTGCCCGACGACTCGTTCACGATCATCATCGGCCCGAACGCGTGCGGCAAGTCGACCCTGCTGCGCGGGTTCGCCCGTCTGCTGCGCCCGACCACCGGTGCCGTGCTCCTCGACGGCGACGAGCTGCGCTCGCTCAAGCCGAAGGAGGCCGCGCGCAAGTTGGGGCTGCTCCCCCAGTCGTCCATCGCCCCCGACGGCATCACAGTGGCCGATCTCGTCGGCCGCGGACGATTCCCGCACCAGAGCACGATGCGCACCTGGAGCAGCGCCGATGAGCGCGCGGTGTCCGAGGCCATGGCAGCCACCGGCGTCACCGATCTGTCGCGCCGCCTGGTCGACGAGCTCTCCGGCGGACAGCGGCAGCGCGCGTGGGTGGCGATGGCCCTCGCCCAGCAGACGAAGCACCTGCTGCTCGACGAACCGACCACGTTCCTCGACATCGCGCACCAGATCGACCTGATGGAGCTGTTCGCCGACCTGCACCGCAGCGGCACGACGCTCGTGGCGGTGCTGCACGACCTGAACCACGCCGCCCGCTACGCCACCCACCTGGTGGCCATGCGCGACGGGACCATCGTGGCGCAGGGCGACCCGCGGGAGATCATCACCGCCGAGCTCGTCGACGCCGTGTACGACCTGCCCTGCAAGGTGATCACCGATCCCGTCTCGGGAACACCGCTCGTGCTCCCGCTCGGTCGGCGGACGCCGTGACGAACACTCCGCGGCGGCTCTTCGGGATCGCGCTGACGTCGGAGGGACGCGGTATGGCCCTCGTCGGAGCGACCGCGCTCCTCATCGTGCACGCGCTCGCCGAGGCGACGATCCCCGTCATCATCGGTGCGACGATCGACCGCGCTGTGCTCCCCGCCGACCCGGTCGCGCTCGCGACCTGGGGCGGCGTGCTGGTAGGCACGTTCCTCGTTCTGACCACGAGCTACCAGTCGGCCTCCCGACTGATGGTGTCGATCTACGGCCACGGCGAGCAGGCCCTGCGCCACCTCACCCTCTCCCGGATGCTTCGCCCCCGGCTCTCCCGCCGCACGATGACCCCGGGTGAGGCGCTGACATTCGTCACCTCCGACACGTACCGGGTAGCCGGGGTCGCCTGGTCGGTGGCGCAGCAGTGCTCCACGATCGCCGCGATCATCGGGGCAGGGCTGACGATGCTGGTGATCTCGCCCGTCGCGACGATCGTCGTGTTCGGCTCGACCATCGCGATGATGCTCGTGATGCAGGTCGTCTCGCGTCCGCTCGAACGTCGCGGCTTCGCCGAGCAGCAGGCGGCGACCGAGGCCGGGGCGGTCGCGGCCGACTTCATGAGCGGATTCCGGGTGCTCGTGGGGATCGGCGCGCGCGAGGAGGCCGTGCGGCGCTACGTCGCGGCGAGCGACACGTCCCGCCGGGCCGCGACCGTCGCCGGCCGGTCGCTCGCCTCCTACGAGGCGGTGGGCGGCACGCTGGCCGCGGTCGCCACAACCGCGCTCGCAGGCATGTCGGCGTGGTTCGCCGCGGAGGGCCGCATCAGCATCGGCGAACTGGTGACGGTGCTCGGGCTCGCCCAGTTCATCAGCGGGTACCTCGCCTACGCGGGATCGTTCCCCTCGAACTGGGTCCACAAGCTCGCCTCGGCCAAGAGGCTCACCGAGGTGATCGATGCCGAGGATCTCCTCGACCCGCCGGTCGCGCCGCACGCCAACCCCGCGGAACCGGCGGACGACGTCGTGCTGACGTTCCGTGCGGGCTCGGCTTCTCCGCTCGTGGAGGTGCGCGGGCGGGAGCTGCTCGGCATCCGCCCCGCCGACAGCGACACGGCTCGCGCCCTCTCCCGCCTTCTCGGCCTGCGCACGCGCCCCGATCGCGGCCGGGTCTCACTCGCGGTCGACGGGGAGCTCCGGGATCTGACGGACCTGGATCCGGTGGAGTACCGCCGCCGCGTCGTCGCCCCGCCGCATGGGCAGACGATCGTGAGCGGGACTCTGCGCGAAGCCGTCCGCGGCCACGGGGTGGATGAGCCTCCGCTCGCCGCCCTCGTCGACATGGCGGCCCTGCACGACACCGTGGCGCAGGTCGGCGGCTGGGAGTCGCAGGTCGGCGAAGCCGGACGACGCCTCTCCGGCGGGCAGCGGCAGCGCATCGGGATCGTACGCGCACTGCACACGGATGCCGATGTCCTGGTACTCGACGAGCCGACCTCGGCGGTCGACGCCATCACGGAGGCGCACATCGCCCGGGCGCTCTCGGATCATGACGAGACCGTCATCGTGATCACCACCTCGCCGGTGCTGCTCGGCGCCTGTGACCGGGTCATCGAGCTCCCCTCCGAAGGATCGGATGCTCGACATGACTGACCTGACCTCGACAGCGCCGCTGCTGCCGATCGCCTCGGGCGCGCGCGTGCGCGCCGTCGTCGGCGCGCTGCTGCGACAGCATCCGGGCCGAGCCATCGCCGTCGCGGTGCTCTTCCTCACGACATCCGCTCTCGGGATCGTCATGCCCGCGTGCCTGGGCCGCATCGTCGATGCCGTCGCGTCCGACGCGGGGTTCGCGACCATCGCCGGCTGGGTCGCCGGGGCGGGCCTGGGGGCGATCGGCGCCACCGTGGTGATGCTGTGGGCGGTGCGGGTGCTCACCGGGCTGGTGCAGGACATGCTCGCCCACCTGCGCGAAGACGTGTTCGCCTCGGCGATGCGGCTCCCGGTGAGCGAGGTCGACGACGGCGAGAGCGCCGACCTGCTCTCCCGGGTCACCGGCGACGTCGACGCGGTGGCGGAGGCCGGCGGGAACGTCGCGCCGACCCTGCTGTCGGCGGGCTTCGGGATCGGGGTCGCGGTGGTCGCGTTGACGGCTCTCGACCCCTGGCTCGCCCTCGCCGGGATCGCCTCGGCGCCCTTCTACGTGCTCGGCACCCGCGCATTCCTGCGGAAGTCGCGCGTGGTGTTCCGCGAGGTGCGCGTGCGCGAGGCCGCGCGCAGCCAGGCCGTGCTCGACGCGGTCGAGGGCATCGAGACGCTGACCGCGTTCAACGAGCAGGACCAGGCGCTCGAACGCGTGCGGAAGCGCGCCGAGGCCTCGATCCGGATGCAGATCGAGGGCGTGCGGGCGACGAACCGGCTGTTCCGGTGGATCAACGGCGGCGAGCTCGTCGGCCTGGCCGCGATCCTCGGGACCGGATTCCTGCTGCAGTCCGGCGGCGTGATCACTGTGGGCGCGGTGACCACCGCGGCGCTCCTCTTCCATCGCCTGTTCGGCCCGGTCGGGCAGCTGATCTTCGGTCTCGACGACATCCAGCGGGCCGCGATCGGGCTCGCGCGACTCGTGGGCGTCATCGACCTCGCCCCCGCGGCTGCCCCGGCACGCGCGCGGGACTCGGGTGCGGATGCTGCGCCGCGACGCACGGCGCGGATCGAGCCGGCGGGGATCGATGTGCGCGACGTGACGTTCCGCTACCCGACGACCGGTCGCGGGATCAGCGAGGTGACGCTCCAGGTCGAGCCGGGCACCACCGCCGCGCTGGTCGGCGCCTCCGGCTCGGGCAAGAGCACGCTCGCCCGGGTCATCGCCGGCCATCATCCGCCGATGTCGGGCAGCGTGCATCTCACTTCGGACGCGAGCGCGCCGTACTACCTCTCGCAGGAGCTCCACCACTTCCGCGGCACGATCGCCGACAACCTGCGGCTGGCCGCTCCTGATGCGAGCCTCGACGATGTGGTCGCGGCCCTGCACGCCGTCGGAGCCCGGTGGGCGGTCGACGCGATGCTCACCGAGGACGACGGCGAGCATCATCCGTCCGCCGACCCGGTCGTGCCGCTGGACGAGGGACGCATCCAGCAGCTCGCCGTCGCGCGGGCCTTCCTCGCCGACCCCGATGTGGTGATCCTCGACGAGGCGACCGCAGACGTCGGCCTGCATCATCGCGACGCCGTGGAGGAGGCGATCGCCGCACTGCGCAGGGGCCGGACCGCTCTGCTCATCGCGCACCGGCTGCAGCAGGCCGTCACCGCCGAGCAGATCGTCGTCTTCGCCGACGGCCGGGCCCTGCAGCAGGGCACGCACGAGGAACTGCTCGCGACCGACGGCGCCTACCGAGACTTCTGGCTCGCCCAGACACGGAGCACGCCCCCTCCCTCCCCCACCCCCGAAGAGACGGAGAGTTCGTGAGCATCCACCGCGGCATCGTCCGCAGCACGACCACGCTCACCCCGACGCTCGTGCGCATCACACTCGGCGGTGACGGCGTCGCGGGCTTCCTCAGCACCGGCATCGGCGACGAGTATGTGCGGGTGTTCTTCCCGCACGGCGACGACCCCACCGACGTCTCGCTGCCCGTACCCGCGGGCGACTGGTGGGAGACCCCCGAGGGCGCGCCGGAAGCCCCGATGCGCACGTACACGATCAGCAGCGTGCGCCCGGATGCCGGCGAGCTCGACATCGACTTCGTGATCCATGAGGCGGGCGTCGCCGGCCCGTGGGCTGCTCGTGCCGAGCCCGGCCACGTGCTCGGACTGAACGCGCCGACCGGTCTGTACTCGCCTCCGTCCGGGATCACCTGGCAGGTGCTCGTGGCGGACCTCACCGGGCTGCCCGCGGCGGCGCGGATCGCCGCAGACGCTCCGGAGGGTGTCCGCACCCGCGTCGTGCTCGAGGTGCCGAGCGAGGAGGACCGGATCCCCCTCGCCATCGGCGCTGATGTCGAGGTGACCTGGATGATCGGCGGCAACGGACACGGTCCGAGCGCGCTCGGCCAGCTCGTGCGCGGCATCGTCGACGACCGGCTCCCGCTCGACGAGGGGTACGTGTGGGTGGCCGGAGAGACCGTGGCGCTGCGTGACGTTCGCAAGTACCTGCGCAAGGAGCTCGACCTGCCCGCCACCCGGTTCAAGGTCATCGGCTACTGGACGCCGATCGCCGCGTGGGACGAGAAGTTCGCCGCGCTCCCGGAGTCGGTGCAGAAGGAGCTCGACGCCATCTGGACCGAGATCGAGGACGACGAGCCCGAGGACGTGCAGGTGCGGTTCGAGGAGAGACTCGATCAGCTCGGGCTGTGAGGGGCGAGGTCGCAGACCGGGTGATCTCTGACGTGGCGACGGTCGTCGGACGGCGAGGTGTCACCGCGCGGTTGTCGCACGATGGGCCCGCTCGCGATCGCGACTTTGACCTTGGATCCTCGACAGCCCAGCGCCCGTGCCGGGCCCGCAGAAGAGCTTCTTGGCGATCGCTGACGCTCTAAAGTCCTGCGAACCGCAAGGCGTCGGACGGACAGTACGGCTTCCGACACCGTCAGCCGCGGAGAACCCGAGACTCAGCGGCGATCGAACCCCGGCTGGCGACCGGCGCGCTGGAGAAACGGCGAGAGGAGGTTGAACCACGCGACCACGACAAGCGCGATCCGGAGCGGTCTCGGCACAGGCTTGGATTCCCCGGTTTGAGATTATCGGCAACGGCTCAAGCGACGGCACCCAAGCCACGCCGCTGAGAGCGCCGCATCGCTCGATAGCCTTTCGATCGTGGGATTTTCACCGCTCGGACTGGTCGTGAGCATCGCCGCGCTCGCCCCCAACCTCCTCCTGATCTGGTTCCCACCCCGCGACCAGACGCCCGCCGCGCACGCGCCACGCCCCCTGGAATGGCTGGAACGCGCGGGCCAAGCACTGTGCCTCGTCCTTCCCGCGATCACGCGACCGGGGAACATTGTGTGGTGGTGGACGCTTCCCGCTGCCATCGCGCTGGTCGCGTACTACGCGCTGTGGACCCGATACCTCATCGATGGACGTCTACACACGCTGCTCTACGAGCCTCTGTGGCGGGTTCCGGTTCCGATGGCGATCCTGCCGGTCGGGGTGTTCCTCGCCACCGCGGCATGGCTCAGCAATCCGTGGATCGCGGCCGCCGCCCTCGTCCTCGGCGCCGGACACGTCCCCGTCGCCATCATCACCAGTCGCACCATAGCCTCTACGCCGTGAGCACGGACAGAGCCGACCGTGGCTACCCGTCTCGGACAAGGCTCCGCAACGGGGTCGAGGTGGCCCTCCTGCCGACGGGCCGAACAAGGGCCTGGAGCCTTTTCTCACGTCGCCTCCGCCATGATCCGGGGCGGGCTCGGCGGTCCGGCACGGCCGAGCACAGAGCGACCAGGTCTTCTGCGGCGAGATCCTGTGCCTCTTCGACGAGGATCTGCTGCTCCAGAGGAGGCGACGCGTGTGGTCGTGCGGCGGCGATACGAACGGCGGCGGCGGCGCCTACTCCCCGCCGAACTCGCTCACGGGCGCCATGTCGGCGAAGCGGGAGTAGTGGCCCTGGAAGGCGACCTCGATGTTCGCCGTGGGCCCGTTGCGGTGCTTGGCCACGATGAGCTCGGCGCCGCCGGGGTTGTCGTTCTTGTCGTACACCGACGGGCGGTGCAGCAGCATGACCATGTCGGCGTCCTGCTCGATCGAGCCCGACTCGCGCAGGTCGCTCACCTGGGGGCGCTTGTCCTGGCGCTGCTCGGGGCCTCGGTTCAGCTGCGACAGCGCGATGACCGGCACCTGGATCTCCTTGGCGAGGAGCTTCAGGGCGCGCGAGAACTCCGACACCTCCTGCTGGCGCGACTCGACCTTCTTGCCGCTCGTCATGAGCTGCAGGTAGTCGATGATGACCATCTTGAGGCCGGCGCGCTGCTTCAGACGCCGGCACTTCGCGCGGATCTCGACGAGCGTCATGTTCGGGCTGTCGTCGATGTACAGCGGCGCGTCGTTGATACGGCCCCGGGTCGAGGCGACCGTCGTCCAGTCGCGGGAGTCGAGGTTGCCCTTCCGCATCGACTGCAGCGGGATGGCGCCCTCCGCGCTGAGCAGGCGCATGGCGATCTCACTGCGGCCCATCTCGAGCGAGAAGAAGATCGTCGGCATGTCGTTCTTGATCGCGGCGGCACGCGCGAAGTCGAGCGCGAGCGTCGACTTCCCCATCGCGGGGCGCGCGGCGATGATGATCATCTGGCCGCCGTGCAGACCGTTCGTCAGCTGGTCGAGCTCGCCGAAGCCGGTGGGGATGCCCGTCATCTGGCCGTCGCGCCCGCGCGCCGCCTCGATCTCCTCCACGGCGGCGTCGACCGCCACCGTGAGCGGGACGTAGTCCTCGGTCTGCTCGGTGCCCGTGACGTTGTAGATCTCGGCCTGCGCGGCGTTGACGAGCTCCACGGCCTCGCCCTGGCCCTGGTACCCCATCTGCGCGATCTTCGTCCCCGCGTCGACGAGGCGGCGCAGCAGCGCGCGCTCGGCCACGATGCCGGCGTAGTAGCCCGCGTTGGCGGCGGTCGGCACGATCGACGTCAGCGAGTGCAGATAGTCCGCGCCGCCGGCGCGCTGGAGGTCGCCGGTCTTGATGAGCTCGTCGGTGACGGCCACGACGTCGGTCGGCTCGCCGTGCGAGTAGAGGGACAGGACGGCCTCGAAGATGACCTCGTGCTTGGGGACGTAGAAGTCCGGGCCCCGCAACGTCTCGATCACGTCGGCGACGGCGTCCTTCGAGAGCAGCATCCCGCCGAGCGTGCTCTGCTCGGCGATGAGGTCGTGGGGGGGCGTGCGCTCGTGCTCCCGAGGACCCCCGAGACGGTCCTGCCCGATTTCAGCGATCGACACGCGCGCTCCTGTTCTCCGCCCCTGCGGGGGTGCTCATGCTCCACGACAGCATCGACCACCGACATCCGCCGCGTTCACGCTAGGCCCGCTGCTCCGCACCTTCAACGAGGCCTGTGGATAACTCTGTGGAGGACCTGCGCAAAACGCCGTGGATGATGTGGAATCACACTGTGGAGAAAGGACACGCACCCGGGGCGCGCACCTCCATTATTGCTCCTTGACCAGGGCATTTCGATTCCCACACCCTGTGGACGGGAGTGTGATTAAAGGAGGGCTTGAAGGTTGACGTCGGCTACACCCAACTGTGTACAACGGCAAGACCCCGCGTCCCATGTGTCGGGGGATTTCGTGGGATGGGGAAGACTCCCCGGGCACGCGGAAGCGGCGCGGACCCCGAGGGGCCCGCGCCGCTTCCGCGTCGCTCTGAGAGCTACTTCTTGAGCGCGACGACCTGCAGGGAGATGACCGCGGTCACCTCGTCGTGCAGGCGCACGAGCGCCTCGTGGTCGCCCACGACCTTGATCGGCGAGGGCACCGAGATCTTGCGCTTGTCCAGCTCGCCGATGCCGGCATCAGACACCGCCTGGGCGATGTCGGCCGGCTTGACCGAGCCGAAGAGGCGGCCCTCGGCGCCGGCCTTGACGGCCAGGCGCACGCGCGCGTTCTCGATGGCGTCCTTCAGGGTGACGGCCTCGTCGTGGGTCGCGATCGCGCGAGCCTCGCGGGCCGCGCGGATGACCGCGACCTGCTTCTCGCCACCGCGGCTCCACGAGACGGCGAAGCCCTGGGGGATGAGGTAGTTGCGGGCGTACCCGTCCTTGACCTCGATCACGTCTCCGGCGCTGCCCAGGCCGTCGACCTCGTTCGTGAGAATCAGCTTCGACATGGGTGCTCCTTAGCGGCCGGCGCCTGCGTAGGGCAGGAGCGCCATCTCGCGCGCGTTCTTGATCGCGCGAGCGATCAGACGCTGCTCCTGCACCGAGACGCCGGTGATACGACGGGCGCGGATCTTGCCGCGCTCCGAGATGAACTTGCGAAGGGTCGCGACATCCTTGTAATCGATGACGCCGACCCGGATCGACTTCGCGGGAGCGGCGTTCTTCGCGCCCTTCCGCGGCTTGCGGCGGTCGCCGCTGGACTTTCCAGCCATTTCAGGTCCTTAGGAAAACGAGTGGGGGGATCAGAACGGGGTGTCGTCCGAGAACGACCCCGGGGTGCTCCATGCGTCGGCGCCGGACTGCCCGGGCGTCGCCCAGGGCTCGTCCGAGGTCTGCTGCGCGGGGCGCTGCTGGCCGTAGCCCGCATTGCCGCCGACAGCGGCGTTGCCGCCACCGGCGTTGTTGCCGCCGCCGTAGTTGCCCCCGCCGCCTCCGGCGGCACGGGTGACCTGGGCGGTGGCGTAGCGCAGCGAGGGTCCGATCTCGTCGATCTCGAGCTCGATGGAGGTGCGGCGTTCGCCCTCCTTCGTCTCGTAGGAGCGCTGACGCAGGCGGCCCTGTGCGACGACGCGCATGCCCTTCGTCAGCGAGCCGGCGACGTGCTCGGCGAACTCGCGCCAGACGCTGGCACGGAGGAAGAGGGCTTCGCCGTCCTTCCACTCGCCGGACGCGCGATCGAAGTTGCGCGGCGTCGAGGCGATCGTGAAGTTCGCCACGGGCAGGCCGTTCTGCGTGTAGCGCAGCTCGGGGTCAGCCGTGAGGTTTCCCACGACGGTGATGACGGTTTCGCCGGCCATGATGCTCTAGGCCTTCGCCGCCGTCTTGCGAGCAGCCTTCTCCTCGGCGCGCTTCGCCTCGGCCGCCACCAGGGCGATGGCCTCCTCGGCGCGCAGCACCTTGGTGCGGATGATCAGCTCGCTGAGCTTGAGCTGACGGTCGAGCTCGACCGTCGCCTCGCTGGTCGCGGTGAAGTTGACGACGGCGTAGATGCCCTCGGTCTTCTTCTGGATCTCATATGCGAAACGGCGCTTGCCCCAGATGTCGACGTTCTCGATCGAACCACCGTTGTCGGTGATGACCGAGAGGAACTTGTCGAGATGTGTGGGGACCTGGCGCTCGTCGACCTCAGGCTGGATGATGACCATGAGTTCGTACTGGTGCGTCACTGACCCACCTCCTTCGGACTTGAACGGATGCCGGGCATTTCCCGGTATCAGGAGGGTGTGTTGCACGTCGCGCGGACCGACGCAGGCAGGGCTGCAGCCGCGCAACCTTCATATAGTACCCGACGCGGCGCGGATGCCCCAAGTCGGAGGTCAGAACACCGTGAGGTCGACGGCACCCGCCGGAAGGTGACGGCCACGAGGAGTGCCATCGACCAGCTCGCCGCCCTCGATCACGACCCGCCCGCGCACGATCACCGTGGTGGGCCTGCCCGTGATCTCCATCCCCTCGTAGGGGCTGTAGTCCGTGGCCATGTGCAGCCCGCCGGATCCGATCGTCCACACCGCCTTCGCGTCCCAGATGGCGATGTCCGCGTCGGATCCCGGCTGCAGCGCTCCCTTGCGAGGGTAGAGCCCGTTGACCCTCGCCGGGTTGGCGGCGGAGAGCTCGACGAACCTCTGCGGGGACAGCCCCTTCCCGACGACGTACTCGCTGAAGACGACGGGGAGACGCGTCTCGACGCCGGGAAGGCCGTTGGGCATCGACCTCACGTCGTGGGGATGCTCGCGCTTCTGCGCGAGGTCGTAGCAGCAGTGATCGCTCGCCAGGGTCGTGATCTCCCCGTTGAAGAGATAGCCGCCGAGCGCGTCGACCGTCTCGCGGTCCCGCAGCGGCGGGCAGCAGACGTATCGCTCCGGCTCCGGGCCGGCGTACTTCCCGTCGTCCAGCACGAGGTGATGCGCGACGCCCTCCGAGTACGCCGGGATCCCGCGTCGTCTCGCGGCCGAGACGAGCTCGATGGCGGCCGGCGTGGACTGGTGCACGAAGTAGATCGGCGATCCGAGCCTCTCCGCGATCGCCAGGACCTCCGCGACGGCCGCGGTCTCGGCGAGCGCGCTCCGCGTCCCGCTCATGTGCCCGGCGTCGATCTCGCCTCGCACCTGCGCCCTGCGCTGGTCCTCCTCGATGATGTGGTTCGCCTCGCAATGGATGACGACCATCCCGCCGATGTCGGCGAGGGTCTGCATCGTCCTGAGGATCGTGTCGTCGTCGGCCATCGTCTCGCCGCGGTACGTCGTGAACATCTTCACGGTGACGATGCCTTCGCTCGCGAGCGTGCGCAGCTGCTCCTCCGTCGAGTCGTCCCAGGCGACGACGGACGCGTGCAGCGCGCTGTCGCAGAGGCCCTCCGACGCCTTCGCCCGCTGCGCGCGGGCGACGTCCAGCGGTCGCTGCCCGGGCGACGGGATGGCGAAGTCGACGATCGTCGTCGTCCCGCCGTGCAGCGCCGCGAGCGTGCAGCCGCGGTAGTCGTCGAGCGACGTGAACTCTCCCGAGGCGTATCCGACGTGGCAGTGGGGGTCCACGCCGCCGGGCATGACGAGACGACCGGTCGCGTCGATCACGCGCGCGTTCTCCGACCCCGCGGGCGCGGCGGCGCCCGGCGCCACGATCGCCGCCACCCTCCCCTCCTCGACGAAGAGGTCCGCCGGCCCCTGCCACGTCGGCTCCACGACGGTCCCGCCGCGCACGATCAGCTCGATCGTCATCCTCTCGTCCTCCCTTCGCGGCGCGTCTCCGCGCCCGCGACCTGTCCGCCGACCCGCCCGGCCGACCCCGTCATGTCCGCGCTCCCCACGTGCTCCCGACGAGCGCCGAGCGGACGATCCGGCCTTCCTGGATCACGGTGTCGATCGTCCGGAGCGCGGAGACCGTGCGAGTCGGGTCCTCGATCGTCAGGACGATGTCCGCGGCCGACCCCTCGGCGATGGCGCCGAACAGCGCCTGCGCGCCGATCGACCGGGCACCCTCCCAGGTCCCCGCGCGCAGGACGCTCTCCGGCGCCATGCCCGCCTGCTCCAGGTACTCCATCTCCCTGACGTGGCACGATGTGCCGTCGTGCGGCTCCCCGGGGAGGTAGTCGGTGCCGACCGTGATCCGGATGCCCTCGCCGTCGAGGTCCGCCGGATCGACCGACCGCGCGATGGCGCGGCGGGCCGAGGCGAGGTGGACGGGGCCGACCCGGGCCGCGAGCTCGATCTGCCACTCGGTGAAGCCGTGCGCCCTCATCCATCCGGGGCTCGAGGTGACGGACAGCGTGGGCGACAGGTACGCCCGCGCCCGCGCCATCTTCTCGATCACGGCGTCGTCGAGATCGTAGCCGTGCTCGAAGTGGCGGATGCCGTTGTCGATCGCCTCGCTGATCGCGCCGCCTCCGCCCGCATGCGCGACGACGTAGCCTCCTGCCTCCCTCGTCGCGCGAACGGCGGCGCGCATCTCCTCCGGGGTCATCTGAGCGCCGCTGTAGCTCTCGTTCGCGTGCGCGATCCCACCCGTGATGAACACCTTCACGTGGTCGGCGCCACGCTCGAGCGACGCCCGCGCGGCCTTGAGGAACTCGTCGTGCCCGTCGGCGTTGATGCCGCCGAGCCCCTTGCCGTGACCGTTCGTCACGCCGATCGCGCGGCCGGCGGCGAAGATGCGCGGCGCGTCCGCCCATCCCTGCGCGACCGCGGCGCGCAGCACGATGTCGGCGTCGTTGCGCTCGTCGAGGCACCGCACGGTCGTCACCCCCGCGTGCAGGGCGTCGCCCGCCCGCGCGAGCGCACGCAGAGCGCTCGCGCCGCTGCTCTCGTGGAGGTCCGTGTCCTCGAACGGATACACGATCGTCAGGTGCGTGTGGACGGAGACGAGTCCCGGCACGACGAACCGCCCGCCGATGTCCAGGACGTTCGCGCCGACGGGCGCGGGCGAGGGCGTGACCGCGACGATGCGTCCGCCGCGGAGCTCGACGTTGCGGCCCTCGAGCACGGTCCCGGCGACGACGTCGACGATGTGACCGCCGACGAGCCACAGCGAGTCCGGATGGCCGGGCATGCCCGGCCGCGGGGCGCGCGCGTTCGTGTTGTGCATCAGATGACCGCTTCCTGACGATGTCCGACGGTGGAGGGGGAGAGGAGGCGGCCCGGGCCCAGGTCGTCCACCTCGATCGCGGGGGCGGCCCGGCCGATGAGCTCTGCGATCGTGCGGGCCCAGAGAGGGGAGAACGTGAACGCGTAGGTGCCGCCCATGACGAAGAGCCCGTCGTGGCCCGGGACGGCGCCGACCACGGGCATCTCGTCGGGCGTGGCGGCGAGGGGCCCCGCCCACGCCCTCGAGAGCCGGAGGGCCGACACGGCCGGGACGATGCGGCGTGCGTCGGACATGTTGCCGTCGGCGCTCCGCTCGTCGATGGGCGTGTAGTCCCCGAGGCGCAGCGCTCCCGCAGGCCAGCCCCCTCCGATCACGACGTTCCCCGTGCGCACCTGCTTGACCGAGAGCCCTCGGCCGACATGCTGCACGAGCACCTCCAGGAGACGGCCCGCGCGGACCGTCTCGTGCATCTGGATCGCGATCGGCGCCATGGCGATGCGCGCACCGGCGAGCGCCATCACCTCCTGGATCCACGGGCCCGCGGCGTTCACGACGAAGGGGGCCTCGAACTCGCCGGCATCGCTCGTCACGAGCCATGTCCCCTCCGGGCGCCTGTCGAGGGCGCGCACGGGCGCGTGCGCGTAGACGCGCGCCCCCAGCCCGGAGGCGCGCCGGAGGTAGGCGGGGATCGCCAGCAGGCTGTTCGCATAGCCGTCCCACGCGCAGTAGGTGGCGGCGCGCACGGAGGGCCCGATCGACGGGGACGCCGCGCGGACGGAGTCCCCGTCCATCACCTCCGTCGGCACGCCCGCCGCCCGCTCCCACCGATGCTTCTCGCGAAGCGCCCGCTCCTGGGCATCCGTCTCGGCGACCGTGAAGCCGCCGGAGCGCGTCACCTCCAGGTCCGCGTCGAGGCGCGCCTCGAGCTCGTCCCAGAGGAGGCTCGCCTCGCGCTGCAGCGGGAGGAGGCGGGCGGTGTCGACGGGCACGTCCTGCCCGGGCCGCTCGGGGTGGATGGCCTGGATGTGCAGGTTTCCGGCGGTCGTCCCCGATCCCTGGCGTCCGGGGAGGGCTCGTTCGAGGAGCACGACGTCGTGTCCGCGTTCGCTCAGCTCGAAGGCGGTGGCGGCGCCGAGCACTCCCCCGCCGATGACGACGACGTCGGCGGTGCCTCTCACGCGATCTCTCCCGCCAGGGCGGCGCGCAGTCGCGCCTCGCGGACGATGAGACCCGCCTCGCGCAGGATCTCCGCGATCGCAGCGACCGCCCGGGGCTCGACGAGCGGCGACAGCGGCTCCCTGACGACGCCTCCGGGTTGTCCGAGCAGCCACATGGCGGCCTTCAGCTGAGAGATCGGCGACGCGAACCTGCCGGCGTAGTCGGGTGCGATGAGCCGCCCGCTGATCGCCTGATACTTGTCGACCCAGTAGCGCGCCAGCTCCGCGTTGCCGTCGGCCACGGCGTCGAAGAAGGGCACCGCGTACGGCGCGCCCACGCCGCCGCCGTCGATCGCGCCGTCCCCTCCGAGCCCGAGCATGAGCGCGAGCCCCTTCCGGTGCGCGAGGCTGCCGAACACGCGCACGCGATCGCCGACCTCCTCGAGCGTGGAGACCATCGCGTTCCAGTCGCCCGTCGAGTCCTTGATCGCGGCGACATGGGGGATGTCCGCGAGCGCGCTCATCAGACCGGGCACCTGCGCCATGTCGACCGCGGTCCCGCGCGGCCAGTTGTAGACCATGAACGGCAGCTCGGTCGCAGAGCTCACCTGCTCGTAGAACGCGACGATCTCCGCCGCGGAGGGGTGGACGTACGGCGGCGGCGTGGCGAGCGCCCCGGCGGCCCCCGCGCGCGCCGCGTGGCGCGCGAGCTCCGAGGACTCCGCGATCGTGTAGGAGGTGACGCCGACGACCACCGGGATCCTGCCGTCGACGGCGTCGACGGCGATCTCGGCGACGCGCCGCCGCTCCTCGGGCGTCTGGCTGAACCATTCCCCCGTGCTCCCGTTCAGGAGCACGCCGTGCACGCCCTGGGAGACGTAGAGCTCCATGAGCTGCGCGAGGGCCGTCTCGTCCAGGTCGCCCGCGGACGTGAAGGGCGTGGGTGCGGCGGGCCAGTATCCGAGCCAGTCGACGTCGTGGCGATTCATGAGGGCCTTTCGTGGGCGTTCGCAGAGCCGCGACCGCCGATTAATGCATCAGCAGATATATTTGATTCGCGCGCAACAGCGCGTCATGCTCGACCAGGGAGCCGGATAAGTGACGTCAGGGACCAAGCGCACGAAGGCGCAGCAAGCGCACGACATCATTCGGCAGCAGATCATCCGGTGCGAGCTCCGGCCGGGCGAGCTGCTCAGCGAGGCGCGCCTCGTGGAGGTCACCGGGCTCGGGCACACTCCCATCCGCGACGCGCTCCAATGGCTCAGCAACGAGGGCCTCGTCACGATCACCGCTCGCCGCGGCACGGCGGTCGCGCCGCTCAACCTCGACGACGTGCAGCAGATCTTCGATCTGCGCATCGCGATCGAGTCCGTCATCGCCGACCA
This sequence comes from Microbacterium sp. AB, assembly GCF_032878875.1. Classification (NCBI taxonomy): domain Bacteria; kingdom Bacillati; phylum Actinomycetota; class Actinomycetes; order Micrococcales; family Microbacteriaceae; genus Microbacterium; species Microbacterium betulae. Next base: position 185,992 of record NZ_CP118157.1, on the reverse strand, counting down.
GGCCCTCCGGCACATCACGGACGAGCACCTCGATGCTCTCCGCGAGCTCATCCGGATCCTGGAGGACGGCGCCGGCCCCGAGCTCGAGTCGGATCCCGACATCGACCGTCGATTCCACGAGACGCTGCTGGACGCGACGGGCAACCGCTACCTCGTGAGCATCTACTCCGGCCTCCACGACGCGTCGCTGCGGCTGTTCTACCTCACGAGATGCGGGATGGAGCCCCGCTCGCAGCAGCTCGACAGCCTCCGGGCGACGCTCGCGGCGTGCACCGAGCACGACGGGGCGGCCCTGCGGGAGGTCCTCGTCGAGCACGTGAAGGACTTCCGCAAGCGCGTGACCGGAGCGATCTGACCCAGGCCGGGGCATCACAGGATCTTCTCCAGGAACCGCCGGCTCCGCTCCTCGGTCGGGTTCGTGAAGAACTCGTCCGGGCGCCCCTGCTCGACGACGCGGCCGTCGGCCATGAAGACGACCCTGTGCGCCGCGGCACGCGCGAAGCCCATCTCGTGCGTGACGACGACCATGGTGATCCCCCGGCCGGAGAGCCCGACCATGACGTCGAGCACCTCGCTCACCATCTCCGGGTCCAAGGCGCTCGTCGGTTCGTCGAACAGCAGCACCGACGGGTCCATCGCCAGCGCGCGTGCGATCGCGACCCGCTGCTGCTGTCCGCCGCTCAGCCGATCCGGGTACGCGCCCACCTTGTCGGAGAGGCCGACCGCCGTCAGCAGCTCGGCCGCACGTTCCGTGGCGGCCTTCCTCTCCTCCTGCAACGCGTACACGGGCCCCGCGGCGACGTTCTCGAGCGCGGTCAGATGCGGGAAGAGGTTGAACTGCTGGAACACCATGCCGATGCGGCTCCTCTGGTGCGCGAGCGGACGGCTCCCCCAGCCGAACGTGCGCGCCAGCCAGCTCGGGTGCGCGAAGGGCTGCCCCGACACCTCGATCACGCCGCTGTCGGGCGACTCGAGGGAGTTGAGCATGCGCAGGAACGTGCTCTTGCCGCCGCCGCTCGGACCGAGGATCGTGACGACCTCGCCCGCGGCGATGTCGAGGTCGATGCCCCGGATCACATGATGGGATCCGTACGACTTGTGCACGTCGCGCGCGCGGACGGCGCCGGACGCGGTCGTGTCGACGATCGATTCAGGCGACATCGGCCATCACCGTCCTGTTCTTCCGATCGGCACGCACCGGACGCGTGTGCCGGTTCAGCCGCTGTTCCATCGCGTTCTGCGCCCATCCCCAGACCGTGGTCATGAGGAGGTAGTACAGCGCCGCGACGGTGAAGGTCTCGAGCACGTGGAAGGTGAGCTGCCCCAGCTGCTGCGTGCGCCGCAGCAGCTCGTCCATGGAGATCACGGAGGCGAGCGACGTCGCCTTGATGAGCGAGTTGAACTGGTTGCCGAGCGGAAGGAGCGTGACACGCGCGACCTGCGGGGCGATGATCCGGCCGAACAGGACGGGCTCCGTCATCCCCAGCGCTCGCGACGCCTCGAACTGACCGCGCGAGACGGCCTGGTACCCCGAACGGATGATCTCCGCCTGGTACGCGGCCTCGTTCAGGCTCAGGCCGATGATCGCGGTCGCCACCACGCCGAGGGTGATCCCGATCTGCGGCAGACCGGTGAAGATCACGATGAGCTGCACGAGGACCGGCGTCCCGCGGAAGACCCAGATGTACAGGCGTGCGAGCCCCGAGAAGAGCACGAACGAGGATCCGCGCATGGCGGCCAGGAGCACGCCGCCCACGAGCCCGAAGGCCATGCAGAGGACCGAGAGCCAGACCGTCGTCCATGCGCCCTCGAGCAGTCGCACGTTCACGAGGGCGTCGAACAGCGCGCCCCAGTCGAAGTTCATGTCGTCATCCGCTCGTTCACGAGGATCCGCTCACTCGCCCGTGTACTGCACGGCGAAGTCGTCGACCGGCTCGAGGCTGTAGTCGGCGATGAGCGCGTCGTACGAGCCGTCCGCCTTCATCGCGTCGAGCGCCTCGATCACGGCGTCCGCGAGCGGGCCGTTGCTCACGACGAGCGCGGTGTCGGTCAGCTCCAGGCCTTCGATGGCGGCGTCGAATCCTCCCTTGTCGGCGTAGTAGGCGGCGACCGGGCTGGTCGTCGCGACGCTGTCGACCTGCCCCGCGCTGAGAGCCTGGAACACCATGTCGTACTCGTCGAAGCTCCGGATGTCGATCGGATCGAGGCCGTCCTCGACGAGCCCGTCCGAGATCGTCTGGAGGGTCGCCTCCTCGAAGCTCGACACGGCCGCCCCGAGGGTGAGCCCGGAGAGATCCTCCACGGATTCGACGCCGCGAGGATTCCCCGCGGCGACGCTCACGCTGATGCCCATCCGCTCGGTCGGGATCATCCGCATCTCGGCGATGCGCTCCTCCGTCACGAAGTAGCCGATGTCGACGATGTCGATCCGGCCCGCCTCCATGGACGGCTGGAGCGATGTCGCCTGCGCGTTCGTCCATGCGACGTCGAGGCAGAGGCGCGCGCCGAGCTCTTCGCCCAGCTCCCAGCGCTGCCCCCGGATCTCGCCGTCGGCGTCCACATAGCTGAGGGGCGGCAGGGTCGCATTGGTGCCGATGTTCAGCACGCCCTGCTCGACCACCGCGTCGTCGGCGATCTCGATGCAGTCCTCGGGCGCGGCACCCGCCGCCGACTCCTCGCCGGAGTCCGCCGACGAGCAGCCCGCGAGCGCGAGAACCGCGATGGCCCCTCCTGCGAGATAGCGATGCTTCCTGACCACGGTCACTCCTGTTCGATTTGGTGATATATAAGGATGTGTCTTAGCTTCTGTAACCGGAACAGTATTAGCCCGGTGTGACCGCGACGTTACGGACGATGTCGATCGGATTAACCCGTCGACCCGAGATCCCAGGAGAACCGCATGCCCGCAGTAGTCGTCATCCACGAGCCCGTCGTGGGCTCCCGTCCGAGCGCCGAGCCGTTCCGGATCGTGCCGTTCGACGAGCCGATCGTCGACGCCATGAACCTCGGGATCACCCGCGGCGACGGGATCTTCGAGTCCGTCGGCATCCGTCACGGATACGTCCACGAGGAGGAGGCGCACCTGACGCGCTTCGCCAACTCCGCCCGCATCCTGGAGCTGCCGGCCCCCAACGCGGACGCGTACCGGGAGGCGGTGCGCATCGGCTACCGCGCCCTCGGCGGGGGCATCGCCGACGCATACGCCAAGTACGTGCTCACACGCGGGATCGAAGCGCGCGAGAGCGACCCGTTCGGATACGCCTTCGTCGACGTGAACCCGGACTGGAGCCGGGAGCGCACGCAGGGCATCCGGGTCGTCACGCTCGATCGCGGCTATCCCCTGAACGTCGCGCAGACCTCGCCGTGGCTGCTGCAGGGGGCGAAGACGCTCTCCTACGCCGTCAACCGCGCGGCGATCCGCGAGGCCGCGCGCCGCGGAGCGGACGACGTCGTGTTCACGACGACCGACGGATACGCGTTGGAAGGCCCCACCGCGACCCTGATCCTGCGCTTCGGCGACGCGTTCGTCACCCCGTCCCCCGACTTCGGCGTGCTGCACGGGACGGGACAGCTCGGGGCGTATCGATGGCTCGCGGCCCTCGGGATGCGCACCGAGTACCGGCCCGTCCGGGCGGAGGAGCTCCGGCAGGCCGACCAGATGTGGCTCGTCAACAGCCAGCGGCTCGCCGCTCCGATCCGCGCCCTGGACGGCGAGGACGTGACGATCGACCGCGCGTTCACCGACGGGATGAACGAGTACCTGCGCGATCGGCGCAGCTGACGCCCTCCCCTCGGCGGCGACCTCCGGGCGGCGCCGTCCGCTGACGGGACGGCGAGGCTCAGCGGACGGGGCCGGCCTCGGCGAACTCCAGCGACGGCTCGTCGTCGACGGACAGGGACAGCACGACGGCCTCGACGACCGGGTGGGCCTCGATCCGGCGCTCCACCTCGCGGAGCCGGCGCGCGACGTCGTGCTCGCGCGCGTCGCCGGCGAGGTCGATCTCGGCGACGATGAAGAGGCGGTTGGGTCCGACGTACTCGATGTGCAGATACGTCACGCGCTCGATGTCGGCCGATTCGAGGAGCGCGCGTCCGGCCCGCGCCCGCAGCACGGGAGACGCGCTCGTCCCGACGAGGAACGCCATGTTGCGCCAGATGAGCACCACGGCCACGACTCCGAGCAGCAGCCCGACGAGGATCGAGCCCACGGCGTCCCACGCCGCGACGCCCGTGATCTGGTGGACGGCGATCGCCCCTCCCGCGATCAGGAGCCCGACGAGCGCGGCGGCGTCCTCGAAGAACACCGCACGCAACGTCGTGTCGCTCGTCTCGATGACGTAGTCCCACGTCGACGTGCCGCGCTCGCGGGCGAGTCGTCTCGAGCGGATGAACGCCTGCAGGAACGACGTCCCCTCGAGCACGAAGGCGACCCCGAGGACGACGTAGGCGACGACGGGGCTCTCGACGGGCTCATCGGAGGCGAGCTCCTGCACCCCGTGCATGATCGACACGATCGACCCGGCCGTGAAGATGCCGAACGCGGCGACGAGCGACCAGACGAAGGCGCTGCGTCCGTAACCGAGCGGATGGCGCGCGTCCTTGCGGCGCGCGCCCCGCCTGTCGGCGATGAGCAGGAAGATCTCGTTGCCCGCGTCGGCCCACGAGTGCGCGGCCTCCGCGACCATCGACGCGGAGGACGTGACGACCGCGGCGACCGTCTTCGCGACCGCGACGAGCACATTGGCGAAGAAGGCGATGATCACGGTCACGCGGTCAGGCTACTCCCGGCGCCTCGGCCCCGCAGGCGGGCGTGCAGGGCGTCGACCGTCCCGGGCTCGCCGCCGGTCGAGCGGAACCAGGACTCGGCGCCGCCACGCGCGTCGAGGGCGTCGAGGAAGGTCTCCATCGCGGGCGCGGGAGCGGTCAGGATCTCCGCCGGCACGTCGAGGGCGAGCCGCGTGCCCGTCGTGCGGGCGGCGACGGTGCGGGCGGCCCGCGCACGCACGCCCGGCATGTTCTCCGCCGTGCGGACGTAGTCGGCCACGATGTCGTCGTACGGCACGCCCGCGAGCGCGAGCGCCAGGGCGACCGTCACGCCCGTGCGGTCCTTGCCCGCCGTGCAGTGGACGAGCACCGCGCCGTCCGCCCGCGCGATCTCCTCCATCGCACGGATGAGGAGCGCGGCGGCCTGTCCCTGGATCATCGACACGTACATGCCGCCGAGGCCCGCCCGCAGGAACGCCTCCACGTCGACCTCGTCGGGATCCATCCTCGCCCGTCCTCCGAGGAGCGGGAGGTCGACGATGCGGCTGCGGGACGAGTACGGATGGGCCTCGCGCTTCTCCGCCGCGTCGCGCAGATCGAGCACGACGGCCGGTGGCCACGCGTCGACGCCGGGAGGCTCGTCCTCGGAGTGCGGGGCGTCGCTGCGCAGCAGGACGCCGGGGCGCAGCAGCGGGCTCGCCGTCGCGACGTCGCGCAGGTTGACCAGCCTCGGGGGGATGTCGGCGGTGCTCATGGATCCTCCTCCGTGGCGGGAGCGACGATCACCGGATCGTTCCGAGAGACGCTCCGCGCCACGAGTCCGATCGTAGAAGACGCCGCCGATCAGTCGGCGTCCCTCGCGAGCCGCTGCGAGATCCACACGGGGACGAGCGAGAGCACGATCATGACGGTCGCCACGACGTTCACGACGCTCGCCTCGTTGGGCCGCGCCATCTGGTTCATGATCCACAGCGGCAGCGTGTCCACACCGGGCGGGGCCGTGAAGATCGTCACGACGACCTCGTCGAAGCTCAGGGCGAAGGCGAGGACGCCGCCCGCGACGAAGGCGCCGCGGAACTGCGGGAACGTGACCATCCGGAACGTCTGCCACGGCGTCGCGCCGAGATCCGCTGCGGCCTCCTCCACGGAGGGGCTCAGTCGCCGCAGACGCGCGAGCACGTTGTTGAACACCATGACGATGCAGAAGGTGCCGTGCGCGACGATCATCCCGAAGTACCCGACGTGGATCCCGATCGGCTCGAGCAGCTGGTTGTACGTGTTGTTGAGCGCGACGCCCGTGACGACCCCGGGCAGGGCGATGGGCAGCACGACGAGGAGGCTGACCGTCTGCGTGCCGAAGAAGGAGTGGCGCCGCAGCGCGAAGGCGACGAGCGTGCCGAGGACGAGTGCGACGGTCGTGGCGCCGAGGCCGACGACGATCGAGTTCCCCACGGCCGCGTGGATCGGCTCACTCGTGAACGCCCTGCCCCACCACTCGAGTGAGAAGCCCCGGATGGGCCAGCTCGCGATGCGCGCGGCGTTGAAGGAGTTGAGCACCACGAGCAGGAGCGGCACGTACATGAAGGCGAGCACGGCGACGACGATCGCACCGAGCGCCGCCTTGGCGCCGAGGGAGAGTCTGAGCACGATGACCTCACATCCGCTGCAGCGCGCCCGTGCGCTGCACGCTGACCAGGTAGACGACGACGAAGACGATGGGCACGATCGAGAAGGCCGCCGCGATCGGCGGGTTGAGGTTGATGTTCGACGCGATGACGCTGCCGATCATCTGCGTGGACCCTCCCACGAACCGGGCGGCGAGGTAGTCGCCGAGACTCAGCGAGAACGTGAAGACGGATCCCGCGATGATCGCCGGCCGGATGAGCGGCAGGACGACCGTGCGGATGGTGCGCCATGCACCCGCGCCGAGGTCGGCCGAGGCGTCGAAGAGGTGGGACGGAAGCTGGCGGATGGCCGTGTACACCGGGACGGACATGTACGGCAGCCAGAGGTAGGTGAGGGTGAGCACCACCGTGACGATGCCGAAGCCCGGGCCGCTGATGCCCAGCGGCGAGAGCACCGCGTTGAAGAACCCGTCCTCGGTGAAGGTGATCCGCATTGCGAGGATCTTCACGAGGTAGCCCGCCCACAACGGCAGCGTGATGGCGACGGCCAGCACGGCCCGCAGCCAGGCGGGCGCGATCTTGGCCATGAAGATCCCCAGCGGCACGGAGACGAGGATGCACAGCGCCGTGACGGCGAGCGCGATCCCGAGCGTGCGCAGCGCCGTGGAGAGGTACGCCGGATTCACGACGAGCTGCTCGAAGTTGCGCAGCGTGAAGCCCGGCGTCACCTTCGAGGTGAACGGGTCCGTCACCCAGAACGCCGTGACGAGCAGCATGACGAGGGAGAGGATGTAGATGCCGATGAGCCACGCCATCGGCAGCGCGAGCAGGCTCGCGAGGCGAAGTCGCCGTTTCATGTTCGTCCTGTCGTGAGGGGAGGCGGGGCGGTGTGAGCCGCCCCGCCCGCGCGGTCAGCTCTTGACGGTGAGCCAGGCGTCCGTCCACTGCTGGAAGTTGGTGCACGTGACGTCCGTGCGGCCGTCGATGCACTGCTCGATCGGGGTGGTCCAGAACCAGACGTTCTCGAAGTACTCCTCGTCGGTCGCGTGGTAGTCGTCGCAGTGCGCCTGCGCCTCGTCGCTCGTCTCGCAGAACGCCGCGTTGGCGGGCGCCATGCCGAAGTTCATCGCGATCGCCCCGTTGACCTCCGGGGAGGAGGTGTAGTCCATCCACGCGTACGCGCAGTCGGGATTCGCCGCCTGCGCGGAGAGCATCCACGCATCCGACCATCCGGTCGACCCCTCCTCCGGGAGGACGCTGCCGAACTTCTCGTCCTCCGTGAGCTTGCGCAGCACCTCCCAGGAGGTGCCGAGCACGGTCGTGCCGCCGACGAACGAGGTGACCTGCGCCGCCGCATCCGACCAGTACTCCGACACGATCGCGTTCTGCTCCTGCAGCAGCTCGATGGCCGCGTCGAGCTGGGTCTGGTCGAGGGCGTAGGGGTTGGTGATGCCGAGGTCGGGCTCGTGCGCCATGAGGTAGACCGCGGCGTCGGCGATGTAGATCGGCGCGTCGTACGCGATGATCTGCCCCGCGTAGGGGCTGTCGGCCTCCCACGCGACGTCCCAGCTCGTGGGCGCCTCGGTGACGACCTCGCTGTTGTACTGCAGGATGTTCGCGCCGCGCCCGATGGGGACGCCGTACGACTGGCCGTTGATGGTGTCGTACAGCTGGCCCTTCATCCCCTCGACGATGTCGTCGCCGAAGTTCGGGATGAGGTCGAGGTTGAGCGGCGCGACGTCGCCGCCCGCGATGAGGCGCAGGCTCGCATCGCCCGACGCCGACACGAGATCGTAGTCGCCCGAGCGCATGAGCTGCACCATCTCGTCGCTCGTTCCGGCGACGCGCCGGTTGACGACGCACCCCGTCTCCGCGGTGAACTCGTCGCTCCACGCGGGCTCGACGAAGCCGCTCCAGGCGACGATGTTCACCTCGTCCTCGTAGTCGCCGAGCTCTTCCTGCATCGGCACGTCGGGGACGTCGATCGACAGCCCCGGCGCCTCGTCGTCCTCGCCTGTGCTGCTGCATCCGGACAGCGTCAGCAGGGACACGGCGACCAGCGCCGTCCCGGTCATGATCGTGGATCGCATGTGCTCACTCCTTGATGGTCGATGGTTCTGGACGGATGACGGTGTCTCAGGGGAGTCGGGCGGCGTGGTCCGCCTGCCAGGCGACGCGGACCTCCGTGCCACGCGCCAAGGACTCGGTGGCGGCCGGATGGTGCGCATTGGGTCGCTCTGCGATGATCTGCAGACCCTCCTCGACGTCGACGAGGTAGCGCGTGGTCGGCCCCGTGTAGACGATCTCGGCCACCGTCCCCGCCAGCGTCGTCTCGCCCGGATGAGAGTGCTCCCCCGGCGAGACGATGCGCACCCGCTCAGGCCGGACGCTCAGCGCCGCGCGGCTGCCCGCGACGCGCTCCGCGACATCCGGCGGCAGCACGTTCGACAGCCCGAGGAAGCGAGCGACGAACTCCGTCCGGGGGAGTTCGTACACCTCGCGCGGCGTGCCGATCTGCTCGATGCGCCCGCCGTTGAACACGGCCACCCGGTCGCTCAGGGTGAGGGCCTCCTCCTGGTCGTGCGTCACGAAGACGAAGGTGATGCCGACCTCGCGCTGGATCTGCTTGAGCTCGATCTGCATCTGCTCGCGCAGCTGCTTGTCGAGGGCGCCGAGCGGCTCGTCGAGCAGCAGCACCTGCGGGCGGAGGATGAGCGCGCGGGCGAGCGCGATCCGCTGACGCTGGCCGCCGGAGAGCTGGTGCGGCAGCCGGGACGCGACGTGCGCGAGGCGCACCTGCTCGAGCGCCGTGACGACCCGCTCGCGCCGTGCGGCCCTGCGCTCGCCACGCACCCGGAGGCCGTACCCGACGTTCTCCTCGATCGTGAGGTGGGGAAAGAGCGCGTAGTCCTGGAACACCGTGTTGACCTGACGTGCGTGGGGCGGCACCCGGGTCACGTCGACCCCGCCGAGCGAGATCGTCCCCTCCGTCGCGTCCTCGAAGCCCGCGATCATCCGCAGCACGGTCGTCTTGCCCGAGCCCGACGGCCCGAGCATCGACAGGAACTCCCCCGCGCGGACATCGAGGTCGAGGTCTCGCACGGCGGCGACAGCGCCGAACGACTTCGAGACCCCGCGGAGGGAGACGGCACCCGCGTCGCGTCCGCTCGACGCCTCGTGTGCAGGTGCGACCAGGGGTGACGGGCTCATCGCTGCTCCTCGGGTCCTCGATGAACGAGGATGTCGACGTTTAACATATGAACCCATAGTTCATATTTCACGTGTCATGCGCATAACGTGGTGATGACCGTCGTGTTACCCGGCCCGGGAGAGGAGCGCCATGACCGCACAGGCGCCGCCTCGCACGCCCGGCCCCCGCCTGCACGGGGCGCTCTTCCGGCCCATCGGCGACGAGGGGCGCGCGGCCCTCGTCGAACGCCGCCTGGACGAGGCGATCACGGGCGGGCATCTGCGGGCCGGGGAACGGCTGCCGAGCGAGACCGAGCTCGCGAAGAGCTTCGGCGTCGCCCCGACGACCGTGCGCGAGGCGCTCCTCTCGCTGCGCTCGCGGGGCCTCGTCGTCACGCGCCGAGGGCGCGGAGGCGGCAGCTTCGTCGCGGAGAGCGCCGACCCGCTCGCCCACGCGCACGCCGCGGTGATGGGAGCCTCGCGCACCTCCCTTCGCGACATGGGCGTCCACTACGCGGCGGTGACGGGTGCCGCGATGCGTCTCGCGGCACGGCGTGCCGATCCCAGCGAGGCGCGGTTCGTCGGCAGCCACCTCGAGCGGCTCGACGAGTCGGACGTCGAAGCGTGGCGGCGCATCCTCGACGACGCCCAGCTCGAGCTCGTGGCGCTGAGCCAGTCTGCGCGCCTGACCCGCGTCCAGATGCAGCTGCAGGCCGAGCTGTCGCCGTACCTGCGGCTGATCGACGCCGAGGCCCCGACGCGCGACGCCTACCGCGCCGGGCTCGAACGCGTGATCGCGGCGGTCGAGGCGGGCGACGCCGCCGCCGCGGGCGCCGAGATCGAGACGATGACGACGAACGTGATCGACGCCCTGATCGAGCTCCGCACCCGCCCGCCCGCGTCCGAGGGCTGACCCGCACCTCCAGGAGGTCACGATGCACCACGACACCGGCACCGCCGTCGATCACGCTGCGTCGATCGTCGAGAGCTACTTCCGCGCGCCGGTCACGGCGCTCGTCGACACGGCCGAGGTGCTCTCCGCCGACCTCGGCGGCACGCGCGGCGCGTCGCCGCTCACCGCGTCGTCGCTCGACGGCCTCGTGCGGCCCCACGCCATGTCGCTGCTCGCGCTCCCCGGCGTCGCGGCGTACGGGGCCGGCTTCATCGCCGCGCTCGATCTCGTCGACGGCGCGCGCGGCCACCTCGCGTGGTGGCAGGGAAGCGCGCGGACGAGGCTCGTCCTCGCCTCGCAGCCGCTCGGGAAGGAGCGGATCGACTACAGCGACATGGAGTGGTTCCGCGTCCCCCTGCGCACGGGAGCGCCCCATGTCGCGGGTCCGTACGTCGACTACCTGTGCAGCGACGAGTACACGGTGACGATCTCCGCGCCCGTGACGACGACCGGAGGCGTCTTCGCGGGGGTCGCGGCGCTCGACATCCTCGTCGACTCCATCGAGCGCGATCTGACGCCCCGGCTCGAGCAGATCGGCCGGCCCGTCACGCTCGTCAACGGCGTCGGCCGGGTCGTCGTCTCCACCGACCATCGCTCGGCGGCGGGCGACTCCGTGCGCGGGAGCCGACTCGCCGCCCTCCCGCGCACCGCGTGCGGCGACGTCGCGCTCGACGTCATCGTCGGATAGCGCGCCGAGGTGCTCGTGCCGCGTCGTCTTGTACCGTGATCCCCATGTCCGTGACGACGCAGAGCGGCTCCCCCGCGCCGTTCGACGCCCGCGCGCTGACCGAGGCCGTCGACCGCGTCGAGGTCGGCAGATTCGCACGGGACCTCGCGCGGCGCCATCCGAAGCCCGCGAACGCGCAGCTGATCGTCGGGATCGTCGTCGCCGTGGTCGCGGTCCTTCTGCTCGGCGGCACCCTCACGACGTTCGCGACGGTGCTCGTCGGCCTCGCGTCGGCGGGAATCGGCCTCGGCGGGCTCGCGCCCGCCGCGGTCGCGTTCCCCGTCGTCAGCGTGCTCCTGGTCGCCGTGATCGTCGGGATCGTCGTCTCGGGTCGACGCCGCACGCGGGAGCGCCGGTATCGGCTCGACCGCTTCGCGCGGGCGAACGGGATGGGCTATGTGCCGTCCCTGTCCGCCCCCGCGCTGCCGGGGATGATCTTCGGGCTCGGCCACAGCCGCCGCGCCGACGACCTCGTGCGCGGAGAGGCCCCGCGCTTCGTCGAGTTCGCGAACTACCGTTACACGACGGGTGCGGGCAAGAACCAGACCACGCACCGCTGGGGCTACGTCGCCATCCGGCTCGACGCTCCCCTGCCGCACATCGTGCTCGACGCCCTCGGGAACAACAGCGTCTTCGGGTCGAACCTGCCCGTCGGCTTCGCGAAGCAGCAGCGCCTGTCGCTCGAGGGCGACTTCGACCGGCACTTCGCGCTCTCCTGCCCGGAGGGGTACGAGGCGGACGCGCTCTACCTCTTCACGCCGGACATCATGGCGCGCTTCCTCGACCACGCCGGCGAGCTCGACGTCGAGATCGTCGACGACTGGCTGTTCCTCTACACCCGGCGGCAGGTCTCGACGCTCGACCCCGCGACGTGGGCGTGGCTGTTCTCCGTCGTCGGCGCGCTCCTCGACAAGCTCGCGCAGTGGGGCCGCTGGCGCGACGAGCGCCTGGTGGGTGCGCCCGGTGCCGCGTGGACGGGGCGCGCGGGCGAGGCGCTGCCGTTCGCGGCGCCCGCCGCGCCCCTCGCGCCGCCGCCCGGCGTCACCGCGGGAGGACGACGTCTGCGCCGCGGGCTGCCGACCCGCGTGTGGGTGATCCTCGCCGTGTTCTTGGGGCTGTTCGCGTTCCAGGCGCTCGGCGGCGCGTTCTTCTTCGGCCGCGCCCTCTTTCCCTGAGGCGGGGGCGACGCTGCCCGCGCGCCCGCGCATCCGTGCCGACACCGCCCGCGCCCGGGATTCGGTCGCCGAATCGACGGGCCCTAGGCAGAAGCCAGCCCGAAGCGCTCGAGCTCGGGCTCGGTCAGCATGCGCGAGCGGATGAGGAACCGCATCCCGGTCGGCCCCTCCACGCTGAACCCGGCCCCGCGCCCCGGCACGACGTCGATCGTCAGGTGCGTGTACTTCCAGTACTCGAACTGCGCGGCCGACATGTAGACCTCGACCGGGTCGTCGAGACCGGCGTCGATCGTGCCGAGGAGGACGTCGCCGGGACCCGTCAGGTACATCCCGACGGGGAAGCACATCGGCGCCGAGCCGTCGCAGCATCCGCCCGACTGGTGGAACATGAGCGGCCCGTGCTGGGCCGTGAGGGTGCGCAGCAGCGCGGCGGCGGCGTCCGTCACCGCGACCCTGCTCAGCTCGTCGCTCATCCGATCCCCCTTCTCCCGCGAGAATCCACCCGCGCCGCGAGAATCCGTCCCTCCCGTGCATTCTCGCGGCGCAGATGGATTGTCGCTCAACCCCGGAAGCCGATCGGGCCATCCGGGGCCGGTCGATCAGAAGAAGCCCTGCGCACCCTCGGCGTACGAGACGAGCAGGTTCTTCGTCTGCTGGTAGTGGTCGAGCATCTTGAGGTGGTTCTCGCGGCCGATGCCCGACTGCTTGTATCCGCCGAACGCCGCGTGCGCCGGGTACTGGTGGTACGTGTTCGTCCACACACGCCCCGCCTCGATGGCGCGGCCCGCGCGATAGGCGGTGTCTCCCGAACGGCTCCACACGCCGGCGCCGAGGCCGTAGAGTGTGTCGTTCGCGGTGTGGATGGCGCCGTCGAAGTCGTCGAACGAGGTCACGGACACGACCGGGCCGAAGATCTCCTCCTGGAAGATCCGCATGCTGTTCGACCCCTCGAACACCGTCGGCGCGACGTAGTAGCCGCCGCTGAGGTCGCCCCCGAGATCGACGCGCTCGCCCCCCGTGAGCAGCTTCGCGCCCTCCTGCTTCCCGATGTCGATGTACGACAGGATCTTCTCGAGCTGGTCGTTCGACGCCTGTGCGCCGATCTGCGTCTCGGGGTCGAGGGGGTTGCCCTGCCGGATCCTCCCGACCCGCTCGAGACCGTCCCCGAGGAAGGAGTCGTAGATCGAGCGCTGGACGAGCGCACGCGACGGGCACGTGCAGACCTCGCCCTGGTTGAGCGCGAAGAACGCGAAGCCCTCGAGCGCCTTGTCGTAGTAGGCGTCCTGCTCGCGCGAGACGTCCTCGAAGAAGATGTTCGCGCTCTTGCCGCCGAGCTCCAGCGTCACCGGGATGAGGTTCTGCGACGCGTACTGCATGATGAGCCGGCCCGTCGTCGTCTCGCCCGTGAACGCGACCTTGCGGATGCCCTTGTGCTGGGCGAGCGGGGCGCCGGCCTCGATGCCGAAGCCGTTGACGATGTTGACGACGCCCGCCGGGAGGAGGTCGCCGACGAGCTCGAAGAGGAAGAGGATCGACGCCGGGGTCTGCTCGGCGGGCTTGAGGACGACCGTGTTGCCCGCGGCGAGCGCGGGGGCGAGCTTCCACGTCGCCATGAGGATGGGGAAGTTCCACGGGATGATCTGCCCCACCACGCCCAGCGGCTCGTGGAAGTGGTAGGCGACCGTGTCCTCGTCGATCTGGCTGAGCGAGCCCTCCTGCGCGCGGAGGACTCCGGCGAAGTAGCGGAAGTGGTCCACGGCCAGCGGGATGTCGGCGCCGAGCGTCTCGCGCACCGGCTTGCCGTTGTCCCACGTCTCGGCGACGGCGATCGCCTCGAGGTTCTCCTCGATGCGGTCGGCGATCTTGTTGAGGATGTTCGCGCGCTCGCTGGGCGTGGTCTTCTTCCACGACGCGAACGCCTTCCAGGCGACGTCGACGGCGCGGTCGATGTCCTCGACGGTGCCGCGGCCGACCTCCGTGAACGGCTTGCCCGTCACGGGGGTGATGTTCTCGAAGTACTGGCCCTTGACCGGTTCGACGAACTCGCCGCCGATGTAGTGGCCGTAGCGTGCCCGGTACTGGGCGACGGACCCCTTCTCGCCGGGGGCGGCGTAGACGCTCGAGACGCCTTCTTCCACGATGGTCATTGCTGTCTCCTTCGACTGCGTGACGGCGGGGCACGACCCCGCGTAGGTGTGGGGCAACGCTAGGCGAGACGACGTTGCATCCGGTTGCACCCTCCGATTCAGTCCAGTCGCTCCACTCGCGCGACGATGCCGGGCCGGCGCGGCGAGCGCGGGGGCAGCATCCGCAGCACCTGGCGGAGGGCCTCGACGTCCTCCGCCCCGGCGTCCGTGTCGATGTAGGCGAGGAGGACGTCCACGCCCGCCTCCGCGAGGAGCGACTCGTGCAGCGCGGCACGGAGGGTCTCCCGCACCTCCTCGATCCCGGGGGCGACCGAGTCGGGGAGCGCATCGCCCCGGAAGGCCGTGAGCGCCACCCGGTGCGCCCCTCGGTCGAGCAGCGACAGCACCTGCTGCACATCCGTCTCGATCGCCGCCGTCATCCGATACGGTCGCGACTCGGGCACGAGCGCGGGCGCCACCCGCGCGAGGAGCTTGCGCAGCCGGACCATCTCCGGGCGCAGCGTGCCGACCGCCGACGCGTCGCCGTACACGAGCTCGGCGAGACGCTCGGCGGTGAGCCCCTGCCGATACGTCGCGAGCATGAGCACGATCTCGGCGTGCCGCAGCCCCAGCTCGACGACCTGCTCTCCGTCGTCGCCGACGAGGGTGAGGAGCGCCCGATCGCGGCCGAGCACGCTGAGCGTCGCGCGCGACGCATCCGGGGCCCGACGGCGTCGGCGCGCGGGCTCGCGCCGGCCCTGCCGGGCGTGCAGACGCGTCACGAGCAGCTCGCCCTCGACGGCGCGCGCCGTGGCGTCCACGAGCATCTGCGCCTGCGGGGTCGCCGCCTCGTCGCCGCCGGTCACGTCGATCACCCCCAGGAGGCGTCCCGACTCCGGGTCTCGGACGGGCGCGGCCGTGCACGACCACGGCTGGACGAGGCGGTTGAAGTGCTCCGCGCCGCGCACCTGCACGGAGCGGCCGAGGGCGAGCGCGGTCCCCGGAGCTGACGTCCCGACGCGGTCCTCGGCCCAGTTCGCGCCTTCGACGAACCCCATGTCGCCCGTGCGGGAGCGCACGCGGCGGTCGCCCTCGACCCACAGCAGCCGGCCCGCGGCGTCCCCCACGGCGACGACGACGCCCGCCTCGGCCGTCTCACCCGGGAGGAGGAGGCCCCGGATGAGCCCGATCGCCCCGGAGAGCGGATGGACGCGCCGGTAGGCGTCCAGGTCCCGGCCGCGCAGTTCGAGCGCGGGGACGGCCTCGGCGCGGACATGGCTCAGCACGGAGCGACGCCACGAGTCGCGCACGAGCGAGCGCACCTGCTGCAGGCGCGGATCGGCGCTGTTGCCCGCGAGGAGCTCGTCGTGCGCGCGCTCCACGAGCAGACGGGATCCGTGCAGAGGATCGATGCCGCTCAGCCAGGCGGATGACATGAGTGCTCCTTCCTCGTCGAGGGAGCCGGATGTCCGCCCAGTCTAGGCCGCTCGCCGCCGTTTGGGGAGGGCCGGATTCCCCGCGCTACGGCGTGCGGACGCCGAGGAACTCCGTGCGCCGCCGCAGCAGGAAGCCGAGCCTCTCGTAGGCGCGGATGGCCCCGGTGTTGGTCGCCGCGGCGTGCAGCAGCGCCCGGTCGCCGCGCTCCTGGATGTGGAACGCGACGTCGAGCACGAGGCGCGAGGCGAGCCCTTGCCGACGGTACGCCTCGTCCGTCGACACGGCGCTGATCTCCGTCCACCCGTCGGGATGCAGCCGCTCCCCCGCCATCGCGACGAGCCGCCCGTCGCGGCGGATGCCGATGTAGCGGCCGAGCTCGTGCGTGCGCGGCAGGAACGGCCCCGGCTGGTTGCGTGCGACGAGGGCGAGCATCTCCGGCACGTCGTCGGCGCCGAGCTCGATCGCCTCCTCGTCGGGGCGCGGGGCAAGACGCGCGGTCTGCACGAGCTGCACCCCCGCGCCGCGACGCACCTCGGCCCACCCGGCCGGGAGCACCGGGTCGGCGTTCGAGACGCTCACCTCGGCGCCATGGCCGAACACGTCGATGACGGCGTCCCACACGTCGGGGTCGTCCCACGAGCGCACGCCCACGAAGGGCGAGACGTCCTCGGGGTAGTGCTTCACGAGCTCGTTGCCCACGGCGAAGCGGGCATGCGCCCCCGTCAGGGACGACCAGGCGGGATTGTCGAGGATGGCCTCGTCGTCCGCCGCGAGCGTCGCGCCGCCCGCATCCGACGAGCCCTCCGAACCGGTGACCGTGACCATGTGCGCCTCTCGTCCGCGTCGGATCGGTGCCGAACGCCATCCCCCGAAACGCTAGACCCGGCTCGGATCTTCCCGGCGCGGGCTGGTCGCGGGATGTCGCCGGATGACGGATGTCGACGGTCTGTTACGCGGTGCGGACCATGGCCGTCGCGGCGCGCCCGCGACGTGCCCTGCTCAGGACGCCCTGCGCTCGGCGGGGTCGATGAGCCAGCCGTGGGGAAGCAGGTCGTCCACCGCGACGTCGAGGGCCTGGGCGATCGACACGAGCACCCAGATCGACGGGTTCGCCGGCTCCCCGCTGGTGAGGCGGCCCATCTCGATCTGCTGGTAGAAGCTGCGGGTGACGTTCGCGCGCGACGCGACGTCGACCTGCGTGAGCGTCAGCTGCCGGCGGCGACGCTGGATGGCGAGTCCGAGCTCCTTCGCATACGCCGCCCACGGTGTGGCGGAATACGGGGGCTCGCCGCGATCGGAGGCGGCGGCGGAGGACACCGGTCAAGACTGCCAACGGCAGCAGGAAGATCGAGCCGTATATACAGGGCGAACTCCGCGATGTACCATCCTCCTCGCCGCGTGACGGGCGAGGCCGTGATTCGTGGATGCCCCCACGCATCCGACCGCGGGCGAGCCCGGCCGCCGTCGGCGGTCGGGACGGCGGCGTTCTCCGCCGACGGTCGCCGTCAGTCGAACGGGCGCAGGATCCGGTCGAGGAAGCGACGCGTGCGCTCGCCCTGCGGGTCGCGGAAGATCTGCGCGGGGGCGCCGCGCTCGGCCACCACGCCCCCGTCGAGGAAGAGCACCTCGTCGGCGACCTCGCGGGCGAACTGCAGCTCATGGGTGACGACGACCATCGTCCATCCCTCGTCCGCGAGCTCCTTCATCACGACGAGCACCTCGCCGACCAGCTCGGGGTCGAGGGCCGACGTCGGCTCGTCGAACAGGAGGAGGTCGGGACGCAGCGCGAGCGCGCGCACGATTCCCACCCTCTGCTGCTGCCCGCCCGAGAGCTCATGCGGGTACGCGTCGCGCTTCTCCTCCAGGCCCACGCGGGCGAGCAGCCGCTCCCCTTCCGCGATCGCCTCGGCCCGAGGCACCTTCTGCACCCGTGTGGGCCCTTCGACGACGTTCTCGAGCACCGTGCGGTGCGGGAAGAGGTTGTTGTGCTGGAACACCATCGCCGACCGGTCGCGCAGGGCGAAGCGCTGCGCCTTCGCGCGGGGAGCGGCGAAGTCGACCTCCGGCCCGCCGTCGAACGCGATCGTGCCGGCGTCCGGCGTCTCGAGGCCGTTGAGGGAGCGCAGCACCGTCGTCTTGCCGGAGCCGCTCGGCCCGATGAGCGCGACGACCTGGCCGCGGCGCACCTCGAGGTCGATGCCCTTCAGCACCTCCTGGTCGCCGAAGCTCTTGCGGAGCCCGCGGGCGCTGAGGAGCGGAGTCGTCTCAGTGGGCGACATAGCGGTCGAGCCTCCGTTCGATGCGCGACTGCGCGGCCGACAGCACCGTGCAGAAGATCCAGTAGACGAACGCCGCCTCGGCGTACACGAGCAGGAACTCGTTCGAGAACGTCGCGATCTGCTCGGCGACCCGGAACATCTCGGCGACGAGGATGAGCGAGGCGAGCGAGGTGTCCTTCACGAGCGAGATGAACGTGTTCGACAGCGGTGGCACCGACACCCGGGCGGCCTGCGGGAGGATGACCCGCCGCATCGTGAGCGCATTCGACATCCCGATCGTGTACCCCGCCTCCCACTGGCCCTTCGGGACGGAGAGGATGGCCGCGCGCACCACCTCCGCCGCATAGCCGCCGACGTTGAGCGAGAAGGCGATGACGGCTGCCGGCCACGAGGGCAGGGTGACGCCGATCGACGGCAGCCCGTAGAAGATGACGAACAGCTGCACCAGGAGCGGGGTGCCGCGGATCGCCGAGACGTAGGCGCGGGCGAACCACGACAGCACGCGGTTGGCGGAGAGCCGGAGCAGCGCGATGCCGACGGCGATCACGAGGCCCAGCGCGAACGAGGCGAGCGCGAGCGGGATCGTCCCCGTCAGGCCGCCCCAGAAGAGCGGCCAGAACGAGTCGACGACGAGCTGCCAGTCGTCCATGTCAGACGGCGCACGCGATCATGCGACGAAGGCCCCCGGCCGCCGCCGCGGCGCGTAGATCGCATCGCTCACTGCGAGACGTCCTCGCCGAAGAACTGCTCGCCGAGATCCGCCAGGACCCCTTCCTCGCGCAGCTCGTCGAGCGCCCCGCTGATCGCCTCGGCGAGGTCCTCGTTCTCCGAGGTGAAGACGAAGGCCGACTCGCCCGCCTCCTCGGTCTCGGCAGCGATCTTCAGCCCCGTGTCGCCCTGCTCGACCTCGTAGTCCAGGAAGGTGAGCTCGTCGTTGATCGTCGCATCCACGCGCCCCTGCTCGATGAGCGTCACCGCCTGCGCCCATCCCTCGACGGGCTCGACGGTCGCACCCGACTCCTGTGCCAGCTCGTACCAGTTGCTCGTCAGCGACTGCGCCGTGGTCTTGCCCTCGAGGTCGTCGAACGACGTGATCGAGTCGTCGTCCTCGGGCACCACGATCACGCCGGGCGAGACCGTGTAGGGCGTGCTGAAGACGTACTTCTCCTCGCGCTCGTCGGTGATCGAGACCTGGTTGGCGATCGTCTCGAAGCGCCCGGCGTCGAGCCCCGCGAAGATCGCGTCCCACTGCGTCTCCTCGAAGGTCACCTCGACCCCGAGCTTGTCCGCGACGGCGCGGGCGACCTCGACGTCGTACCCCGTCAGCTCGCCGTCGCCGTCCTCGTGGTAGCTGAACGGACGGTAGGTGCCCTCCGTCGCGACGACGAGCGTGCCGTCTGCGAGCGCGGCGGGGCCGTCGGCGTCTCCTCCGTCCGATGAGCCGGACTGGCTGCTGCAGCCCGCGAGCGCCAGCAGGGCCGCCGACGCGGCGATGACGGTGACGGTGACGATTCGGTTGCGTCGCATGAGTGTGCCTTCGTGAGGTCGGTCGAGGCGTGCAGGATGCCGCGGGACAAGCTCAGCACGCCCGGACCCCGTTGTCGAACCGGTATTGCGGAGAGCGTCCGCCTCAGCGCTCGCACATGATGCCGTCGCGGTCGGCGTCACGCGCGATCGACTGCAGGCTGTAGAGCCTGTCCGAGACGAACGGTTTCCCGTCGAACGGCGTGAGGACGCCCCGCTCCCGATCGCCCTTCACCCCCGACTTGCGGATGCCGTCGGGGTAGTCCTTGTTGAGCGCCGCGCAGAGCGGGTAGACCTTGCCGGTGACGCGCCGGGTGACGGCGCTCGCGACCGTCTTCGTCGTGTATCCGGACTTCGATCCCGTCACCTTCACCGTGATCGTCCGGTCGACGTTCCCGGGCCGGACGACGTAGGTCGATCCCGTCGCGCCGGAGATGGCGGAGCCATTGGCGAACCACTGGTAGCGCAGCCTCGTCCCCGCGGTCCATCTCCCGGGCTTCGCCGTGAGGCGCTGACCCGTCTTCACGGTGCCGGAGATCGTCGGCTTCGACGAGGTGAGCACGCGTGCGGCCGCGGACGCATCCCCTGCCGGGGCGTCCGCCGCGGACACCGCGGACGGAGCCGCGATCCCTCCGAACACGATGATCGCGCCCAGCAGCACGCTCCCCACACGACGGCGCACGTCCATCCGCTTCCCCTGTCCTCGTCGTTCGAGCACAGCGATCCACGGTGCCGGGGCGATCATATCGCCGGTCGGGCGACGACGGGTCCCCTCGTCCCCGCCGTTGCGGACGGCGGTCCGAAGCCGCACCGGATGTTTCCTGCGTTGTGCACGCCCGGGGCGATCAGGTGGCTCACGCGAGGACATCGGGCACGCGGTGGGGAGCGCGGAGCACGTGCTCGGCGACGATGAAGCACGTGACATCCACCGCTTCGCTCTCCGTGCCGTCCTCTGCGGCGACTCCGTCGCCATCCGCCCGCATCGTCGCGGTCGTCGGGATGATCGCCGTGCACCTCATCGCGCCCGCAGCGTGAAGCGGCTCGTGTCGCAGACACGGTGAAGCACGAGTTCACCTCCTCGCGACATCGGGACAACATGCGCGAAACATGAGTCCTCGAAGATGTCCAACGATGGATACATTCATGGGCACACCCGAGCGGAACAGCACGTCCGGCCCCCGCATGCCGGCTCGCCGTCGCGTGTACGAGGCACTCAGGGCCGAGCTGCTCACGGCGGCGGTCTCCCCGTTCCAGCGGTTCACGGAGGAGGACGTCGCCGAGCGCTTCTCGGTCTCCCGCACACCCGTGCGAGACGCCCTCGCGCGGCTCGAGGCCGACGGCCTGCTGGTCAAGCGCAGCGGGGCGCTGTACCGCTACATGCCCACCCTCGAGGAGTTCACCGAGCTCTACGAGCTGCGCATCCTGCTCGAGTCGCATGGGATCGATCGAGCCATGTCCGACCCGACCATCCGGCACTCGCAGACCGTTCTCGAACAGGAGATGGCGGTGTGGCAGGAACGCGCGGAGAGGACGATCGAGCCCGACCCGGGCTTCGTGGACGCGGACGAGCAGTTCCATGTCGAGCTCCTCCGCGCGGCGGGCAACGCGCAGCTCGTGCAGGCGCTGCAGCGCGTGAACCGCCGGATCCGCCCCATCCGGATGCACGACTACCTCACCCAGGACCGCGTCGACGCGACCGTCGCCGAGCACCTGGAGATCATCGAGCTCACCCTGCGCGGTCGTCTCCACGAGGCCAGGGACACCCTGCGCCGGCACATCGGCCTGTCCCAGTCGGTCGTCCAGGCACGTGCGGCACGGGCCATGCAGATCGCGCAGATGTCGTGATCGAGGAATCGGAGTACGCAATGCCCCTGATCGATCTTCGCCACAACACGACGGCCGCGGTCTCCGCGCTCTTCGAACGGATCCGTTCGGCTCCCGCTGACATCTGGATCACGCTCCGCGACGAGGCGGACGTCGCCGCAGAGGTCGGCGAGGTCCGTCGTCGCATCGATGCAGGAGAGGATCTGCCGCTCGCCGGATACGTGTTCGCGGCCAAGGACAACATCGACGTCGCAGGTCTCCCGACCACGGCCGCCCACCCCGCTTTCGCGCACACGCCCGAGCGCACGGCGACGGTCGTCGAGCGGATCGTCGCCGCCGGCGCGATCCTCATCGGCAAGACCAACATGGACCAGTTCGCGACCGGCCTCGTGGGATCGCGAAGCCCGTACGGCGCCGTGTCCAGCGCGCATCACCCGGACCGGGTGGCGGGCGGCTCGAGCTCCGGCTCGGGCGCCGCGGCCGGATGGGGGATCGTCGACTTCTCCCTCGGCACCGACACGGCCGGCTCAGGGCGGGTCCCCGCAGCATACAACCGTGTGGTCGGGCTGAAGCCCACGCTCGGACTGCTCCCGCTCGACGGCGTTCTCCCCGCCTCCCCGTCGTATGACGCCGTCTCGGTGTTCGCACCCGGCATCGCCCTCGCGACGAAGGTGCTCGACGTGGCCGCGGGGTCCTCCACGCGCGATCCGCGCAGCCGGGCCTGCCCGGCCGATGCCCCGCAGGCAGCGCCGGCCCGGCCGGCGATCGCCGTGCCCGACGACGAGTCGCTGAAGACCCTGTCCCCCGGGATGCGGGCGGCCTTCGACCGGGCCGTACGACGTGCCGTGGAGATCGGCGCAGAGGTGAGCGCGATCGACCTGGAGCCCTTCCTCGAGGCCGCGCGCCTCCTGTACGACGGCGGGCTCGTGAGCGAGCGGGCATGGTCGTTCGGCTCGTTCCTCGCGGAGCACCCCGAGCACGCCGATCCGTCGGTCGCGACGATCGCCGCCGGCGCCATGTCGGTGGAGGCGGTGAGCGTGATCGACGCGCAGCAGCGCCTCGTCGCGCTCACGGCCGAGGCGAAGCGCCGTCTCGACGGCTCGGACGCCCTGATGCTCCCCACGGCGCCGCTCCATCCGAGCCATGCCGAGCTCGCGGCCGACCCGATCGGCGTCAACCGCACCGTGGGGACGTTCACGAACTTCGTCAACCTCATGGACATGGCGGCGATCGCCGTCCCCGGAGAGACCGTCGCCGGGGAGGGCGAGTTCGGCGTCTCGTTCGTCGTGCCCGCGTTCCACGACCAGGTGGCCGTCGACATCGCGGCCCGCTTCACCGCGCAGGAGCCAGGCGAGCCGCTCCGATTCTCGAAGGGGATCGACGTGGCCGTGTTCGGCGCGCACCTCCGCGGAGAGCCGCTCAACCGCCAGCTGCAGGATCTCGGCGCGCGCTACGTCCGCGACGTCTCGACCGCCGGCACCTTCCGCATGCTCCTCGTGGAAGGCCCTGTCGACCGTCCAGCCGTCATCCGCGCCACGACGGGAGCCGAGCTGCCCGGCGAGCTCTGGCGACTGTCGCCGCTCGCCGTCTCGCAGCTGCTGACGAGCATCGCCGCGCCTCTCGCCCTCGGTCGCATCGAGCTGGCGGACGGCGATGTCGTGCTCGGGTTCACCGCGTCCGTCGCCGACGGCCACCGCGACATCACCGATCTCGGCGGCTGGCGCGCCTTCCGCGCCGTCGCCACCGTCTGAGCACCACCCGACCACGAGGAGAATCTCCGTGAAACTCAGCAAGCCGTTCGCCCTGACCGGTGCTCTCGCCGCTCTCGCGCTTGTCGCCGGCTGCGCGCCCGCCGACGCATCGGCCGAAGGCGACGCCATCACCGTCGGCACGCTCCGAGGCCAGCCGCACCTCTTCAGCCCCTACTTCTACGACGAGGTCGCCGAGGACGGCCTCTCGTTCGAGATCGTGCTGTTCGACTCGTCGAGCGACATCAAGAACGCGATCGTGTCGGGCTCGATCGACTTCGGCGTCACCGGCTCCGCCTCGGTGGTCTCGGGGGTCGCCGAGGAGCAGGACGTCCGCATCGTGGCATCCGCGGCAGACGGCGGCACGCGCATCGTCGCATCGCCGGACATCGGATCGGTCGAGGATCTCGTCGGGACGAAGGTCGGCTTCCCCCTGGGGTCGACGCAGGAGATCCTGCTCAAGCGCACGCTCGAAGCGCAGGGCGTCGATCCCCTGTCAGACGTCGAACTCGTCAATCTGCCGTTCGCCGACATGGCGAGCGCGTACGAGTCGGGTCAGGTCGACGCCTTCATCTCGGCCGAGATCGGGCCGTCGATCGCGATCGGCGGCGGCGCGCACGAACTGCTCTCGGCGTACGACACCGAGATCGGCCGGACCAACATCGTGCTTGCGACGAGCAACTCGCTCATCGCAAGCGATCCCGACCTCGTGCAGGACGTCGTCGACACGCATGTCGCCGCGGTCGAGCACATGAGCGACGACGTGGACGCGTGGGCGGAGGGGCTCGTCGACGAGTTCGGGCTCGACGAGACCGTCACCCGGACCGCCATCGAGAACACCTGGCCGCGCTGGCAGCTCGACGACGACTACCTCGCGACCCTCGAGGCGATGAGCGCCGAGATGCTCGCGTTCGACCAGGTCGCGGCGGAGGTCGACCCGTCGCTGCTCGTCGACACGTCGTTCGTCGAGGCGTCGGCGGCGTCATGACCGTCGCACTCGAGGCCCCCGCGTCCGAGCAATCGCCGAGGCGGGTCGCGCCTGAGCGCCCCGCGAAGCGACGTCGTCCGTCGTGGGGCTGGGCGATCGCGCTGCCCGTGCCGGCCCTCGTCCTCGTGGGATGGCACCTGGGCGCCGTCAACGGCTGGGTGCTGCCGTTCGACATCAAGATGACGTTCCTGCCGACCCCCGGCGAGGTGGGCCTGAGGCTCATCGACTTCGCCTTCGGCGGCATCTACGACGACTCGTACAGCGCGACGCTCTGGGGCCACCTCGGGGCGTCCGCCATGCGCGTGCTGCAAGGATTCCTCCTGGCGGTCGCGGTGGGGGTGCCGCTCGGCGTGCTGATGGGACGCTCCTCCCGCCTCTTCCGCATGCTCGAGCCGACGGTCAACCTCATCCGCCCCATTCCCGTCACCGCGTGGGCCCCGCTCACACTGCTGATCATCGGGTTCGGCGACCGGTCGACCGTCTTCCTCGTGTTCCTCGCGGCCGTGTTCCCGGTCCTGCTGAACACCATCAGCGGGGTGCGGCAGGTGCCCGTCAGGCTCTTCGAGGCCGCGGCCATGCTCGGGACGCCCCGCCTGCAGGCACTCGTCAAGGTCGTGCTCCCCGCGGCCGCGCCGCAGATCATCAGCGGCATGCGCATCGCGATGGGCCTCGCGTGGGTGATCCTCGTCGTCGGGGAGACGGTGGGCATCAGCACCGGCCTCGGTGCGCTCATCACGCAGGCGCGTGAACAGTCACGGACCGACCTCATCATCGTGGGGATGATCGTCATCGGCCTCGCCGGCTTCATCGCCGATCGCCTGCTCTCGCTCGTGTTCGCCGTGGCCTTCGGCCGTCGGCCCATCCAGACCTGACGAAGGGAAGCCCATGTCCAAGAACGGCTCGCGAACCACGGGAGCGCCGGCAGACATCCGGTTGGAGGGTCTCGGCAAACGCTACCCGGGATCCACGCTCGCGGCGGTCGAGGATGTCGACCTCGATGTCGCCGCCGGGGAGGTCGTCTGCATCGTGGGCGCCTCGGGCTGCGGCAAGTCGACCGTGCTGAGGATGGTCGCCGGCTTCGAGCCCGTCACCGACGGGTCGCTGCGCGTGGCCGGCGAGGCCGTCACCGGCCCGGGCCCCGAGCGCGGCGTGGTCTTCCAGGACTACGGGCTGTTCCCCTGGCTGACCGTCGCCGAGAACGTCGCCTACGGCCCCCGGCAGGCACGCCTGCCGAAGGAAGAGGTACGCGCTCGGACCGATGAGGCGCTCACCGCGGTCGGGCTGACGCGCGTCGCGCAGTCGTTTCCGCATCAGCTGTCCGGGGGCATGCAACAGCGCGTCGCCATCGCCCGGCTCCTCGCGAACCGCCCCTCGGTCATGCTGATGGACGAGCCGTTCGGCGCTCTCGACGCGCTGACGCGCACCGAGATGCAGCACGAGCTCCAGCGCATCCAGCGCCAAGCGGGCACGACCGTGCTGTTCGTCACCCACAGCATCGAGGAGGCCGTCTACCTCGGAGATCGTGTCGTCGTCATGGCGGGCGGCACCGCGCACGGCATCTCCGGCCATGTGCGGGAGGTGGTGGACATCGATCTCGGCGAGGACCGCGACCCCACGTCGCCGGAGTTCACGTCCATCGAGCGACGCATCGACGCCCTCATCCACGCGGGGAACGACCGGCGGTTGGCATCGCACGCCGCCTGACGGAGGACCCGTGCGCCACGTGCGACCGGGGGTCCGCTCGGGCGATCGCTCGCGCGGCGGGGCGCGAACGAGCGGCAGGCCGCGCCCGGGGCGGCAGTGCCCGCGGCGGTGTGCGGATGGCTGGGGCCGGTGCGACGGACGAGTCCCGGCAGGCCACTCCTGCACCGGCGTTCCGCCGACCGGCCGACGGGCAGGGCCAGACTGATCCCATGCGCACTCTCACCGCGGTCCTCGGAGACATCACGCTCCAGCGCGCCGATGCGATCGTGAACGCGGCGAACAACGCCATGCGCGGCGGCGGAGGCGTCGACGGCGCCATCCACCGGGCCGGCGGGCCGGCCGTCCTCGACGACTGCATCGAGCGGTTCCCGCACGGTCTCGCCACGGGAGACGCCGGATGGACGACCGCCGGCGCGCTCTCCGCGACCCGGGTCATCCACACCGTCGGCCCGAACCATCGCGCCGGGCAGACCGACCGCGCCCTGCTGGAGTCCTGCTATCGGCGCTCGCTCGCCGACACCGAGGCCCGGGTCGAGGACATCCGCCTCGTCGCGCGGGACGAGAGCATCCACCGGCGAGTCCGCGAGTCCATCCTTCGCCGATCGTCCGCGGCCGGATAGCCGTCCGCGCCCGGAAGCCGACGCGGGGCCCGGCGCGCAGCGCGGGTGCTCGCCGGCGACCGCAGGATCTCTGCCAGGGGTTGCACGATTCCTGCCAGGAACGTTGGATGGTGCGATGACCCAGAACACCACCGTGCCTGTGGCCGAGAACCCGCCGGGACTCAAGCGGGTTCTCGGAACCCCGCTGCTGTTCGCGTTCATCGTCGGCGACACGCTCGGAGCCGGCATCTACACGCTCGTCGGCACGATGGCGACCGACGTCGGCGGGGTCATCTGGCTCCCCCTGCTCATCGCGCTCGTCGTCGCGCTAGTGACCGCCGGGACCTACGCCGAGCTCATCACCAAGTACCCGCACGCCGGGGGAGCGGCGCGCTACGTCGACCGGGCGTTCGGCATCCCGTACCTGTCGTTCCTCGTGGGGTTCCTCATGATGGCGTCGGGCATCACGACGGCCGCCGCGCTCGCGAACGCCTTCGCGGGCGACTACCTCTCGGCCCTGTGGGACATCCCGCCCATCCCGACCGCGATCGTCTTCATCATCCTGCTGACCCTCATCAACCTGCGCCGCGTGCGCGAGTCGCTCGGGGCCAACCTCGTCGCGTCGGTCATCGAGGTCACCGGTCTCGTGATCGTCATCGTCGTCGCCGCGATGGTGTTCGGCAGCGGGGGCGGCGAGCCCGAGCGGATCTTCGAGTTCGCGCCCGACGTGCCACCCCTGCAGGGAGCGTTCGCGGCATCCATCGTCGCGTTCTTCTCGTTCCTCGGATTCGAGGCCGCCGCCAACATGGCCGAGGAGGTCAAGAACCCCTCGAAGTCGTATCCGCGCGCCCTGTTCGGGGCGATCTGCACCGCGGCGGTCATCTACCTGCTGATCGCGGTCGGAGCGGTCATCGTCGTGCCGCCGGCAGATCTCGCCGAGTCGACCGGGCCGCTGCTCGACGTCGTGACCGCGAGCGGCTTCGCCGTGCCGTCGTGGCTGTTCAGCCTCATCGCGCTCGTCGCCATCGCGAACGGCGCTCTCCTGTTCATGGTGATGGCGAGCCGTGTCGGCTATGGGCTGGGGAAGTCAGGCCTCCTGCCGCACGCGTTCACGCGCGTGCTGCCGAAGCGCCGGACGCCCTGGGTCTCGATCCTCGTCGTGGCGGTGGCCACGATCGGCCTGTCGGTGATCGGCGACATCGGGACCCTCGCCGAGACGACAGTGCTGCTCCTCCTGCTCGTGTTCCTGTCGGCGAACGTGAGCGTCCTCGTGCTGAAGAAGGACAAGGTCGATCATGACCACTTCTCGATTCCGCGCGTCGTGCCCGTGCTCGCCATCATCGCGAGCATCGTGCTGCTGACGCAGCAGACCGGCGCGGTGTGGCTCGGCACCGCCGTGTACATCGTCGTGGGGACGGTGCTGTTCTTCATCGCGCGGTTCGGGAGGAGGCGGGAGCGCGCTGTGCAGCAGTGAGCCTGTTGACTCCACGGGCAGACCCGGGCACTCTGAGTCCAGACGCGGGTCCTGTGCGGGACGCGTTCGCGATCACATCCCCCGGCTTTCTCGGCTGACCGATGTCGCGCTGGACACACCGTCGGCTGGAGAGAACGAGAAGTTGCCATGGCGAGCATCCCGCCCGGGTGGTACCCCGACCCGTCAGATCATCGAATTCTGCGATGATGGGACGGTTCGGAGTGGACCGCTGATGTGAGCCCCAACACCCTGCCACCAGTGGGCACTGCGCCGGGAGCGAGCGCGTCGCCGCCACGTGGCCGTGTCGCCGTGTGGGTCTGGGTGGTGATCGGAGCGGCCTCGCTCGTGCCGATCGTGCTTCTCGCGCCGATCATCGCGCCGGTGGCGCTCGTCGTGGTCATCACCGGGATCGTGGGATGGAGCAGGGGCACGCGCACATGGCTGCGGTTCCGCTCGAAGAAGGCGGCCATCGGCGTCACCGCCGCCGCAGCCGCCGTGCTTCTCCTCACCGGGAGCGTGACGGCGTCGATCCGGCCGCCTGAGGAGGGAACCGAGGCCTCGTCCTCCTCGTCGTCGGAGCACGCCGTCGTGGAGACGACGCCGACCTCGACTCCCCGTCCGACCCGGTCTGCGTCCCCCACTCCGACTCCGACCCCCATCGTCCGCGAAGAGGTCGTGACCGAGGCCGTCGCCTTCGAGGTGACGACCATGGAGGATGCGAGCATCGCGAGCGGGGAGACGCGCGTGACGACCGTCGGGCAGCCCGGGGAACGCACCCTCACGTACCGCATCACCGAGCTCGACGGGGCCGAGGTGAGCCGCGAGCTCGTCTCCGACGTGGTGACGGTCGAACCGGTCGCCGAGGTCACGGCGATCGGGACATATGTGGCTCCGCCTCCGGAGCCGGAGCCCGCGCCGGTCGACCCGGGAGGCGGCTGCGATCCGAACTACGCCGAAGCCTGCGTCCCGATCGCCAGCGACGTCGACTGTGCGGGCGGAAGCGGCGACGGCCCCGAATACTTCGACGGCATCGCCCGTGTCATCGGCGTCGACATCTACGACCTCGACCGGGATGGCGACGGGTACGCCTGCGAGTGATGGACCGGGCGGCAGGATCCTCGCGATGATCGGCTCTCAGACGGTCGTCACGGACCCTCGCCCCCCAATCGGATCGAGAACGTACAGCCCAAGGAGACGCGAGGCGCAGCATCGTCTCGTCATGACTGACGACGACCGTCGCACTGCCCAGCGTGATCGCGCTCGAGAGCATCAGGTTGTCAGGGTCGGCCGTCGTCTTCTCGAACCACTCGGAGGCGCTTCCGTCGACGAGCAGGGCGTCTGCCGCAACAGACGTGTCGACGTAGTATCAGGTCATCGATCGTCAGCCATCTCCGCCAAGAGGTCGGTCACCTGTTCGTCCGTGTAGGAACGGTCACCGAGGCGCTCTCGCAGTCGGGCGGCTCCGCCTGCTCGCGGCGGAATGATCGCGACAGACTCTGATGTGTACGGCACGAGCCTCGCCACCGGATGACGGTGCCGCGTGACCACATACGTCTCGCCGCCTTCGACCTGTGTGAGCGCCTCGGTCGGGTTCTGTCGCAGTTCCGCCACGGTGATCGTCCTCATGTCCAGATGGTAGATCTTGCATCTACCCGACCGAGATCACCACGTCGAGACTGTAGTGGCTGACCCGGTACGTCTTGCCGTCATCCGCGGTTGTTGCAAAATCCGCAACAACCGCGCTCCGCTCGAGCTCGCCCTCACGGAAAACAGAGGAGAGGTGCCTCGAGATCGTCGACTGTCGCGACCGAAGAGAAGCGCCAACTGATCCGCCGTCAACCAGACGGTGTCATCCCCCGCGCGCACTTCCAACGTGACGGCGCCGTCCGAGGACTCGTGGAGTTCAATGCCCTCCATGTGCTGACGCAACCACGAGCCTCCGACCTCGAAGCCCTCCGTCCATCCGCTCCGCTATGTTTCGTTCGTGACCTCCCTCGCCCCATCCGGCCCTCTCGGCTTCGCGACCATCGACTTCGAGACCACCGGGGTCATCCCCGAGCGGACCGACCGCGCGATCGAGGTCGCCGTCGTCCACTCCGACCCGGACGGCACGATCACGGGACAGTGGGAGACGCTCATCAACCCCGCCCGCGACCTCGGACGTCAGGACATCCACCAGATCTCGGCGCGCGAGATCCTCCGAGCTCCCCGGTTCGGCGATATCGCCGCGGAGCTCGTGGAGCTGCTGTCGGGCCGAGTGGTCGTCGCGCACAACGCCTCGTTCGACCTGCGGTTCCTCAGCGCGGAGCTGAGCCGGATCGGCTACTGGGCCGGCGCGCCGTTCACGTCGGCGTGCACGATGCAGCTCGCTCGCACCTATCTGGGCGGCGGCCTGTCGCTGGCGGACTGCTGCGCGGCGTTCGACATCGAGCTGGCAGGGGCACACCGCGCGAGCGTCGATGCGCTCGCGACAGCACAGCTCCTGGGCGGCTACATCGCGAGCACGGGCGTGGACGAATGGACTCCGCTTCTGGTCTCTGCACCGCCACTCTCCCCGCTCAGCACCCCGCGCGTCCCCTGGTACCCGCGTGAGAGTGCGGGCACATACCGCGCCTCGTTCCTGGAGCGGATCGCATCCCGAGTGCCGGATGTCTCGAGCGACGCCGACCAGGCCAGCTACCTCGCCCTCGTCGAGCGCTGCCTGCTCGACCGCCACCTCTCCGAGCACGAGAAGGACGCCCTGATCGACCTCGCCGATCGGCTCGGCATCGGCCATGAGACGGCGAACCATCTCCATCTCACCTACTTCCGCGCTCTTGCGGAGATCGCGTGGGCTGACGGGGTTCTCACGGATGACGAACGCGATGACCTCGTCCTCGTCGCACACCTGCTCTCCATCGGCGAGCGCGCCACAGCCGCCGCGCTCGTGCGTCCAGCGCAGCCCACACCCGCGCCCTCGTCCGACGATGCCTTCTCCCTGGAGCCCGGCGACCTCATCACGCTTACGGGAGAGATGCGGCGACCCCGGAACGAGTGGCAGGCGATCATCGCCGAACGCGGTTTCACCGCGAAGGACGCCGTCACGAAGAAGGTGCGGCTCGTCGCCGCCGCCGATCCGGACTCGCTCTCCGGCAAGGCGCGGAAGGCCCGCGACTACGGCATCCCGGTGGTGAGCGAGGAAGGGCTGGCGCGGTTGCTCGGGGTGAGCGGTTGAGCGGCTGGTCGTCGCGTAGGAAGGATGGACGAACCACTCGACGGTGATCGATTTTCGTTATACATTAATACCATGACCGACCGCGAGACGATCAACGGCGTTCCCGTGACAAACGAGCAGATCAACGCCTGGGCCGACGAGGCCGACGTTGGCTATGACGTCGAGGCACTCAAGAAGCGCGGCCGGGGTAGACCCG
Organism: Microbacterium sp. AB; assembly: GCF_032878875.1. Taxonomy (NCBI): domain Bacteria; kingdom Bacillati; phylum Actinomycetota; class Actinomycetes; order Micrococcales; family Microbacteriaceae; genus Microbacterium; species Microbacterium betulae. The sequence continues at coordinate 154,447 of NZ_CP118157.1, read as the reverse complement.
GACGAGGCGCTGAGCCCGCGCAGGTCATCGCACTTCGGCTCACGGCGGATGAGCTGGCGGCCGTCGACGCACGAGCCGCCCGCGAGCACAAGACGCGTTCCGAGGCGATCCGCGACGCGCTGGCCGCATATGCGGCATGAAGGCTCACGATTCCGCTCTCAGGCATGGGATCTCCGCGGAAGACGCGATCCACGCAGCGACCTGGCCGCTATGGATCGATGATCTCGAGGAGGACAGCCCTGCACGCCAACTTCGTCTGGGCTTCGATACACAAGGCCGCCTGCTCGAGACGGTCGTTCTGACCTTCGACAGCGGCAACGAGCTGGTCATCCATGCGATGAAGGCCCGCCCACAGATGCTCGATCTTCTTCCGTAGAAGCGGGACCGACCCGGCGCGTGCGGGAGTTCAAACGGCGCGCAGACAGCGGCGAGACGCGCGGGGTTATTGGATCAGTAGTTCACGTGCGTACCAGTCGCAACCCGTCGACCTTCCCTTGCTCACATTGGGTCCCTCGTGCTTCCTCACCGCAACGAAGGATCCGGTCCCCCCTCGCGGATCTAAGCAGAAGATACGTCGACAGATGCCGTGCGCCTGTCGAGAACCAATCCTCGGCCGCGTTCACCCACCTTGTCGAACCGAGAGATCGCCGGCCCTCCCCACCACCCCGACTAGACTGGCTCCCGTCCGCTCCCCCTCGCCCCTCCAGGAGCCCCTCGCGTGACCACGCCCGCCTCAGCCGCGAACGCAAGCCCCCACACCGTCGCCGACACCGTCGCGAACGCGGCGGCCACGCCCGAGAAGGAGCAGCCGTACGACGCGCTGGGCCTGAAGCCCGACGAGTACGCGCAGATCAAGGCCATCCTCGGGCGGCGCCCCACGAGCGGCGAGCTGGCGATGTACTCCGTGATGTGGAGCGAGCACTGCTCCTACAAGAGCTCCAAGAACTACCTGCGCCGCTTCGGCCAGAAGGTGTCCGACGAGATGAAGACCCGCCTCATGGTCGGGATGGGCCAGAACGCGGGCGTCGTCGACGTCGGCGAGGGCTGGGCCGTGACCTTCAAGGTCGAGTCGCACAACCACCCCAGCTACATCGAGCCGTTCCAGGGAGCGGCGACCGGGGTCGGCGGCATCGTGCGCGACATCATCTCGATGGGCGCACGCCCCGTGGCGGTCATGGACCAGCTGCGCTTCGGCGCCGTCGACCACCCCGACACCGCCCGCGTCGTGCACGGGGTCGTCTCCGGCATCTCGTCATACGGCAACTGCCTGGGCCTTCCGAACATCGGCGGCGAGACGGTGTTCGACTCCGTCTACCAGGCCAACCCCCTCGTCAACGCGCTCGCGGTCGGCGTCCTGCGCCACGAGGACATCCGCCTCGCCAACGCCACGGGCCCGGGAAACAAGGTCGTCCTCTTCGGCGCCCGCACGGGCGGCGACGGCATCGGCGGGGCGTCCATCCTCGCCTCCGACACCTTCGCCGACGGCGGCCCGACCAAGCGCCCCGCGGTGCAGGTGGGCGACCCCTTCGCCGAGAAGGTGCTCATCGAGTGCTGCCTCGAGCTCTACTCGGGCGACCTCGTGGAGGCCATCCAGGACCTCGGCGCCGCCGGCATCTCGTGCGCCACGAGCGAGCTGGCCGCCAACGGCGGCTCGGGCATGAGGGTCGAGCTGACGAACGTGCTCCTCCGCGACCCCTCGCTCACGGCCGAGGAGATCCTCATGAGCGAGTCGCAGGAGCGCATGATGGCGATCGTCGCGCCCGAGAAGCTCGACGCGTTCCTCGCCGTGACGAGCAAGTGGGATGTCGAGACGAGCGTCCTCGGCGAGGTCACGGGCGACGGCCGCCTCGTCATCACGTGGGACGGCGAGACCATCGTCGACGTCGACCCCTCGACGGTCGCGGTCGACGGCCCCGTCTACGACCGCCCCGTCTCCTACCCGACGTGGATCGACGCCCTCCAGGCCGACAGTGCCGCGTCGCTCCCGCGACCCACCGAGCCCGAGGCCGTCCGCGAGCAGTTCGCCCGGCTCGTGTCGAGCCCCAACCTCGCCGACACGTCGTGGATCACGAACCAGTACGACTACTACGTGCTCGGCAACACGGCGCTGTCGTTCCCCGACGACGCGGGCATGATCCGCGTCGACGAGGAGTCGGGCCTCGGCTTCTCGATCGCCACCGACGCCAACGGCCGCTACTGCCAGCTCGACCCCTACGCGGGCGCGCAGCTGGCCCTCGCGGAGGCGTACCGCAACGTCGCCGTCACGGGCGCCGTGCCGACCGCGGTCACCGACTGCCTCAACTTCGGCAGCCCGGAGAACCCCGAGGTGATGTGGCAGTTCGGCCAGGCCGTCGACGGCCTGTCGGACGCCTGCCTGGAGCTCGGCGTGCCGGTCACGGGCGGCAACGTGTCGTTCTACAACCAGACGGGCGACACCCCCATCCACCCGACCCCCGTCGTCGGCGTGCTGGGCATCATCGACGACGTCGCGCGCCGCATCCCGAGCGGATGGCAGGACGCGGGCGAGAACATCTACCTCCTCGGCACGACGCGGGCCGAGCTCGACGGGTCGGCGTGGGCGGACGTCGTCCACGGCCACCTCGGCGGACGCCCGCCGGCGGTCGACCTCGCGGGCGAGCGCACGCTCGCGGGCCTCATCCGCGCGGGCGCCGAGCAGGGGCTCATCTCCTCGGCGCACGACCTCTCGGAGGGCGGCCTCGGCCAGGCCCTCGCGGAGGGCGTGCTGCGCTTCGGCGTGGGGGCGCGGGTCTGGCTGAGCGGGATCGCCGAGCGCGACGGCGTGGACGCCGCGACGGCGCTGTTCAGCGAGTCGACGGGCCGCGTCATCGTCACGGTGCCGCGCGAGGAGGACGTGAAGTTCCGCGGCCTCTGCGCCGGGCGCGACTACCCCGTGCTGCGCATCGGCGTCACCGACCCCGTCTCCGACCTCGAGGTGCAGGACGTCTTCACGTTCTCCGCCGCCGAGCTGCGGGGCCTGTCCACCTCGACGCTGCCGAGGCACTTCGGCCCCACCGTCGTCGAGCCGGTCGTCTGAGCCGCGCATGAGCACCGACGGTCCCGACCCCGACGACACCGAGCTGTACTCCAGCCGCCGCAACCGGCGCGTCCGCGCGACGGCCTGGGTCGTCATCATCGCCCTCATCCTCACCGGCGGGGGCGCGGCGGTGTTCTCGCTGCTCGCCGGCGTGGTCTGACGCCGAACCGCGACCCTCGGGTCCCCTCCTCACTTCTGCGCACCCTTCCGACCTTTCTGTGACGATTCCATCCGGGCATCCGTCCTATCTGTAGAGCGAACGAATCGCTCCCGGACTCAGCCGAGAACGTGGTTGCGTCCGGCCGTCGTGAACAGATAAGAGGACCTGAGATGGTTGACGAAGACCAGACGAGCACCTTCACCGAGGCCACGTCGCGCAAGACCGCGGCGCCGCAGCCGGCGGCAACGCCCGGATCGCGCGTGGACAAGGTGGATCGACCCGCCCCCTCCGGCGAGAAGGCCCAGGAGGGCACGACGGGCCACACGACGATCGCCGACGGCGTCGTCGCGAAGGTCGCCGGCATCGCCGCCCGCGAGGTGTCGGGCGTCTACGCGCTCGGCGGCGGCGGAGCGCGCACCCTCGGCGCCATCCGCGATGCGATCAACGCGACCGACCTCACGCAGGGCGTGAAGGTCGAGGTCGGCGAGACGCAGGCCGCGGCCGACATCACGATCGTCGTGGAGTACCCCGCGCCGGTCCAGGACGTGGCGTCGCAGGTGCGCGCGGCCGTGACGCGAGCGATCTCGCAGCTCGTGGGCCTCGAGGTCGTCGAGGTCAACGTCGCCGTGGACGACGTCCACCTGCCGACGGATGACAACGACGACGAGAACGAGGAGTCGCGGGTCTCATGAGCGCCACTGCCTCCGGTGCGCTGATCGGTTCGGTTCTCGCTCTGGCTGCACTGGCGTTCGGCTTCTGGGGATTCCTCCTCGTCGCCGTCTTCGCGGGGATCGGCGCGATCATCGGCCGCGTCGCGACGGGGCAGCTGGACGTGCGCGCCGTCGCGAACGCCTTCACAGGACGGCGCACGTCGTAATGGACGCGCGCCTGAGCGGCCTCTCCGAGCCGCCGGGGACGGAGGACGGAGAGGCCGCCCCCGCCGGCCGGATCGAGGTGAGGGAGCGCGTGCTCCGCAAGATCGCCCGGACGGCGTCGGCGAGCGCGATCGGGATCGATTCCGGAGACGTGACCGCCCACGTGGTGGACCATCGCGGCGGGATCGCCGTGCGGGTGCGCGCTCCCCTTCCGGTCCCCGATCTCGCCGACGACCTCGCCGTCGGCAACGCCACATCCGTCATAGACCGTGCACGCGCCCTCCAGGAGGATCTGCACACCCGGCTGACGCAGATCCTCGGCCGGGACGTGAAGCGCGTGGAGATCACCATCGACGGCGCTCGCGTGAACAGGAAGGGGAGGGTGAGATGAGCAACGCCATCCTGAACCGGATCGTGCGACGTGAGACGCACACGCCCCGCACGACGGCGATGTTCGTCGTGGTGCTGCTCCTCGCGGCCGCGCTCGTGTACCTGGCGGTCGAGGAGATCCTGCATCTCTCGGGCGTGGGCCCGCTGCTGTGGTCGCCGGTCGACATGGTCGCCTGGGCCTCGGCCCTTCCGACGGAGCAGCCCCGCGGGGCCGTCGCCGTCGGCGCCGCGGTCGTCGTGCTCGCCGGCATCGTGCTGCTGGTGCTCGCCGTCGCCCCGGGGCGTCGTTCGAGGCATGCGCTCGACGCGACGGACCACGCCGTGCTCGTCGACAACGGCGTCATCGCCTCCGCGCTGTCCCGCCGCCTCTCGGAGGAGACGGGGCTGAGCCCGGATGCGATCGTCGTGGGCGTCGGCCACCGCACGGCGGATGTGACCGTGAAGCCCGAGACCGGATGGTCCCTCGACGAGCGTCACGTCCGCGAGATCGCCGATGCGGAGATCTCGCGCTACGGCCTCTCCCCGTCGCTCAAGACGCGCGTGCGCATCTCGCGCGCCGGACAAGGAGGCTGACGCCATGAACAACACCAACAGGGCGCTCAACCGGATCGTGCTGGCCGTGACCGGGCTCGTCCTGGTCGTCGTCGGCGCGGCCGTGCTGACGACGCTCGCCTGGCCTGTCGCCGCGACGCTGTGGCACGACGGCGCACGGGCGACGCAGGACTGGTTCGCCTCCGCGGTCGACGCCAGCCGGATCAGCGGGTCCGAGGTGAGCTGGATCGAGGTCGCCCTGGTGGCGGCGCCCATCGTCCTCGCCGTGCTGCTCCTGCTCATCCCGATCCGCGTCATCGCGCGCCGGTCGCATCCCCGCGAGGCGGGAGTGCACGACGAGACCCCGCTCGGGCGCATCGTCGTGTCGGAGGACTTCGCCTCCGACGCCATCCGCCAGTCGCTCACGCAGCGCGACGAGATCCTCGCGGTCAACGTCGGCGTGCGGCAGACGAGGGCCGCGCAGGTGCTGCACGTGAGCGTCACGCCACGGCAGAGCACCCCGCCGCTCGACGTCACGGACACGGTCGACCGGCTGCTCGCGAACCTCACGGCCCTCACCGGACGGAGCCTGCCCGCGGTGATCTCCATCCACTCGGGCCTGCGCACGCGGCTCGCCGGAGACCAGCGCCGCGTCGACTGACCCGGGCGCTCGACGCCGGCGACGACGTGACACCCGCCAGACGGCGAGAGACCCGAGAGCACCGCCCTCGTCGAGGGTGGTGCTCTCGGGTTCGTCGGCTCAGAGCTTGCCGGCCAGTCCGCCGCGCCGGCGCAGCGTCAGGAGTCCGCCGGCGGCGAGAGCCGTCAGCGCCGCTCCGGCGAGCACGAACGACACCGTGCCGCCCGTCGAGTTGAGCGGCGGCGTCCGGGAGTCTCCCGGCGGCAGGCCCGCCTCGGACTCGGGCGTCTCTCCGGGCGAAGGAGCCTCCGTGGCCTCCGGCGTCGGCGTCTCCGACGGTGCCGGTGCCGGTGCCGCACCGTCGGCGACGTCCACCTCCACGGCGAGCGCCGTTCCCGTCTGCGTTCCGGTGAGCGCCACGGTGAACGAGCCGGGCTCGTCCGGGGCCGTCACGGTGAACGAGGCCGCTCCGTCGATGATGTCGGCCTCTCCGAGGTCCGTCTCCGCACCGGCGACGGCGGCCACCTGACGGTCCCCGTACAGGTCGGCCACCGACACCGTGAACTCCTCGCCCGGCGCGATCCGCGCCACGTCGGCCGACGCCGTTCCGGAGGCGCTCAGCGCGGCGGCGTCGCGGTTCAGCGAAAGCGCCCCCGACGCCGTGAAGAACAGGTCCGTCTGGTCGGTCAGCCCCACGACGTTGGCGGCGCCGGGGCCGTAGGCGGCGATGCGCACCTGCGAGCCGGTGTGCTGCTGCGACTCCCCCTCGACGGCCGTGCCGTAAGACACGATGAGGTTCTGGCCCTCCTCCGTGAGCAGGTTGGCGCTCAGCCCCGGGGGCGTGCTCCCGACGATCTGGCTCGTGTGCGCGTGATCCGCGGTGACGACCACGAGCGTGTCGCCCTGCTCTTGGGCGTAGGACAGCGCGACCTGCACGGCCTCGTCGAGGTCGACGGTCTCGCCGATCTGCCCGCACGCGTCGGCCGCGTGGTCCCGCTTGTCGATGCTCGCGCCCTCGACCTGCAGGAAGAAGCCGTCCTCGCCGTCCAGCAGGTCGATCGCCTTCGACGTCAGCGACCCGAGCGAGAGACCCGACTCCAGGCGCTCCGGGTTCTCGGTGCAGCTCTGCGGCTCGAGGTCGCCGCCGCCGACGGCCGCCTCGGGACCCTGCCAGCGCACCGGGAAGTTCCCCTCGGTGAAGAGACCGAGGACGGGGCTCGTCTGATCCGCTGCCACGACCGCGTCGAGCTCCGCCGCGTCGCGGACGAGCTGGTAGCCGCGCGCCTCGGCCTGGTCGAACAGGCTCAGGCCCTCCCACTGACCGGCAGCGGCGACCTGGTCGAACGTCGCCGAGCCGCCGCCCAGCGTGACGTCGGGGCGCGCGTCGAGCAGCTGCTCGCTGACGGAGCCGAGGCCGCCGTTCTCGAGCGCCTCGTCGGCGCAGTCGATGCTCGTCTCCTCGGGGCCGTAGCATCCGCGCTTCGAGATGTGCGCGTACTCGGCGGCCGGAGTGGCGTCCTGGATCTCGGCCGTCGACACGTTGCCCGTCTTCAGGCCGTTGGCCTTCGCCAGCTCGAGCAGCGTGGCCTGGGGAGTGCCGTTCACGTCGACGCTGAGGCTGCCGTCGACGGCCTTCGTCCCCGTGGACCATGCCGACGCCGTCGATGCCGACTCGGAGGCGTAGTCCACGGCGCCGTCCTCGGTGACCGACCACGTCGTGTACGAGCCCGTCAGCGGCAGCGCATCGATTCCCGCGAGCTCTCCGCCGGCGCCTTCGGCGTAGTTGCGCGCCACGGTGATCTCCGAGTCGCCCATGCCGTCGCCGATGATCACGATGACGTTCTTCGCATCGCTGTCGAGGATGGAGTCGCGCAGCGCCTGCGCGCGGTCGTCGTCGTTGCGCGCGGCGCCGCCGTTCTCGGTGTACGACTCTCCGCTCGGCTCCTCGGCCGAAGCCGGCGCCGCCGTCAGCAGGCCGCCGGCGGCGACGAACGTCGCGACGACCAGAGCGGCCGCCGCTCGCGGCCGCGCACGTGTCCCGGGTGTCTTCATGATCTCCCTCTACCGTCGTGGACGCCGACCGGCGCCCGTGGTCGAGACAATCGACCCCAGGCGGCAGCAAGGCCACGGAAAGGTGAACGCGGGGTGACAGGCGCGTGATCGAACGGTGTCCTCCTGCCGTGTCAGCCGTGCCCCGCCCGCCTAACATGGGCGGTGTGGAACCCCTCTTCGCCTTCCTCGGGAGCTACTGGTGGCTCGCCTTCCCGCTCATGGGTGTGGCCAGCGGCCTGGCCGGATGGTGGTCGAAGCAGTCGAAGGAGCGCCACAGGCGCCGGCTCGAGGTCATCAAGGCCAAGAGCGAGGCGCGCGCCGTCGAGCTCGGCGCCCGCGCGCAGATCAAGGCGTCGAAGATCCGGGGCGCGGCGGACGACGACGTGGAGGCGTCGGATGCCGCGGGGCGACGGGATCGGCTGAAGCGGCTCATGACGACCCACGACGACGTCGTGCGCCGCTGGCTCGACTACGAGCTCGACGTCGGGAAGCTCATCGCGTTCCCCACCATGAGCGACGGGCGCCAGCCCCTCACGGCCGCGTTCCTGCGCGCGAAGAAGGTCGCCGACGGCCTGCGCCCGCCCTCCGCCGAGACGAGGACCGACCCGGAGACGCTCGCCGAGTACCGGGACGCGGTGCACGACTTCGAGGTCGCGTTCGACGTCGCCGAGCAGGATGCGCGCCGCGTGCGCGACAGCGGCTTCACCGAGACCGAGCGCAAGCGTCTCGAACGGGCGCAGCACCTGCTCCAGGTCGCGATCGACCAGTCCGCGACGACGGCGGAACGGCAGCTCGCCTACAAGCGCGTGCGCGAGGAGCTCGACGGGCTCATCGTCCTCTCCGACGACGCCGTCGAGGTGCTCGAGAAGCAGGTCGCGCCCGAGATCGAACCGCCGAAGCGCGCAGAAGGGCTGAATCCATGAGCCTGCTCACCACTCCGGCGGTCGCGAACGCGATCGCCCGGCTCATCCAGCGCGGACCCGGGCCACGCATCCGGGCCGAGATCGCGTTCGCCGAGCTCTCGGCCGAGACGCGGTCGCTGACGGTGCCGACGCGACACGGAGACGTCGGCGCGACGCTCTATCTCCCCGCCGAGCCGGCCTCCTCTCCGCCGGCGCTGTACGTGAACTTCCACGGTGGCGGCTACGTGATCCGGCATCCCGAGCAGGACGACCCCCTGTGCCGCTACCTCGCGGCGCACGCGGGCGTCGCCGTGCTGAACGTCGACTACGACGTGGCCCCGGGGCATCCGTTCCCCGTCGCCGTCGAAGAGGCGTACGACGCCGTCGTCTGGGCCGCCGGTCGGGACGGCACGTGGGACGGATCGCGCATCGTCGTGGGCGGTCAGAGCGCGGGCGGCGGACTCGCGGCGGCGGTCGCCCGGCAGGCTCTCGAACACGGGTCGCCCGCGCTCGCCCTGCAGGTGCTGCACTATCCGCCGCTCGACGTGACGACACCGGGCGACGAGAAGCACGCGGCCGGGAGGTCGATCATCTCCGTGCCCCTGACGCGGATCTTCGACACCGCCTACGCTCCGCGGCCGGATCAGAAGCGGCACCGGCTCGCCTCGCCGGCCTGGGGCGCGAACGCCGACGGCATCGAGGGCATCGCGCCGGCGCTCGTCATCACGTGCGGGCTCGACCGTCTCCACGACGAGGGCGTGCGCTATGCGGACCGCCTGCGTGAGGCCGGCGCCCTCGCCGAGCACGTCGACCTGCGGGGCGTCGACCACGGCTACAGCATCATGGGCTCCGATCGCGCGACCGTCGAACGCAGCTACCGGCTCATCGCGGGTCACGTGCGCCGGGCCGCGCGACCGGGGGACGCCGGCCACGCGTAGGCGCCCCCGCGCGAGCCCGTGAGCGCGGTCAGATCTCGTCGTCGGCCGCGATGAGGTCGATCGACCAGCGGCGGGCGCCGTCCTCCCCCGGCTGATGGAGGTCGCGCACCTCGTCGATCGCCTCGCCGATCTTCTCGAGGAGCGCGACCCATTCCGCGTCGGTGAGCCAGAGCGAGTACTGGTTGAACGTGCCGTGGATCTCGCGCGTCCGGCCGCTCGAGTACTCCGGCGCCCACTCGACGACCCGCCGGACGAGGTCCTGGTGCTCTCCGACGATGGCATGGAGCAGCGCGCCGCCGAGATGCTCGTCCTCCACCGGATGCTCGGGGCTGCCGAGCTGCCAGGCCATCCTCGCCGGCCGCCAGACACGATCGCGACGATCGCGCGCGTGCTCCGGCGCCTCCTCGATGAGCCCCGCATCGGCGAGGACCCGCAGGTGGAAGCTGATCTGGTTCGCCGGGAGACCGAGGTCGGCGGCGAGGTCGGCGGCCCGCGCGAACCCCCGACGCCCGAGGGCGTGCTCGAGCTGGAGACGCACCGGATGCGCTTTGGCCTTGAGCTGTTTCGCGGGGATGGTCGGTATCGCGTCGGGCCGCGCTTTCCTCCCCGCAGTGCCGTCGGATTCCGCCATCCCCCCACCCTACGCAAAGCTCATCCACAATTGCGCAACTAATATTGCGCAATGGACCTTGCTCATATACGGTGACCCCGTGCCCTCCGATGCCCCCGCGCCGCCGCACCGCCTCTCGCGCAACGGCCGCTACCTCGTCTGGCTCGCCAGCGACACCGCCTCGGGGCTGTCGAACGCCCTCGCGAGCTTCGCCATCCCGCTCCTCGCCCTCGTCGTGACGGACGACCCGGCACAGGCGGGCGCGATCGGCGCGGCCGGGATGGCGGCGCGCGTCGTCACGACGCTCGCCGGCGGCGTGATCGCCGACCGTCACCGGCGCCTGCGTCTCATGCTCGTCGGCGCCGTCGCCGGGCTCGTGCTCGCCGTCGCCTTCGCCGCGCTCGCGTGGTCGGACGCACTGACGTTCTCGACACTGCTCGCCGTCAACACGCTCATCACGGTGCGCTCCGGGCTGTTCGGCGCCGCGGGCGAATCCGCTCTCAAGGAGCTCGTTCCCGCCGAGGCGATCGGCCGCGCGCAGGCAGCGAACCAGGGCAGGGATGCTCTGCTGTCGCTCGTCGGCGGACCCCTCGGCGGCGTGCTCCTCGCGGCGGGCGGATGGCTCGTGGGCGCGGCGATGACGCTCTGCCAGCTCGTCGCCGCCGCGACGGCATGGGCGCTGCGACGAGGCAGGTGGGCGGGCATGGCCCCGGCGGGCGAGCAGCAGCCCACCCCCGATGCCCGGTCGTCCGCCCTGCGCGAGGCGCGGGACGGCATCGCCTGGCTGCTCGCACGACGCGATCTGCGCGACGTGCTGCTCGTCACGACGGTCGTGAACCTCGGCTTCACGGCGGGCACGACCGCCGTCATCTACGCGCTGCAGCAGGACGGCCGCTCGCCGGCGACCATCGGATGGGTCGCCGCAGGCCTCGGCGCGGCGATGCTCGTCGGCGCCGCCTTCGGGCCGGCCCTCGTGTCGCGCGTGCGAGCGGGCGCCCTTCTCGTCGGCGGGCTGGTCGCCGCGACCGGCGGCGTCCTCGCCCTCGCCTTCGTCGACGACCCGATCGCGATCGTCGGCGTGCTCGGCCTCGCCGTGCTCGGCATCCCGGCGCTGAACGCCGGACTCCTCGGATACTTCACCGTCGCGACGCCGAGCCGGCTGCTCGGACGCGCCAACAGCGACAGGGGCCATGCCGCTCGCACCGCTCATCGCAGGGCTCGGACTCTCCTGGTTCGGGCGTGAGGCGACCCTCGTCGCAGCCGCCGCGATCTGCCTCGTCGCGACCGCCCTCGCTGCGGCGAGCCCGAGCCTGCGCTCGCTCCCCGCCGAGCCGGGCTGGGCCGCCCATGCGCGGCGCTTCGGCAGCGAGCGGGGCGCACCCGTCCGGGAGCCTTGACATCTCTCCGCCTCCATGGTTCATTAGTCGAGTAACTAACCGACTCACCAGGAGGTCGCGGTGATCGAAGAAGGCCGACCGCTGTTCGTGCAGATCGCCGAGCAGGTCGAGGACTCGATCGTCGACGGCACCCTCTCCGAGGAGGCGCAGGCGCCGTCGACCAACGAGCTCGCCTCCTTCTACCGCATCAATCCCGCGACCGCGGCGAAGGGAGTGAACATGCTCGTCGACAAGGGCGTGGTCTACAAGCGCCGGGGCATCGGGATGTTCGTCGCCACGGGAGCCCGTGAGCTCCTCCTGAGCGAACGCCGCAGCGCCTTCGCCGATCGCTACGTCCAGCCGCTGCTCGCGGAGGCGCGCAAGCTCGGACTCGGCCCCGACGACGTCGCCGACCTCGTCCGCGTGAACGCCGCGCAGGCCATCCCGTCACCGTCCAGCTCGAAGGGAACCCCATGAACCCCGTGATCGAGGTCCGGAACCTCGCCAAGCGCTACAAGGACAAGGTCGCCCTGGACGGGGTGAGCTTCGACATCGAGAAGGACGCCGTCTACGGCTTCCTCGGCCGCAACGGCGCCGGCAAGACCACCGCCATGTCGATCCTCACGGCGCAGAGCTTCGCCACGAGCGGCGAGGTGCGCGTGTTCGGCGAGAACCCGTACGAGAACGCGCGCGTGCTGAGCCGCATGTGCTTCGTGCGAGAGAGCCAGAAGTATCCAGACGACGCCACGCCGCGTCATGCCTTCGCATCGGCCCGTCTGTTCTTCCCCCACTGGGACCAGGGGCTCGCGGACGAGCTCGTCGACGCCTTCCAGCTGCCGACGAAGCGCACCATCAAGAAGCTCTCGCGCGGGCAGCTCTCCGCCGTCGGCGTCGTCATCGGGCTCGCCTCGCGCGCCGAGATCACCTTCTTCGACGAGCCGTACCTCGGCCTCGACGCCGTCGCCCGGCAGATCTTCTACGACCGCCTGCTCGCCGACTACGCGGAGCACCCGCGCACGGTCCTCCTCTCGAGCCATCTGATCGACGAGGTCGCGAACCTCATCGAGCGCGTCCTCGTGATCGACGACGGCCGCATCATCATGGACGAGTCGACGGACGACGCCCGAGCGCAGGCGACGAACGTCGTCGGCGACGCCGCCGCCGCCGTGGAGGGGGCGATCCGCGGACGCGAGGTCATCCATCGCGAGAGCCTCGGCCGCGTCGTCTCCGTCACTGTCGCCGGCCCCCTCACCCGCCTCGAGCGCGCCGAGCTCGCCGAGGCGGGCCTCGAGGTCGCCCCCGTCTCGCTGCAGCAGCTCATCGTGCGCCGCACGCAGCACTCATCCGGCCGGGGCGAGTCCGCGGCGCCCGCTCAGGAAGGAGCCCTCCGATGACCGCCGTCGACCTCGGGCGGAGGCATCAGCCCGCCCCGCGCAGCCGCACGCTCGACGTCGTGCGCCTGCAGTTCATCAACACGCAGACCTTCGTCTGGGTGCCGCTCCTCGTGCTCGGCGGCTCATGGGTCATCACGATGCTCATCTACTGGATCCTCCGCACCGCCGGCGTGGAGGGAGCAATCGTCGGCGGAGGCGCGCAGGCGCCGCTGTGGTACTTCCTCGTCATCGGCGTCCAGGCGCTCGCGCTGTCGTTCCCCTTCTCGCAGGCCATGAGCCTCACGCGGCGGGAGTTCTTCGTCGGCTCGCTCGCCGCGGCCGCCGTGAGCGCCCTCGGGATGGCCGTCGTGTTCGTCCTCCTCGGTCTCGTGGAGCGGGCGACCGACGGGTACGGGTGGGAGTCCTACTTCGCTCGCCTCCCCTGGGTGTGGGAGGGCGGCGCCTTCGTCGCCGGACTCGGGTACTTCGTCGCGACGATGCTCATGTTCGTCATCGGCTTCTGGTTCGCCACGATCTACAAGAGGTTCGGGACGGCCGCGCTCACGATCGTGATCTTCGCCGTGGCGCTCGCCGTGCTCGGCGTCGTCGCGCTCGTGACCTGGCAGCGGGCGTGGCCCGAGGTCTGGGAGTGGATCCTGACCACCGGCGTCCTGGGGCTGACCCTCTGGGGCATCCTGCTGACCGTCGTGCTGGCCGCCGGCTCCTACCTGACCCTGCGGCGGATGCCCGTCTGACGTCTGCGGCACGGCACAACGCAGGAATTCCTCGTGGGCGAACCCGTCCGGTCCGCGCGATCTCGCGGGCCGGATTCTCGCCTCGGCCCGGATCTCCTGCGTTGTGTCGCCTCGCTCAGTCCTGGTGCTGCTCGGCGGCCTCGGTGTGGTGGCGGATGACCTCGGCGACGACGAAGTTGAACCACTTCTCGGCGAACTCGGGATCGAGGTGGGCGGCCTCCGCGAGCGTGCGCAGCCGCGCGACCTGCTGCTCCTCCCGGCCGGGATCGGAGGCGGGGAGGTCGTGCTCGGCCTTCAGCAGGCCGACCTGCTGCGTGCAGCGGAACCGCTCGGCGAGCATGTACACGAGCGCGGCGTCGATGTTGTCGATGCTCGCCCGAAGGCGCAGCAGCTCGGCTCGGGCTTCCTCGTTCGTCTCGCTCATGGTGTCGAGATTACCGGTGCGATCGAGGCGGCTCGTCCGAGAGCCCCTAGAGTGACGGGATGAGCTCAGCCGACTCGATCGACCCCGCCCCGACGGTCGCGGAACCGCCGCCGTCGCGCACGTTCTGGGCGTTCCTGCGTCAGCCCTTCGGCGCCGGATTCCTCCTGACGCTCGGCGGGCTCGCGGCGATCGCGGCGGGCAGCGCGATCTCGAGCCTGTCCACGATCCTCGTCTACATCGCCTTCGCACTCTTCATCTCCCTCGGCCTCGACCCCGCGGTCCGCTGGATCCAGGAGCGCGGGCTCGCGCGCGCCTGGTCCATCGTCATCGTCTGCGTCGCCTTCCTCGGCGCGCTGGCCGGCGTCCTGCTGCTCATCATCCCGACCGTGGTGCGGCAGATCTCGCAGTTCGTCGGCGACATCCCGTCCCTCTTCGCCGACCTCCAGTCGTCCGATCTGTACCTCTGGGTCGAGGACGCCTTCGGCGACCAGGTGGGCACGATCCTCCAGGACGCGCAGACCTTCCTCGCCGACCCGGCCAACATCGCCGCGATCGGCGGCGGCGTGCTGCAGGTGGGGACGACGATCGCGACCGCGGTCACGGGCGTCGTCATCGTCATCGTGCTGAGCCTGTACTTCCTCGCCACGCTCCCGGCGATGAAGACCTCGCTCACGCGACTCGCACCGGCGCGGAACCGGCCGACGATCGCAGACCTGACGGAGAAGATCACGTCATCGGTCGGAACCTACCTCGGCGGCATGATCGTCCTCGCCTTCGTCAACGCGGTGTTCGCCTTCGTGATGCACCTGATCCTCGGGCTTCCCTTCCCGCAGCTGATGGCCGTGACGGCGTTCTGCATCACGCTCATCCCGCTCGTCGGCTCGGTGCTGTTCTGGGCGATCGCGTCGACGCTCGCCCTCTTCACGAGCCCCGTGTCGGCGCTGATCTTCGCGATCGCCTACCTCGTATACATGCAGCTGGAGGCATATCTCCTGACGCCGCGCGTGATGAACCGCGCCATCTCGGTCCCCGGATCCCTCGTGGTGATCGGCGCCCTCGTCGGCGGCACGCTCCTCGGACTGCTCGGCGCGCTCATCGCCATCCCCGTCACCGCGTCGATCCTGCTCGTCCTCAAGGAGCTGCTCATCCCGCGCCAGGACGCGAAGGTCTGAGACGGCCGGCTCTTCTCTCAGCGCGTCGGGAGGAGGTGCGTGGGGGTCGGGACGGCCAGACGGTGCCGCGGGCGCGCGGGCACCCCCGTCCGGGCGTCGAGCGGCAGCGAGACGATCTCGTCCGAGCCCTGTCCGGCCACGAGCAGGGCGTCGCGCCCGACGACGTGATGGCGCGGGACGGCGGCTCCCGCCTCGACGAGCGCGACCCCGTCCAGCGTCCCGCCGTCGCCGCGCACGCGGAGCACGGCGATCGTGTCGCTGCCTCGCAGACCCGCGTAGAGGAACTCGCCGTCCCGTGACCGGGCGAGCTCGGCGCCCGTGTCGCCGTCGAGCGAGGCGCCCGAAGCCCGCATGCCGCCTCGCAGAGCCCAACGACCGTCGGGGCCCTGCGCGAGGACGAAGACCTCCCCGGAGAACTCCGTCAGCACGTAGAGGAAACCGCTCGGATGCCGCACGGTGTGGCGCGGGCCCGTGCCGAACGGCAGCACGACCTCGTGGTCGAGGACGAGCCCGCGCGCCGACGTCCGCCAGATGCGCACGAGGTCGAGGCCGAGATCGGTCGTCGCGACGCGTCCTCCGGGGAGGAACGCCGCCGAGTGCGCTCGGGACGGCCGGGGCTCGGCGGGCGCGCTCGGCGCGGCCTCGCGCAGGACGTCGCCGATGTCGGACGGCCGTCTCGCCGCGTCGAGGATGCCGCGCACGGCGGGGTCGTCGAAGGGGTCGCCCTTCACCTGCCCGAGGAGGGCACGGAGATCAGCCTCGGCGGAGCCGCCGTCGCCGCCCGCGAGCAGGGCGGCGAGAACGGCGGGATCGGCGTCGCCGTCGACGAGCGCACGGAGGTCCATGGCACCCGACCAGTCGGACGGGGCGGACGCCCCGCCCGCGTCGGCGAGGAGCGCGGCGATGTCGGCCGGCTCCGCACCCCGGCCCAGCAGATCGCGGACGTCGACCTCGCCCTCGCCCGCGAGGGCGTCGCCGAGGTCCGGCTCGGGGGCCGCCGCGTACGGGTCGGCCGCGGCATCGCCGAGCGCGGGGTTCCCGAGCGAGCCGTCGGAGCGGAGCGGCACGTGCACGACGCGTCCGTCGCCCCAGCACGACGCGATGAGGTGCGAGCCGTCCGCCGCGACCGCGATATGGCAGACCGCGGCTCCTGCTTCGATCGTCTCGCCGAGCGGCGCGAGGGACGCCTCCCCCGTCCGGGAGAACGCCGTCAGCCGGCCGTCCGCCTCGAGCGCCGCATAGACGACGTCGTGCGCCGGATGCGCGGCGAGCCATGACGCCGACTCCGTCGGCGCCGCGAGCCCGCGATCGGCGAGCACGCCTCCCGCCAGCGGGGACTCGGCCTCGCCCGCCGTGACGAGCGAGACGCCCTCCGACTCCCCGCCCTGCGCAGGACCCCATCCGCCGACCCAGAACCTCATGGCTTCCTCCCCGTCGCGCGGCGCGTCAGACCAGGTCGTGGCGGACGATCACGGCGTCGCGGCCCGGCCCCACGCCGATGACCGAGATGCGCGTGCCGCTCATCTCCTCGAGTGCGAGCACGTAGTCCTGCGCGTTCTTCGGGAGGTCCTCGAACGTCCGGGCGCGGGAGATGTCCTCGCTCCAGCCGGGGAAGTGCTCCAGCACGGGCGTGGCGTGGTGGAAGTCGCTCTGGTTGACGGGCACCTCGTCGAAGCGCTCGCCGCCCACGTCGTAGGCGACGCAGACCGGAACCTGCTCGAGGCCCGTGAGGATGTCGAGCTTCGTGAGCACCAGGTCGGTGATGCCGTTCACCCGGGTCGCATAGCGCGTGATGGGCGCGTCGTACCATCCCACGCGGCGCGGACGACCCGTCGTCGTGCCGAACTCGAAGCCCCGTGCGCGCAGCCAGTCCCCCTGCTCGTCGAAGAGCTCGGTCGGGAAGGGCCCCGCGCCCACGCGCGTCGTGTACGCCTTGACGATGCCGACGACGCGGTCGAGGCGGCGGGGGCCGACCCCGGAGCCGGTCGCCGCCCCGCCCGCCGTCGCCGAGGACGACGTGACGAACGGGTACGTGCCGTGGTCGACGTCGAGCATGGTCGCCTGGCCGCCCTCGAACACGACGACCTCGCCGGCGTCGAGCGCCTTGTCCAGGAGCAGCCCGGTGTCGCACACCATGGGCTTCAGCCGGTCGGCGTACACGAGCAGGTCGTCCACGATCTCGTCCACCGTCGTCCCGCGGCGGTTGAACACCTTCACGAGCAGCTGGTTCTTCTGCTCGAGGGCACCCTCGACCTTCTGGCGCAGGATGCTCTCGTCGAAGAGATCCTGCGCGCGGATGCCGACGCGGTTGATCTTGTCGGCGTAGGCGGGGCCGATGCCGCGGCCCGTCGTGCCGATCTGGCGCTTGCCGAGGAAGCGCTCGGTGACCTTGTCGAGCGTGCGGTGGTACTGCGTGATGATGTGCGCGTTGGCGCTCACACGGAGCTTCGAGACGTCGATGCCGCGCGCCGCGAGGGCGTCGAGCTCCGCGAAGAGCACCTCGAGGTCGACGACGACGCCGTTGCCGATGACGGGGTTCACGCCGGGGCTGAGGATGCCGGAGGGCAGCAGGTGGAGGGCGTACTTCTCGTCGCCGACGACGACCGTGTGGCCGGCGTTGTTGCCGCCGTTGAACTTGACGACCCAGTCGGTGCGGTCGCCGAGCAGATCGGTGGCCTTGCCCTTGCCCTCGTCGCCCCACTGAACGCCCACGATCACGATGCCCGGCATGGAATACCCCCTGATGGGTCGGTGTGCCCGGATGCCCGGTACGGCCCCCGGCGGAGGCGTGCGTCTGCCGCGGCGCTCTCCCGTGCCATCCTACCGGCGAGCCGTGACGCGACCCCGGGACGGCGGCCTCAGTGCCCGAAGACGCGCTCGGCGGGACTCGCGCCGACGGCGACCGGCCGGCCGGCGCTCTGCGTCCAGCGACTCCACGACCCGGAGAAGACCTTCGCGTCGAGCCCGGCCACGGCCAGCGCGAGCGCGCTGTGCGCGGAGGCGATGCCGGAGGCGCAGTAGAGCGCGATCGGGGTGTCCTCGGTCGCGCCCACGCGCGCGAACGCACGGCGGACCTCCTCGCCGTCGCGCAGCCGGCCGTCGGCGGCGATGTGCGTGACGGCCGGCAGGTTGACCGCCCCGGGGATGTGCCCGGCCGCGGGGTCGTACCCCGCGGACGTGCCGCGGTAGCGCTCCGGCGTGCGCACGTCGATGAGCACCCCCTGCGTCGGGAAGGCGGCGGCCTCCTCGATCGAGAGGTCCCCCGGGTCCTCCTCGCGCAGCGCGGCGGTGCCCGCACGCGGGGCGACGTCGCCCGCCCGGAGCAGATGGCCCGCGGCGATCCATCCCCGCAGACCGCCGTCGAGGACGCACACGTGCAGCCCCGAACGGCGCAGCAGCCACCACGCGCGCGCCGCCGCGACGCTGTCGTTGTCGTCGTACACGACGACGAGGTCGCCCTCGTCGACCCCCCACCGGGTCACCGCCCGCTGCAGGTCGGCGTGCAGCGGGAGGGGATGCCGTCCGTCCTCCGGATGCCCCCGGCGCGACAGCTCGGCCTCGAGGTCGACGTAGACGGCTCCCGGGAGGTGCCCCGAGACGTACTCGGGCCGGCCCTCCGGCAGATCGAGCCTCCACCGCACGTCGAGGAGCGTCACGGGCGCGCCGTCGGCGAGTCGCGCGTGCAGTTCGTCGGGGGAGATGAGGTGCGACATGGGAGACATCATGATCGGGAATCGGTCGTCTCGAATCGGCGCGGACGGGAATGTGACGCAATGTGGCGTCGCGGAACGTCATATCCGACGCCGGACCGGACGACCGCGTCCCTTCGTGACGTTCCGAGTCGATTCGTGACAGCGCGCTTTGAGCGGCACGACCCGCGGCGCGACAGTGGTTCCGGTGCCGTCATGCCGCGACTCCGCACGAGAAGAGCCGCACGAGAAGGGCCGCACGAGAAGGGGAGGAGCCGTGCCGGAGCAGGTGCATGTCGCGGTCGCACTCGAGGGGGCGGGATGGCATCCCGCGGCCTGGCGCGATCCGTCGGCGAGGCCGCGCGAGCTCGTGAGCCCCGCGTACTGGCGGGAGCTGCTGCGCACGGCGGACGACGCGGCGATCGCGTTCGCGACCGTCGAGGACGCGCTCTCCCTGCCCGTGCGCGGCGAGGCCGAGCCGGCTCCGGGCCACGTCGGCGGACGCCTCGACGCCGTGCTCGTCGCGTCGTTCGCCGCGCCGCTGACCCGCCGCATCGGGCTCATCCCCACCGTCACGACGGCGCATCCGGAGCCGTTCCACGTCGCGACGGGCGTCCAGACCCTCGACCACGCCAGCCGCGGCCGCGCTGGTGTGCGCCTCGTGGTCGGCGCACCGCCGGCGGAGGTCGCGAACTTCGGCCGCCGGTCCGACGCGATCTCCGGCCTGCCGGCATCCGGCCGCGTCGAGGACTCCCCCGAGGTGCTCGCCGCGTTCCGGGAGGCGGGCGAGTTCGCGGACGTCCTCGGGCGGCTCTGGGACTCGTGGCAGGACGACGCGATCGTCCGCGACGTCGCGACCGGCCGCTACCTCGACGCCGACCGCGTGCACCGCATCGACTTCGAGGGCGAGTTCTTCTCGGTGACGGGAGCATCCATCGTGCCCCGGTCGCCGCAGGGGAGGCCGATCGTCACGGCGCTCGCGCACCAGAGCGTGCCGTACCGCTTCGCCGCCGAGCACGCCGACGTCGTCTTCGTCACGCCGCGCTCGGCCGCAGACGCGGCCGGGATCCGGACCGAGCTCGACGCCGCCCCGCGCGCCGCGGGCACGCCGCTGCGCGTCTTCGCCGACCTTCTCGTCCTCGTCGAGGAGAGCAGGTCGGAGGCTCGGGCCGCGAAGGCCCGTCTCGACGCGCTCGCGGGAGCGCCGCTCGCCTCCGACGCGCGCATCGTCGCGGGCACGCCCGACGACGTCGTCGAGGAGATCCGCGCCCTCGCGGCGGCCGGCGTCGACGGCGTCCGCCTGCGCCCCGCCCGCCTGCCCCGCGACCTCCTCGCGATCGCCGAGCGGGTCGTCCCGCGCCTGAACGCCGCGGACGCGCTGCTCGACGCCGCCGCCGACACCCTGCGCGGACGACTCGGCCTGCCGCGCCCCGAGAGCCGCTATGCACGAGAGAAGGCCCTGTCGTGAGCCGCCCCCTCCGCCAGGTGCACCTCGCCGCGCACTTCCCCGGGGTGAACAGCACGACCGTGTGGACGGACCCGTCGTCGGGCAGCCAGATCGACTTCGCGTCGTTCGAGCACTTCGCCCGCAACGCCGAACGCGGGCTCTTCGACTACGTCTTCCTCGCCGAGGGGCTCCGGCTGCGGGAGCACAAGGGCCGCGTGCACGAGCTCGACGTGCTGGGACGCCCGAACACCCTCGCCGTCCTCGCGGGCCTCGCCGCCGTGACCGAGCACGTCGGGCTGGTCGGCACGCTGTCGACGACGTTCAACGAGCCGTACGAGCTCGCCCGCCAGCTCGCGACGCTCGACCATCTGTCGGGCGGGCGCGCCGGATGGAACGCCGTGACGAGCTCCGACGCGTTCCACGGCGCGAACTTCCGCCGCGGCGGCTACCTCGACCACGCCGACCGCTACGAGCGGGCCGGGGAGTTCGCGGCGCTCGCGAAGAGGCTGTGGGACTCCTGGCCCGACGAGGGCCCGCGCGCAGACCCCGCCTCGGGCGTCTTCCTCGACGAGGGGACGCCGTCGCGTGTGCGCCACACGGGCGCGCAGTTCGACGTCGACGCGCTCTTCGACGTGCCGCGCTCGCCCCAGGGCCGGCCCGTCATCGTGCAGGCGGGCGACTCCGCCGACGGCCGCTCCTTCGGCGCGGAGCACGCGGAGGTCATCTTCTCGCTGCACGCGGAGTTCGCCGACGCGCAGGACTTCTACCGCGACGTCAAGGGTCGGCTCGCCGAGCGCGGTCGCACGGAGGAGTCGCTCAAGATCCTCCCGGCGGCGACCTTCGCGATCGGCGACACGGCCGAGGAGGCGCGTGAGCGCTCGCGCGAGATCGCGCTGCAGCAGGTGCGGCCGGAGACGGCCATCGCCTACCTCGAGCAGATCTGGAACCGCGACCTCAGCGGCTACGACGCCGACGGCCCGCTGCCCGACGTCGAGCCCGACACCGGCTCGGAGCTGACCCACGGATGGGCGAACCGGCACGCCGCCGTCCGTGCGCGCGTCGACAGGCTGCGCGGCATCGCCGAGGCCGACCGCCTCTCCGTCCGCGAGCTCGTCATCCGTCTCACGGCGCAGCACACGTTCGTCGGCACGCCCGGGCACATCGCCTCCGAGATCGACCGCTACGTCCAGGAGCGCGCGACCGATGGATTCACGGTCGTCGGACACCTCACGCCGCACGGGCTCGACGAGTTCGCCGAGCGCGTCATCCCGCTGCTGCAGGAGCGCGGCTCCTACCGTTCCGGCTACGAGGAGGGCGCGACGCTCCGCGACCTCCTCGGCCTGCCCTCGCCCGTCCGGGGCGACGTGCCGGCAGGAGCGCGGTGACGACCCCGCGCGTCGTCTTCGCCGGCGCGGGTCCGCGGGCGGCGATGCTGCTCGAGCGGCTGCTCGCCCGGCTCGGCGAGCGCGAGCGCCTCGACGTCGTGCTCGTCGACCCGCATCCCGCGGGAGGCGGACGGATCTGGCGGCACGCGCAGTCCCCGCTGCTGAAGCTCAACTCCATGGCGCGGGACGTCACGGTCTTCACCGACGACTCGTGCCGCATCGACGGCCCCGTCGAGCCCGGCCCCTCGCTCATCCGGTGGGCGGAGCTCTGGCGCGACGGCGCCCTGCCCGACGTGGAGCTCGACGCGTCGGTCGTCGACGAGGCGCGGGCGCTGCGCGGCGACGGCTTCCCCACCCGGCGGCTGCACAGCCACTACCTCGACTGGTTCCTGCGGCGCACGATCGCGAGCGCGCCGGAGGGGGTCGACGTGTCCGTCCGCCGCGGCCTCGTGACGACCGTGCAGGACGACGCGGACGGCACGCACGTCGTCGCGCTCGACGACGGGACGCAGATCGCCGCCGATGTGGTCGTCTACGCGCTCGGCCACAACGGGCGGCGTCCGGACGACGCCTCGCAGGCCCTCGTCGACGCCTCCTCCGACGCGGGACTCGTGTACGTGCCCCCGTCGTTCACGGCGGACGCCGACCTCGACGTGCTCGAGGCGGGCGCGGATGTCGTCGTGCGCGGGATGGGACTGGCCGCCGTCGACCTCGTGGTGCTGCTCACGGAGGGCCGGGGAGGACGATTCATCCGGGAGGAGGACGGCGCGCTGCGCTACGCGGCGTCCGGGCGCGAGCCGCACCTGCACATCGGCTCCCGCCGCGGGGTCCCCTACCGCTCGAAGGTCTCGTCCGCCATCCGCGGCGAGGCTCCGGTGCGCGAGGTGCTCACCCCCGAGGCGATCGCGGACCTGCTCGCCCGCCCCGCCGCGCTCGACTTCGCGCGCGACGCGTGGCCGCTCATCGCCTCCGAGCTGCTGCACGGCCACTACCGCGAGCTCTTCACGGGGTACCCCGAGCGCGTGCGCGGCACGTGGCCGGAGTTCCGAGAGACGCTGCGCTCGCACGCGTGGGACGATCCCGACCTGCTCGCCGGCATCGCGGACGTCGTCCCGGACCCCCGCGACCGCTTCGACGTGCAGAGCCTCGACACCCCCCTCGCCGGCGAGGACTTCCCCTCCGCCGAGGCCCTGCATCACCGCGTGTACGCGCACATCCGGGAGGACCTCGCGCTGCGCACCTCTCCCGACCACAGCGCCGCGCAGGGCGTGTTCGTCGCCGCGCTGCTGTCGTTCGTGGCGCTCGCCGAGGTCCCGGCCGATCGGTGGAACGCCCGCTCGCGCGCCGTCTCGCTGCAGACGCGCTGGCAGACGTTCTTCAGCTACGTCGCGAGCGGTCCGCCGGCGCACCGGCTGGAGGAACTGCTCGCCCTCGCCGACGCGGGCATCGTCCGGTTCCTCGGCCACGACGCCGCGGTGCGGGTCGAGCCCGGGCGCGGCTTCGTCGCATCGAGCCCGCACGCTCCCGGCGAGATCGTCGCCCCCGCCCTCGTGGACGCCTGGCTGCCCGCGCCGAGCGCGGCCGAGAGCGACAACCCCGCTCTGCGCGAGCTCGCCGAGGAGACGGGCACCGAGCTGCACGTCGCCGACGAGACGTTCTCCGGCTCGCTCGGCCGCATCGTCACCGACGTCGAGGGGCGCATCGTCCGCCCCGACGGCACCGCACACGCGACGCTCTTCGGCATCGGGCCCTTCACCTCGGGCACCGACGGCGGAGCGTTCACGCGGCCCGACGCCGACTCGCTGTCGCTGCGGGTCACCGACCGCATCGCCGGCGCCCTCGCCGTCGCCCTCGGCGTGGGCGCACCCGTCGCCGTCGGCTGAGCACCGCCTGCGGCGGGCATCCCGCCGACACAGCGCAGGACATCCACCGGCGGCCACGACGCCGGCCCGCAGAACGTCGAGGAGCACACCGGCTCAGGGCACCGGAACTCCTGCGTCGTGTCCGCGCGCGCCGTCGTGTCGCGCGCCACGTCGCCACATGACCCGTCGCCGCATGACCCCCCGTGTCGCCGCGTGACAGCCCGTGTCGCCGCGTGACCCCCGGTGACACGGGCGGCGGGCGCGACGAGCCGCGGGTGTCAACCTGGCCCATCGGGACTCTCGTCCCCGACCCGACCCGACCCGAAGGGGAGACGTGCTGCGCTACGTGCTCATGCGCCTGCTGCAGGCGGTCGGCGTGCTGTGGGCCGCCTACACGGTGTCGTTCCTCGTGCTCTACGCCCTGCCGTCCGATCCCGTGCTGCTGCTCGTCGGCAGCGACGCGAACGACGTCAGCCCGGAGCAGATCGACGCGTTGCGCACCCGGTACGGACTCGACCGGCCCCTCATCGTGCAATACCTCGGTCAGCTGTGGTCGGCCCTGCGCGGCGATCTGGGAACGTCGATCACGATGGGGCGGCCCGTCACCGACGTCCTGGGCGAGGCGCTGCCGCCCACCCTGCAGATCTCCCTCCTCGCGCTCGTGCTCGCGGTCGTCTTCGGGACGGGCGTCGCCGCCCTCTCCACCTACACGCGGGCGCGCTGGATCGGCACCGTCCTGCAGGCGCTGCCCCCGCTCGGAATCGCCATCCCGGGCTTCTGGTTCGGCCTCATGCTCATCCAGTGGTTCTCGTTCCGGCTGCCGCTGTTCCCCGCGGCGGGCGACCGCGGCCTCGCGTCGCTCGTCCTGCCTGCCGTCACGCTCGCGCTGCCGACGGGGGCGACGATCGCCCAGCTGCTGTCGAAGAGCCTCGCCGCGACGCTCCGTGAGCCGTACATCGACACGGCGTGGGCGAAGGGCGCCGGACGGGCCACGGTGCATCTGCGCCACGCCCTCCGCAACGCCGCCCTCCCCGCGCTCACCGTGACGGGCCTCATCGTGGGCCAGCTGCTCTCGGGCACGGTGGTGACCGAGACGGTGTTCTCCCGGCCCGGCATCGGCCGCGTGACGGCGGGCGCCGTGCAGCAGCAGGACATCCCGCTCGTGCAGGGGGTCGTGCTCTTCGCCGCGGCCGTCTTCGTGCTGGCGAACCTCGTCGTCGACCTCGTCTACCCGCTGATCGACCCGCGGATCGTGCTCCTCCCCGGCGCGCGGCGCCGTGCGGGCGCCCCCGAGCGGAAGACCGACGAGGAGAGGACGGACACCCCGGCCGGCGCCGTGGCCGTCGCCTCGCGCAACGACCCGTCGGAGGGGGAACGATGAGCGAGACCGCCGCTCTCGCCGCACGCCGCGATGCGGACGGCGCCCGGCACGACGACTTCGGCGCGACGGCACCCGACCGGTTCGACGATGCGGTGCGCGGCCGCCTCGGCCCACGGCGGACGAGCCGGCTCCGACGGGTGCTGCGCCGGCCGACCGTCGTCCTCTCCGGGCTCTGGCTCCTCGTCGTGCTCGTCGCGGCGGTCTGGCCGACCCTGCTCGCGCCCGGGAACCCCCTCGACGGCGTCCCGTCAGACAACCTCCTCCCGCCGGGGTGGGGGCATCCCCTCGGCACCGACCAGCTCGGTCGCGACCTCTACACGCGCGTCGTCCACGGCGCGGGCCTCACCCTGTCCGCGGCGAGCCTCGCGGTGGCGGTCGGGCTCGTCGCCGGCTCGGTCCTCGGTCTCGTCGCGGGTTTCGTCGGCGGATGGCTCGACAGTCTCGTCATGCGCGTCGCGGACGTGCTGCTCGCCATCCCGAGCCTGCTGCTGTCGCTCGCGATCATCACCGCACTGGGGTTCGGCACCGTGAACGTCGCCATCGCCGTCGGCATCGGCAGCATCGCCTCGGTGGCGCGCATCATGCGGTCGGAGGTCCTGCGCGTGCGCTCCTCGGTGTACGTCGAGGCGGCGCGCGCGGCGGGCAACACCTGGCTGCGCGTGCTCGCGCGCCACGTGCTGCCGAACTCGACCGGCCCCGTGATCGTGCTCGCCGTGCTCGAGCTCGGCGGCGCGATCCTCGCGGTGTCCGCCCTGAGCTTCCTCGGATACGGGGCGCAGCCGCCCGACCCCGAATGGGGCGCGCTCGTCGCGGGAGGCCGCGACTTCCTGCGCGGCGCCTGGTGGCTCACCACCCTGCCGGGCGTCGCGATCGCGCTCACCGTGCTGGCCGCGAACCGCCTGTCGCGTGCGCTCGACCGCGAGAGCGAGGCCGTCCGATGAGCCGTCGTCCCCCCTTCGAGACCGACCGGCGCCCCGGCGAGCCCGTGCTGCGCGTCGAAGGCCTCGGCGTCGCCTACGACACGGCCGCCGGCACCGTCGACGCGGTGACCGGCACGTCGTTCGAGATCGGGCAGGGCGAGACGGTCGCGGTCGTCGGCGAGTCGGGGTCGGGCAAGTCGACGACCGCCCACGCCCTCATCCGCCTGCTGCCCGGCAACGCCCGCATCACCGGCGGCACGGCGCACTTCCTCGGGCGGGACCTCGTCGCGGCCTCCTCCGCCGAGCTGCGCAGCGTGCGCGGGCGCCTCATCGGACACGTGCCGCAGGACCCGACCGTGAGCCTCAACCCCGTGATGCGCATCGGCGAGCAGGTGGCCGAGGTCCTTCGCCTGCACGGCCTCGCCGACCGCAAGAACGCCGCGCACCGTGCCGTGGACGCCCTCGCGAGGGCCGGCCTGACCGAGCCCGAGCTGCGCGCACAGCAGTACCCGCACGAGCTGTCGGGCGGGATGCGCCAGCGCGTCCTCATCGCCATCGCGATCGTCGCACGCCCCGCCCTCATCATCGCGGACGAGCCGACGAGCGCCCTCGACGTGACGGTGCAGCGGCAGATCCTCGACCATCTCGACACCCTCAAGGAGGAGCTCGGCACGAGCCTCCTGCTCATCACCCACGACCTGGGCGTCGCCGCCGACCGGGCGGACCGCGTGGTCGTGATGTCGGAGGGGCGCGACGTCGAGCAGGGCGTCCCCGCCCGGACTCTCGCCGACCCGCAGCATCCGTACACGCGCCGGCTCATCGCCGCCGCCCCCAGCCTCAACGCCGGCCGTGCACCGCTCATCGAGGTCGTCGACCGGCCGGACGAGACGGGGCGAGAGGCCGATGACGTCGCGACCGGCGGATCGGGCGAGACTCCCGTGCTGAGCGTCGAGCATCTCGTGAAGGACTTCGCGCTGCGACGCGGCGCGGGTTCGCAGGGGCACGTGCGCGCGGTGGACGACGTGAGCTTCTCCCTCGCACGCGGCCGGACGCTCGCGCTCGTCGGGGAGTCGGGCTCGGGCAAGACCACGACGGCGCGCATCGCCCTCCGTCTCGCCGACGCCACCTCGGGCCGGGTGCTCGTGGACGGCGAGGACGTCACGCGGGCCGGCGGTCGCGCCCTGCGCGCCCTGCGGAGACGGCTGCAGATCGTCCACCAGAACCCGTACGCCTCGCTCAACCCCCGCCTGACGGTCGCCGAGGCCATCTCCGATCCGCTGCGCGCCCTGCGGATCGGATCGCGGGCCGGACGCGGCGCGCGCGTGGCGGAGCTCCTGGAGCTCGTCGCGCTGCCCGCCTCCGCAGGGCCCCGCAAGCCCGCCGAGCTCTCAGGCGGCCAGCGGCAGCGCGTCGCGATCGCCCGGGCGCTCGCGATCTCTCCGGAGATCGTCGTGCTGGACGAGCCGGTGTCGGCCCTCGACGTGTCGATCCAGCATCAGATCCTGACGCTGCTCGCCGGCATACAGCGCGAGCTCGGGGTGAGCTATCTGTTCATCTCGCACGACCTCGCCGTCGTGCGGCAGATCGCGCACGACGTCGCCGTGATGCGCCGCGGCCGCATCGTCGAGCACGGCGAGACCGGCCGGGTCTTCTCCTCCCCCGCCGCCGACTACACCCGCGCCCTCCTCGACGCCATACCCGGCCGCGAAGCGGCGCTCCCTCGACCGCACCCGTGAGACGGCGCCCCGCTCCCCTCCCGCCCAGCCCCCGTCCCGAAAGGCCCCGCCCATGAGAATCCCCCGCCGCCTCCCGGCCGCCCTCGCCCTCGCGGCCTCCGCCGCCCTCATCCTGTCGTCGTGCGCCGCGCAGGAGCAGAGCGCGCCCGCGGCCACGTCCGACGGCTCGCCCGTCGACGGCGGCGAGCTCGTCGTCGCGATCGGCAACGATCCGGTGTCGCTGAACCCCTCCGGCACGGGCTCGGGCAACGACACGTGGAACGTCAACCGGCAGATCGTCGACTCGCTGCTCTACCAGAACCCCGAGACGCAGGCGCTCGAGCCGTGGCTCGCCGAGAGCTACGAGGTGAGCGACGACGCGACGACGTTCACCTTCCACCTGCGCGACGACGTCACCTTCTCCGACGGCACGCCGCTCACCGCCGAGGTCGTCCGGGGCACCTTCGACGACATCGTCGCCGCCGGCGCCGCCAGCCAGAACGGCGCGAGCCTGCTCGTGGGCTACGAGGAGACCGTCGTCGTCGACGAGCACACCGCCGAGGTGCGGTTCGCCAAGCCCAACGCGGCGTTCCCCAACTCGGTCGCGTCGGTCACCCTCGGCATCGTCGGCGCGGCGACGTTCGACACCGCCTACGAGGAGCGCGCCGACGGATCGGCCGTCGTCGGGTCCGGGCCCTTCGTGGTGGACCACTACACGAAGGACGTCGAGACCGTCCTCACCGCGCGCGACGACTACGCGTGGGCGCCCGAGGCGTTCGGCAACGACGGCGCGCCCCACCTCGACGAGGTGACCTTCCAGGTCGTCCCGGAGCCGAGCGTGCGCACCGGCGGCCTCGTCTCGGGTCAGTTCGACGCCGTCACGGGCGTGCAGCCCTCCGACCAGTCGCAGGTGCAGGACGCGGGACTGACGCTCGTCGACCGCGTGAACCCCGGCCTCTCGTTCGGGCTTTCGGTGAACGTCGCACGGCCTGCCGTGTCGGATGTCGCAGTGCGCGAGGCCATCGCCGCCGCCATCGACCCGCAGGTCGTCGTCGACACGGCCCTCAACGAGCTCTACTCGGTCGCCGACAGCTCGCTCTCCTCGACGACGCCCGCTTACGCCTCGCAGGCGGAGCGCTTCGCCTACGACCCCGAGCACGCCGCCGCGCTGCTCGACGAGGCCGGCTGGGAGGAGGGATCGGACGGGGTCAGGGAGAAGGACGGCGAGCCCCTCGAGATCCTGCTCCTGTGGAGCACGAACAACTCGACCAACCAGACCGTCGTCGAGCTCGTCCAGCAGCAGCTCGCGCAGGTCGGCATCGGCGTCGAGCTCGTCTCGGGCACGGTCCCCGAGGTGGTCGAGCGACAGGCGTCGGGCGACTTCGACCTGTCGTGGGGCAACCTCTCCCGCGCCGACGGCGACGTGCTGCGCACGACCTTCTCGTCGGCCACGACGCGCCTGGGCATCGACGACCCCGAGCTGGACGCGCTGCTGCAGGAGCAGCTCGCCGTCACGGGCGACGAGCGCGACGCCGTGCTCGCGGACGTGCAGGAGCGCATCGCGAGCCAGTACTACCAGATCCCGGTGCACGAGCTCACCTCGGTGATCGGCACGCAGCTCGCCGTCCACGGCCTCCAGTTCGGCGCGGACTCGCGGCTCGACTCGCTCGCGGGCACGTGGAAGGACGCGGAATGACCGGCGTCGTCACGGCGGCGGGCCTCGTCATCGCGGGGAACCACCCGGAGGACGACCCGGCCGCGGGCCTCGCGGAGACGCTGCGCGTGTTCTCCTTCGCCGAAGGGCTCGGCTACGACGTCGCCGGAGTGCGCCAGCGGCACCTGGAACGCGGCGTCTCCTCCGCGCTGCCGTTCCTCGCGGCGGCCTCGCAGCGCACGACGCGCATCGCGCTCGAGACGGACGTCGTTCCGCTCGGCTACGAGAACCCGTTCCGGCTCGCGGAGGACTTCGCGACGGTGGACGCCCTCTCGGGCGGGCGCGTCCACGTCGGCGTGAGCTCATCGGCTCCGCACGCCGGGCTCCTCGCGCCGCTCACCCGTCCCGACATCGACACGGCGACCGATCCCTACGCCCTCATCGGGCGGTTCCTCACGGCGCTGGAGGGGCGTCCGCTGGCGGACGAGCCCATCGCCACCCCCTACGGCCCGCAGATCCCCCGCATCCAGCCGCATGTGCCGGGGCTCCGCGAGCGCGTGTGGCTCGGCGGGGGAAGCATCCGCTCCGTGCGGTGGGCGGCAGAGCGAGGGCTTCATCTGCTGCTGGGGAACGTCGGCGACGGCGAGGTCGCCGACGACTTCGAGGCGGCGCAGCACATCCACGTCGAGCTCTACCGCTCGGCGTTCGCCGGTGCGGATGCGCCGCGCATCGGCGTGGAGCGGGTGATCCTGCCGACCGACTCGGCCACGGCGGCACAGCGCGCGCACTACGCCGACTATGCCGCGTCGCGCGAGGAGCGCACGCGGCGCCCCGTGTCGCACGGCACGCGCAAGGTCGTCTTCCAGCGGGATCTGCACGGCACCTCCGACGAGATCGTCGAGCGTCTGGCGCACGACCCGACCTTCGCCGCGGGCGCCGAGCTGCGCGTCGCCCTCCCCTACGCCTTCGCGGAGGACGAGTACCGGCAGATCCTCTCCGACGTGCGGCATGCCGTGCTCCCGAGGCTCGGCTGGTCGCCCGGCGGCGCCGCAGGCGCGGCGTCCGGCGCCGCGCCTGACGCTCGCCGCCCGGCGGGAACGACGAGCGTCGCATGAGCGGGCTCTCGCGTCTGGGCGCGCAGACGGCCGACCTGCTCCAAGAGCTCATCCGCAACGCGGCCGTCAACGACGGCACACCCGACTCCGGGCAGGAGATCCGGCAGGTCCGCACCATCCAGCGGTTCCTCGAAGGCTCGGGCCTCGAGGGCGTGGTCGTCGAGCCGCACCCCGGTCGCGCCTCGCTCATCGTGCGGCTGGAGGGCACCGATCCCCGCGCCCCCTCCCTCGCGCTCGTCGGGCACACCGACGTCGTGCCCGTGGAGCCGGCGGGGTGGGAGCGCGACCCGTTCGGCGGCGAGATCGTCGACGGCGTGCTGTGGGGGCGCGGCGCCATCGACATGCTGAACCTCACGGCGGCCTACGCCGTCGTCCTGCGCGATCTCGCCGTGAGCGGATTCCGGCCGCGCGGCGACATCGTCTTCGCGGCCGTCGCGGACGAGGAGAACGGCAGCCGTGTCGGCGTCGGCTGGCTCACGGAGCACCGCCTCGACCTCATCGACGCCGACTACGTGCTCACCGAGTCGGGAGGCGCGCCGGCGGGCGGCCTTCCCCACATCGGCGTCATGGTCGGGGAGAAGGGCGGAGCGGGGAGGCGCCTGCGG
Source organism: Microbacterium sp. AB (assembly GCF_032878875.1). Taxonomy (NCBI): domain Bacteria; kingdom Bacillati; phylum Actinomycetota; class Actinomycetes; order Micrococcales; family Microbacteriaceae; genus Microbacterium; species Microbacterium betulae. The sequence goes on along the minus strand of NZ_CP118157.1, from coordinate 123,421 downwards.
ATCACCGGGAGACCCGGTCACGGCTCGGCGCCGTGGGGCGCCCGCAACGCCGCCGTCATCGCGGGGGAGGCGCTGACCCGGCTGGCGCGCCACCGCACGCCCACCGTCATCACGCCGCAGTGGCGCGCCTACGCGAACGCGCTCGACCTCGACGCGGACACGACGGCGGCCCTCACCGATCCCGACCGCTTCTTCGACGCGCTCCCCGCCACGGGCCGTCTCGCGGGCTTCGCGCACGCGTCGACGCATACGACCGTCTCGCCCAACGTCGTCGTCGCGGGCTCCAAGAGCAACGTCATCCCCGGCGAGGCGAGCGTGCTCCTCGACATCAGGGTGCTTCCCGGCGTCTCGGCCGCCGACGTGGAAGGCCACCTCCGCGAGGCGCTCGGCGATCTGCTCGAGCACATCGAGATCGAGGGCGACTGGTTCGGGGAGTCGACGCTGTCGCCGACCGACACGCCGCTCTTCGGTGCCCTCCGCGATGCGGTGCGACGCGCCTATCCGCACGCCGAGCTGCTGCCCATGCTGGGGGTCGGCGGGACGGACGGTCGCTTCTACCGGAAGCGGGGCATCCCCGCCTACGGGTTCGGCGTGCTGAGCGAGGACTGGGACTACGGACGCTTCCGCACGCTCTTCCACGGCAACGACGAGCGCATCGACCTGCGCTCCCTCGACCTCACCACGACGGCGCTCGCCCAGGTGGTGCGCACGTTCCACGACCCCGACGGCGCGGCGACCAGGCGGAAGGGCACGGAGACGACGTAGGCGGCGAGTTCGTCCCCAGGCGTCATCCGCCTCGGGATTGTCGCCGTTGTCCGATAGCTTCGAGGGGATGCGCGTACCTGGAAGTGACGACCGGCGACCCGAGCGGACGGCGGAGGCATGAGCGCGCCCTCAGACCGTCAGACGCCCCTGGGCCGGCAGACGACGCTGCTGCTGCAGGAGCTCATCCGCAACGCGGCCGTCAACGACGGCACGCCCGACTCGGGGCACGAGATCCGGCAGGTGCGCACGCTCCAGGCCTTCTTCGAGGGGTCCGGGCTCGAAGGCGTGGTCGTGGAGCCCCACCCCGGCCGCGGCAACCTGGTCATCCGCATCGCCGGCACCGATCCGCACGCGCCGTCCCTCGTGCTGCTCGGGCACACCGACGTCGTGCCCGTGGAGCCGGCGGGGTGGGAGCGCGACCCGTTCGGCGGCGAGATCGTCGACGGCGTGCTGTGGGGCCGCGGCGCCATCGACATGCTCGACCTCACGGCGGCCTACGCCGTGGTCACGCGCGAGATCGCGCGCAGCGGCTTCCGCCCGCGCGGCGACCTCGTCTTCGCGGCCGTCGCAGACGAGGAGAACGGCGGCCACTACGGCGCCGGATGGCTGACGGAGCACCTCGTCGACCTCATCGACGCCGACTACGTGCTCACCGAGTCGGGGGGCGCGCCCACCGGCAGCCTCCCGTCGGTCGGCGTCATGGTCGGGGAGAAGGGCCAGGCGCCGCGCACGCTGCGGGTCACGGGCGTCCCCGGCCACGGCTCGGCGCCCTGGGGCGCGCAGAGCGCCGCCGTCATCGCCGCGGAGGCGGTCTCGCGCATCGCGCGCTTCCGCACGCCGACGGTCATCACCCCGCAGTGGCGGGCCTACGCGGACGCGCTCGACCTCGGCCCGACGACGGCCGCGCTGCAGGATCCGGAGCGGCTCTACGAGGCGCTCCCGGCGACGGGCGCGCTGCAGGGCTTCGCCCACGCGTCGACCCACACGACGATCTCCGCCAACGTCATCCAGGCCGGAGAGAAGCTGAACGTCATCCCCGGTGAGGCGACCGTCCGCCTCGACATCAGGGTGCTGCCGGGCGTCGACGGCGACGAGGTGGACGGGTACATCCGCGAGGCGCTCGGCGACCTTCTCGATCACATCCGGATCGAGGGAGATCAGTTCGTCGAGTCGACGGTGTCGTCCACCGACACCCCGCTCTTCGACGTGCTGCGGAAGGCCGTGCGCCGCGCCCGCCCGCAGGCCGACCTCCTGCCCATGCTCGGGGCCGGCGGCACGGACGGCCGCTTCTACCGCCTGCGCGGCATCCCGTCGTACGGGTTCGGCGTCCTGAGCGACCGATGGGACTACGGCACCTTCCGCACGCTCTTCCACGGTCACAACGAGCGCGTCGACCTCGACTCGATCGACCTCACGGTGAACGCCCTCGACCACGTCGTCCGGGAGTTCCTCGGCACCGACCACGGCGTGCGGCTGGCGCGCTGACTCAACGGTCTCGTTCCGCCGACGCCTCCTCCTCCGCCACGATGGGGATGGCCTGGGTGAAGGTGCTCGCGCGCGCCTCCGCCTCCGCGCTTCCGGTGAACAGGCCCCCTTCCTCGGCCCGCACGGGCTCGTCGAGCGCCGTCTCGTCCGGCTCGGTGATGAGCACGCGCTGCACGGGAAGCGCCGCCGGCGTGGTCCGCTGGACCCACGCGACCATCTCCTCCCGCACGACGCAGCGCAGGTCGAAGAGCGTCGGCGCGTCCTTCGCGGTGACGAGGGCGCGCACGCGCACGAGCCCGCCCGTCGCCTCGGTCACCTGCAGCACACCGGCGCGGCCGTCCCACAGGCTCGTCCGGGCGAGCACGTGGTCGAGATGATCCCGCATCCGGCCCGGTGAGACGCGCCAGTCGAGATCGAGCTCGACGGACCCCAGCAGCTCGGAGCCCTGCCGCGTCCAGTTCTGGAACGGATTGGTCGTGAAGTACGTGCACGGCAGGACGAGCCGCCGGTCGTCCCAGAGGTCCAGGACGACGTAGCTGAGCGTGATCTCCCCCACCGTGCCCCACTCGCCCTCGACGACGACGACGTCGTCGACCCGGAGCGCGTCGCTGAACACGAGTTGCACGCCCGCGAAGATGTTGGCGAGCACCGACTGGGCTGCCAGGCCCGCGACGATCGACGCGATGCCGGCCGAGGCGAGGAGGCTCGCCCCCACGGCCCGCACCGCCGGGAAGGTCAGCAGCACCGTGCCGATCGCCACCACGACGATGACGACGATCGCCAGGCGTCGCACGATGAGCGTCTGGGTGCGGAGACGTCGCGCCACACGGTTGTCGGGGACGTCGATCCGATACCGCCCGAGCGCCACGTCGCTCGCGAACAGCACGAGCGCGGCGAGGAGCCAGGCCGTCGTCGCGACGACGAGGATGGTCATCACCTGGTCGACGAGCCCGCCGAGCTCGAGGTCGGCGGGGAGGGCCGTCGAGAGGGCGATCCACAGCGCCACGACGAGGACGGTGGCACGGAACGACGCCCTCGCGCGCGTCATGAGCGCCTTCGGCCAGGTGCGACGCCGAGCGATGAGCCGGATCACGATGGTCACCACGACGGTGAGCGAGAGAGCGGCGACGATGCTCGCGGCGAGCACGACGGAGAAGTGCAGCCAGGTCTGGCTCATGGGCCTCCTTCGAACGAGAGAGGCCCCACCGTAACGATCGCGGCTCGGACCGGGAAGGGGTTGCGCACATCCGGTTCCCGCGGAAGGGACCGCTCCCGCGAGACGCGAACCGGCCCCGTCTCCGGTCAGCCGCCGGCCAGCTCGCGATCGATGACCTCTCGGGAGAGCACCCGGCGCAGGATCAGCGTCGTCGCGCCCCGTCCCTCGGCGTCCGCCGCTCCGCGTCCCACCGTGACGGTCAGCCTGCTCGACACGACCGGGAGGGCGAGAGCGAAGACCGTCGCCCGCACCGCGGCGATGAGGTTCTCGCACGAGGCGAGGACGCCGCCGAAGACGATCGCCGAGGGGTTGAGCATGTTCGCCATCCCGGCGAGCACCTCGCCGATGCGCTCGCCCCCCTCGCGAAGGATCCCGGCGACGGTGCTGTCATGCGTCTGCGAGATGCGCACCACGTCGGAGGTGGTCGTCACGTCGTACCCCATCGAGCGCAGGCGCGCGATGATCGCTCCGCCGCTCGCGACCGATTCGAGGCAGGACTCCACGCCGCACGTGCACCCCACCGCCGACGTCCCCGCCACTCGCTGATGGCCGATCTCGCCGGCCGCGCCGGTGTCGCCGCGGAACAGCTCGCCGTCGAGGATCAGCCCCGCTCCGATCCGTCTCCCGAGCTTGATCGCCAGGACGTTCGAGCCGATCTCCGGCTGGAGGGCGGTCTCGCCGACGGCGAGCAGATTCGCGTCGTTCTCGACGAGCACCCACGCCGACGTGTGAGCACGGAAGAACTCCGCGATGTCGACCCCCTGCAGGCTCGGGACGAGCGACGGCGCGCCGATGACGCCTCGCCGTTGATCGACGGGGGCCGGGAACCCGAGCAGGATCCCGCGGAGCGCCGCCGGATCGAACCCGAGGGCGCGGCTGGCGTCCACGATCGCTCTCCAGATGCTCTTCACGAACTCCGCGGCTCCCGCGCCCAGATCGAGGGTCGGCGAGCTCTCCGACCGACGCGTGCCACGCAGGTCGGAGATCCAGAGCGTCGCGTGCGTCGCCCCCAGCTGGAGGCAGGCGACATAGCCCGCGTCCGCGCGGATCTCGAGGAGCCGCGCCTGCCTCCCCCCTGTGGACTCCACCACGCCCTGTTCGACGACGAGACCGCGCTCGATCAGATGGTTCACCCGTGCGGACACGGTCGAAGGAGCGACCCCGAGGATGCGCGTGACCGCCGCACGGCTGTCGGCGCGCCCGGTGTGGATGAGCTCGAACACCGCTCCCGGGCTCGTCCGCGGATCCATACGTCGTGGCATCCACACCTCCCGGGACCGATCCTACGGCTCGACGAGACGCCCACTTTTTTCGATAATAGAAGCTTAACGTTCTAGAAACACCAAAAGATCGCGAAAGTCCTAGCTTCGAGGCGAGGAGGTTCGCATGACACGTGGTGGACAGGGCGGGGCGTCGGTCTTCGAGCGACGAGAGGGACGCGCCGGATACGCGCTGGTCGCGCCCAGCGCGATCCTGCTGGCGGCGTTCTACCTGTATCCGCTGCTGCTGACGATCGTCTACAGCTTCACCGACTGGAACTCGAGCGGCACGGGCGACACGGCGTTCGTCGGCCTCGCCAACTTCGCACGTCTCGCCCAGGACGGCGACTTCCTGAGGTCCCTCGGCAACACGGGCCTCTACGTCGTCGTGGTGGTCCCCGTCTCGATGGCGGTCGGCCTCTGCCTGGCGGCCATGCTGAGCACGCCCTTCCGGGGGCGCACGGTCTATCGCACCCTCGTGTTCCTGCCCTACATCGCGCCGATGGTCGGCAGCGCGCTCGTCTTCACCTACCTGCTGTCGCCCCTGGGCGGTCTCGTCAACGCGTTCCTCGCCTCGTGGGGCGTGCCGCCGGTCGCGTTCCTCAGCGTCGAGCCGTGGGCGTTCGTCGTGGTTCTCGTCTTCTCCGTCTGGCAGCTCGTCGGGTACACGATGATCATCTACTCGGCTGCGCTGGCGAACATCCCCGAGAGCTATCACGAGGCGGCCACGCTCGACGGGGCCGGCCCCGTTCGCCGGTTCCTCTCGATCTCCCTGCCGCTCGTGCGCCCGACCACGGGCTTCCTCGCCGTCACGGGGACCATCGGCGCGCTGCAGGTCTTCACGCAGGTCTACGTCCTGACGCGCGGGGGCCCGACAGGGTCGAGCAGCACGGCGCTGTACTGGATCTACGACCAGGGCTTCAACGACTTCAACGGGGGCGTCGCCACCGCCGGAGCCGTGGTGCTCCTCGTGATCGGCGTCGTCTTCGCCTCGGTCCAGCTCCGCCTCCAGTCGCGCCGCGATCCGATCGAGCTTCAGTGAGGACGTCATGACATCCATCCGCCTCGCGCGCCGCCCGGCGCGCGTCCTCCTCGCCTCCTCGGCGCGCCACGTCGTCCTGCTGGTCGCGGCCGTCGTGTTCGCCGGGCCGTTCGCTTGGATGGTGCTCACGAGCTTCAAGTCCACCGCCGAGGCGATCAGCTTCCCACCCGCCTTCCTGCCCGAGCAGTGGAGATTCGACAACTACGTCCAGCTGTTCGAGGCGGTTCCTTTCGGGAGGTACTACCTCAACAGCCTCGTCGTGGCCGCGGTCGCCGCGACCGGACAGGTCGTCACGAGCCTCGCCGCGGGATACGCGTTCTCGCGGCTCACGTTCCGCGGGAAGAACGTCCTCTTCGTCGTCCTCCTGTGCGCGCTGATGGTGCCGTTCGAGATCGTCTTCACGCCGCTCGTCGACGTCATCGCGACGCTGGGATGGATGAACACCTACCAGGGACTGATCGTGCCGAACATCCCGTCCGCGCTGGGCATCTACCTCTTCCGGTCCTTCTTCGACGGGTTCCCCGGAGAGATCGAGGACGCAGCGCGCATCGACGGGGCCTCGGTCCTCCGCCGGCTGCGGTCGGTCGCGATCCCGGTGGCGACGCCGATGATCGGCTCCTTCGCGATCCTCTCGTTCGTCTACAACTGGAACAACTTCTTCTTCCAGTACCTCGTCGTGAACAGAACCGACATGTTCACCGTGCAGCTCGGGCTGACCCAGCTTCAAGCGGCCCAGGGTGGCACCGACTTCTCGCTCCTGATGGCCGGCTCGACCCTCGCCGTCGTTCCCGTCCTCGTCGTCTTCCTCCTCTTCCACAAGCGCATCATCACCGCGATCTCCGGCGGCCTCCGTTGACGTCGATCGCGAGCCGCCGCCCTTCTGCCATGCACCACGACACATCATCCCGAAAGGACCCGCCCGTGAACAAGAAGCTCCTGTCCCGGTCCATCCTCGGCATCGCGACGGCAGCGCTCACCGCCGCGGTCGCCGGCTGTTCGACATCCGGCGACACGAACGGCGGCGAGCTGCTCCTGTGGCACGGCTACTCCGCCGGCACCGAGACCCTGTTCCAAGAGCTCGTGGACGAGTACAACGCGACCGATCCCGATGTACCCGTGGGGAACGTGCAGTACATCACCGGCGAGACGACGACTCAGATCGTGAGCGGCATCCGCAGCGGCGAGGCGCCGAACCTCTTCGTCGGGGACGGGAACCCGTCGCAGCTGGGTCAGATCATCGCGACGGACGAGATCGTCGCGCTCGACGACCACCTGGCGGACTCGGAGACGACGGCGGCGGACGACTTCTATCCGGGCATGCTCAGCGCGGGGGTCTTCGACGACGTGACGTACTCGCTGCCCACAGACGGCGGCGACTACGCGCTCATCTACAACCGCGAGATGTTCGCCGAGGCCGGCCTGGAGCCGCCCACGACGTGGGACGAGGTGCGGGAGGCGGCCGCAGCGCTGACGGATCCCGGCTCCGGCCGATACGGCATCTACCTCCCGATGAGCAACGACGAGTGGCCCGTCTTCACCTGGCAGTCGATGCTGTGGAGCGCGGGAGGCGAGTTCCTCTCCGAGGACAACACGGAGGTCGCGTTCGACAGCGACGAGGGCGTCGAGGCGCTGAGCATCTGGACGGACCTCGTCGCCGACGGATACGCGTACCCGACGAACCTCGCGTCCGATGCCGACGGACAGGCGATGTCGGCCTTCACGTCGCAGAGCGTGGCGATGATCGTCACGGGCGCATACAACCTCTCGCTGCTCGACGAGGCGCTCGGCACCGAGACGGTGGGCGTGACGGCCTTCCCCGTCGTCGACGAGCCGGCCATGAACACCGGCGTGAACGTGTCCTACATCCTCGAGAGCACCGACGCGCTCGAGCAGGGCGCGTGGGAGTTCCTCGAGTGGTGGACCTCGCCGGACGTCCAGTCGCGATGGGCGGCGGGAAGCGGCTACCTGCCGACGACCGCAGCCGCCACGGAAGCCGAGGCGACCCAGGAGGCCGTGGCCGCCGACGAGCGGCTGCAGGTCTTCCTGGATGAATTGGAGTACGCGTCGTCTCGACCGTCGATCCTCTCGTACGGCGAGGTCAGCGGTGCGCTGAGCGCCGAGATCGAGAAGGCGATGCTCGGGCAGCAGACCCCTCAGCAGGCGCTCGAGAACGCGGCCGATGCGGCACAGGAGGCCCTCGATGGGGAGCGATGAAGCGCCGATCATGGGCCTGCTCGGAGCGGGCGGCATCGCTCGCGCACACCTGCCTGCGCTGCTCTCGCTCGGCCTGAGGGTTCTCGTCTTCTCCGAGGACGGCCGGGAGGACGCGCTCATCGCCGACTGCGGCGGCGGGGAGCGCGCGACGAAGGCCGAGCTGCTCGATCGCTGCGACATCGTCGACGTCTGCACGCCCACCTTCACGCACCGGGGCCTCGTGCTGGAGTGCGCCGCCGCAGGCAAGGACATCATCTGCGAGAAGCCGCTCGGACTCACCCCGGCGGAGGCGATCGAGATGCGGGACGCGTGCAGGCGGGCCGGCGTCGCACTGCACCCCGCTCACGTCGTGCGCTACTTCGGCGCGTACCGGACGGCTCGGACGGCTGTCGAGCGCGGCGAGATCGGCCGCGTGGCGGTGCAGCGCTTCGTGCGCGGCGGGGCGAGACCGAAGTCGTCCTGGTTCGCGGACGAGGGACTCTCCGGCGGCATCATCCTCGATCAGATGATCCACGACCTGGACTTCTCGCTCTGGTCGGCGGGACCGGTCGCGACCGTCTTCGCCCGCCACGTCGATCGCGGTCCCGGAAGCGTCTGCGCCGCGCACGTCGTCATGACCCATCGGACGGGAGCGCTGACCACCGTGACCGGCTACTGGGGGGCGGAGGGCATCGCCTTCCGGACCTCCTTCGAGGTCGTCGGCACGGCCGGCCTCGCCTCCCACGACTCGGCGACGGAGTCGTCCTTCCGCGCCGACGTCCCGGCCGGCGCCCGCGCAGGCGGCGGGCTCCTCCCCTCCGTCAGCCTGGAGGAGAACCCCTACCGGAGAGAGCTGGCCGACTTCCTGAACGCGATCCGAAGGGGATCCGACGCGACGGTGACCGTCGATGACGGCGTGTCCGCCGTGCAGCTGGCCTGGTACGCGCAGGAATCGGCCCGGACGGGACGCGCCCTGACCGTGACGAGGGAGGAGGCCGCATGAGGATCGGACTGATGTCGCTCGCGCACACGCACGCGATGTCCTATGCGTCGGCGCTCGGCTCCACGCCCGGGGTCGAGGTCGTCGCGAGCGATCCGTTCCACGCTGAGAGGCCCGACGGCGAGGTCGGCGGAGCGTCCTTCGCCGCCGACCTCGGCGTCGGATACCGGGAGGGCTACGACGAGCTCCTCGCCGAGGTCGACGCCGTCATCGTGTGCTCGGAGAACGTCCGGCACCGCGAAGACGTCGAGCGTGCGGCCGCAGCCGGCGTCCACGTGCTGTGCGAGAAGCCTCTGGCGACGTCCGCGGCCGACGCCGCGGCGATGGCCTCCGCCTGCCGTGAGGCGGGCGTCGTGCTGATGGTGGCGTTCCCGGTGCGGTACTCGCCCGAAGCGATCGCCCTCGCCACGTCGGTCGAGGCGGGAGCGCTCGGCGACATCGTCTCGTTCACGGGCACGAACAACGGGAAGCTGCCGGCCGCGCGATCGTGGTTCGCCGATCCGGCGCTCGCGGGCGGCGGGGCCCTGACCGACCATGTCGTCCACCTCGCGGACATCATGGATCTGCTGCGGGGAGGTGCGCTTCCGGAGAGCGTGTACGCGGTCGAGGGCAGAGCCCTGCACCCGGGCACTGCGGTCGAGACCGAGGGCATGGTGTCGCTGCGGTATCCGGACGGGGTCATCGCCACCATCGACTGCAGTTGGTCGCGCCCGGACGGCTATCCGGTCTGGGGAGGTCTCACGCTGCTCACGGTCGGCTCGTCCGGCACGATGTCGATCGCCCCGTTCGAGCAGCGCGTGGACGGGTTCTCGTCCGCCCGGGGAGAGCAGCTGTGGATGCCGTTCGGGGAGAACGCGGACGCGCGCATGATCGCCGCTTTCCTGGGCGCGATCACGGGCGGCGACGCGGCGTATCCCGACGGCGCCACCGGCATCCGGACGAGCGCCGTCGTCGAGGCGGCCTACGCGTCCGTGCGCAGCGGCCAGCCCGTGATGCCGCGGCTCTCCTGACGGCGTCGGTGGGATCGGCACGCACTGCGGGCTGCGGAACGAGATGGACACGAGGTTCGAGGCCATGGGCGCCGAGATCGATCATCTCGACGGCGCGGCGCTCCCCCGCCGCGTCGTCGGCGGCCACGACCGACTCCGAGCACGACGGGCTCCGAGAGGGGGCGCGCACGGGTCCGGCCCGCCCCGTTGACTAAGGTGGATGGTCGCGCCGGCCACACGGTCGCGCACGTCCCACCACGAGGAGCACAGCATCGTGACCCAGACGACCTTCCGCGCCGCCGCCCGGCTGCGCACGGCAGGCCGACGCGCGGGGGCGGTGCTGCTCGCGTCCGCCCTGGCCGCCGCCGCTCTCATCGGCGGAGCCTCCGCCGCGTCCGCAGCCGGCGACGGCGAGACGTATGTCATCGGCACCGACACCACGTACGCGCCGTTCGAGTTCACGAACAGCGACGGCGAGCTCGTCGGCATCGACATGGACCTTCTGCGCGCCATCGCCGAGGATCAGGGCTTCCAGGTCGACATCCGCCAGCTCGGCTTCGACGCCGCGGTGCAGGCGCTGCAGTCGAACCAGGTCGACGCGGTCATGGCGGGCATGTCGATCACGCCCGAGCGCGAGGAGACATTCGACTTCGGCGACCCGTACTTCACCGGAGGCATCCAGCTCGGGGTCCTCGAGTCGAGCGGCATCGAGTCGTACGACGACCTCGACGGTCAGACGGTCGCCGTGAAGACCGGCACGCAGGGCCAGACGTTCGCGAACGAGATCAGGGACGAGTACGGCTTCCGCGTGAGCCCGTACCAGGACACGACCGACATGGTCGACGCCGTGAAGGCCGGTCAGGCCGTCGGATACTTCGAGGACTACCCCGTGCTCGCCTACGGCATCCAGCAGGGGTCGGGCTTCCGGCTCGTCGGCGAGCCCGAGCTCGGCGGCGAGTACGGCCTCGCCGTCAACAAGGGCCAGAACGCCGAGCTGATCGAGATGTTCGACGCGGGCCTGGCGAACCTGCAGGCGTCGGGCGAGTACGACGAGATCGTCGACGCCTACGTGGGCGGCGGAAGCGCCTCCGCCCAGCCGACCGACATCGTCTCCGTCGCGGTGCAGTACTGGCCGGCCCTCATGAACGGCCTGTGGCTCACGATCCTCGCGACGCTCATCGCGATCGTCGCCGCGTTCGTCCTCGGCGTCGTCTTCGGGTTCGGGCGGATCTCGCGCTTCCTCCCGTACCGCTGGATCGCCACCGCGTACGTCTACGTGTTCCGCGGAACCCCCATCCTCGTGCAGGCGTTCTTCGTGTTCTTCGCCGTGCCGCAGCTCGTCCCCGGCCTCCAGTTCAACCCGTTCGTGGCGGGCGCGATCACGCTCTCCCTCAACACGGGCGCGTACATGACCGAGATCATCCGCGGCGGCATCCAGGCCGTCGATCCCGGCCAGACCGAGGCGTCGCGCTCCCTCGGTCTGGGGCATTGGAAGACGATGCGGAAGGTCGTCCTCCCGCAGGCGTTCCGGATCATGATCCCCTCGTTCGTGAACCAGGGCATCATCACCCTCAAGGACACGTCGCTCCTGAGCGCCATCGGCCTCGCCGAGCTGACGTTCCAGTCCCGCCAGATCATCGCGTCGACGTACCTCTCGGCGCAGGTGCTGACCGTCGTCGCACTGATCTACTTCGTCGTCATCACGCTGCTGACGGTCCTCGCCAACCGTCTCGAGAGGAAGTCCCCCGCATGAGCAAGATCGTCGTGCAGGACCTGCACAAGTCGTTCGGCGACAACGAGGTCCTCAAGGGCATCGACCTCCGGGTCGGCGAGGGGGAGGTCGTCGCGGTCATCGGCCCGTCGGGCTCGGGAAAGTCCACGCTGCTGCGCTGCCTCAACAAGCTCGAGGAGCCCACGTCGGGGCACGTCATCGTCGACGGCGTCGATCTGACGGACAAGAGCGTGAAGCTCGACGAGGTGCGTCAGCGGATCGGGATGGTCTTCCAGCACTTCAACCTGTTCCCGCACATGACCGTGGTCGAGAACATCGCCCTCGCGCCCGTCGAGCTGGGGCGGATGACGAGGGCCCAGGCCCGCGAGCGCGCCCTGGCGCTGCTGCGGCGTGTCGGGCTCGAGGAGAAGGCCGACGCCCGGCCGGCGTCGCTCTCGGGCGGACAGAAGCAGCGCGTGGCTATCGCCCGGGCGCTCGCGATGGACCCCGAGGTCATGCTCTTCGACGAGGCGACGAGCGCCCTCGACCCCGAGATGGTCGGGGAGGTGCTCCAGGTCATCCGCGACCTCGCGGCGGGCGGGATGACCATGGTGCTCGTGACGCACGAGATGGGCTTCGCCCGCGAGGTGTCGAACCGCACGGTCTTCATGGACGGCGGCGTCGTGGTGGAGGAGGCCGCACCGGCCGACCTCTTCGGCGCCCCGAAGAACGAGCGCTTGCGCGACTTCCTCTCGAAGGTCCTGTGAACGGAGGGAGGGGGCGGACACGGTCCGCCCCCTCCCGCGTCACGCGTCAGATGCGACCGGCGACGTCCGTCCCGACACGGGGCCCGTCGGGATTGGGCTCGCTGAGCTGCTCGCCGGGAGCCGTCGGCTCCTCGATCGGCGGGAGCGCCGCCTCCAGCCGGGAGCCGATCCCGAGGTCGACCCGCTTCCAGTAGTCGATGGCGCGTGCGCGGACGTCCGGGCGGGTGACCCCGCCCACGTGCCCCGTCAGCGTCTCGACGAGGCGGTCGCGCTCCTCAGGCGACATGACGTCGCGGACGAGGGTCCCGGCCTGCCCGAAGTCGTCGTCCTCCGCATGCAGCGTCGCCGCCGTGCGCACGAGCTCGCCGTCACTGTGCCATCCGCCGTCGCCCGCGGCCGCCGCGTCGCCCCGCGGTCCGCCCGCGGAGTTCGGGGCGTACACCGGCTCCTCCGGCGGGTTGTAGGCGAACCGCATCGCGCCCTCCTTCGCGTAGGAGTTCACGGGGGCCTTCGGATGGTTGACCGGGAGCTGCTGGTAGTTCGTGCCGATCCGGTACCGGTGGGCGTCGGCGTAGCTGAAGATGCGCGCCTGCAGCATCTTGTCGGGGCTCGCGTCGATCCCCGGCACGAAGTTGGAGGGCTCGAACGCGGCCTGCTCGATCTCGGCGAAGTAGTTCGACGGATTGCGGTCGAGCGTCATCCTCGCCAGCTCGATCTCCGGGTAGTCCGCGTGGGGCCACACCTTCGTGAGGTCGAAGGGATTGAACCGGTACGTCTTGGCGTCCTCGTAGGGCATGATCTGCACCTTGAGCGTCCAGGTGGGGTGGTCGCCCCGCTCGATGGCCGCGTAGAGGTCGCGGATGTGGAAGTCGGCGTCCTGCCCGGCGATCTCGTCGGCCTCGTCCTGCGTGAGCGTCCTGTGGCCCTGGTCGGTGTGAAAGTGGTACTTGACCCAGAACCGCTCGCCCTCGGCGTTGATCCACTGGTAGGTGTGCGACCCGTAGCCGTTCATGTGGCGCCAGGACGCCGGGAGCCCCCTGTCGCCCATGAGCCACGTCACCTGATGGGCGCTCTCGGGCGAGAGGGTCCAGAAGTCCCACTGCATCGTGTTGTCGCGCAGGTGGCTCCCGGGGAGGCGCTTCTGCGAGCGGATGAAGTCGGGGAACTTGATGCCGTCCCGCACGAAGAAGACGGGAGTGTTGTTGCCGACGAGGTCGTAGTTCCCCTCCTTCGTGTAGAACTTGATCGCGAACCCGCGGGGATCCCGCCAGGTGTCGGGGCTGCCCTGCTCGCCCGCGACCGACGAGAACCGGATGAGCAGCTCCGTCTCCTCGCCGGGCTGGAACAGGGATGCCCGGGTGTACGCGGAGAGGTCGCTCGTGATGCGCAGGCGCCCGAAGGCTCCGCCGCCCTTCGCGTGCACGACCCGCTCGGGGACGCGCTCGCGGTTGAACTGCGCGAGCTTCTCGATGAGGTAGTGGTCGGTGAGCGAGATGGCGCCGTCCGTGCCGACGCTCTGCGAGTGCTCGTCGCTCGCCACCGGCGCACCGCTGTTCGTGGTCGTGATGTCCGTCATCCTCTTCTTCCCTTCTCTGCTCGTGTCGACCACCTTCGCACACTCTTGAAAAGTTCAAAAGAGGGTTGGCGGAGCGAGAGGGTGCCGGCGTGGTCGAACCCGAATGACGCATGCAGCCCGAGGCGCGAAGACGGCGGCATCATGTCGTCGGCGGCGGAGGCGCTCTCGGCGCGCCGCGGCTCTCATGACCTCGTCGACGGCCTCCCCATTACGGCGTGTGAACGGGCGTGTCCGCGTTTGACGCCCGGTGGAGCCGCCGTGCCCGGAGAGGCGGGAGCCTGGATCCGACGGCGATCATCCGCGCCGCCGGACAGGAGCACCCTCATGACGCACCGCATCCGCCTCGGAGTCGCCCTCGACGGCGCCGGCTGGCATCCCGCCGCCTGGCGCGAGCCGTCCGCCCGTCCGACCGAGCTGTTCACGGCCGCCTCCTGGGCCGACCAGGCGCAGCAGGCCGAGCGCGGGCTCGTCGACTTCGTCACCATCGACGACAGCCTGTCGCTGCAGTCGAGCGACCCGTTCGCCGCCGACGATCGCACCGACGAGGTCCGTGGCCGACTCGACGCCGTCCTCGTCGCCTCGCGGATCGCCCCGCTCACCTCGCGCATCGGGCTCGTCCCGGTCGCCACGGTCACGCACACCGAGCCGTTCCACGTCTCCAAGGGCATCGCCACCCTCGACCACATCAGCGAGGGCCGCGCCGGATGGCAGGCCCGCAACTCCGTCCGCCGCGACGAGGCCGGCCACTTCGGCCGCCGCGACGTCGGCATCGACCGCATCGACGACTCGACCGCCGCGGCCGTCGAGGAGCTCTTCCACGAGGCAGCCGACGTCGTCGAGGCCGCCCGGCGCCTCTGGGACAGCTGGGAGGACGACGCCGAGATCCGCGACGCCGCCACCGACCGCTTCCTCGACCCCGACAAGCTCCACCGCGTCGACTTCGAGGGCCGGTGGTTCAGCGTGCGCGGCCCGTCGATCACCCCGCGTCCGCCGCAGGGACAGCCCGTCGTCACGGCCCTCGCGCACGGGCCCGTCCCCTACCGGTTCGCGGCGACGTCGGCCGACGTCGTGTTCACGACGCCACGCGACGCCGACCATGCGGCCGCCGTGCTCGCCGAGGTCCGCGACGCCGAGCGCGCCGTCGGTCGCGAGGGACTGCCGCTGCAGGTCTTCGCCGATCTCGTCGTCCTCCTCGACGCGGCCGACGAGCCCGCCGCCGACCGCCTCACGCGCCTCGACCGCCTCGGCCGGCCGCTCACGTCCGACGCCCGCGTCGTCGCCGGATCGGCCGCGCAGATCGCCGACGAGATCGCGGCCCTCCACGCCGCCGGCTTCGACGGCATCCGCCTCCGCCCCGCCGTCACGACGGACGACCTCCCGCGCATCGCGGACGACCTCGTGCCGGAGCTGCAGCGCCGCGGGATCTTCCACGACGCCTACGAGGCCGAGACCCTCCGCGGTCTGCTCGGCCTCCCCACCGACGTCCCCAACCGCTACGCGGCCGCCGTCTGAGCCGTCCGACGACGACAGAGCAGGAGCCTCCGATGAGCACGACACCCCGCAAGCAGATCATCCTCGCCGCCTATGTCGGCGGCGTCAACGAGCACACCCTCTGGGAGCACCCCGACGCGGGCAGCCAGATCGCGTTCTCGACCTTCCGACAGGTCGCGCAGACGGCCGAGCGAGGACGGTTCGACTACTTCTTCCTCGCCGAGGGCCTCGCCCTGCGCGAGCGCGCCGGCCGCGTCTTCGACCACGACATCGCAGGGCGTCCCGACACCCTGCCCGTCCTCGCCGCGATCGCCGCCGTCACGGAGCACATCGGGCTCGTCGGCACGATCAATGCGACCTTCAACGAGCCGTACGAGCTCGCCCGCCAGCTGCTGTCGCTCGACCATCTGTCGGGAGGGCGCGCCGGATGGAACGTCGTGACGAGCTTCGACGCCTTCACGGGATCGAACTTCCGACGCGGCGGCTTCCTCCCCCGCGAGCAGCGGTACGAGCGCGCGGGCGAGTTCGTGAACGCCGTGCGCGCCCTGTGGGACTCGTGGCCCGAGGACGCGATCGTCGCCGACAAGGAGTCGGGCCGTTTCCTCGCCGACGCCGAGGCGGGCTCCTTCGCGGTCAGCGGCTCCCAGTTCGACATCTCGGGGCGCTTCACCGTGCCGCGCAGCCCGCAGGGCCGTCCCGTCATCGTGCAGGCCGGCGTCTCGCCCCAGGGCCGCGACTTCGCGGCCGCGAACTCCGACCTCATCTTCTCGCCGTATCACCGCATCGACGAGGCGCGGGCGTTCTACGCCGACGTCAAGAGGCGGGCGGCGGGGTTCGGGCGCAACCCCGATCACCTCAAGATCCTGCCGAGCGTCGGATACGTCATCGGCGACACCGAGGCCGAGGCGCAGGAGAAGGCGCGGTGGGTTCTCGAGCAGCAGCTGAGCGAGAAGGCCATCCGCGTGCGCTTCGAGCAGGTCTGGAACCTCGACCTCTCGTCGTACGACCTCGACGGACCGGTCCCGGACGTCCAGCCCGACCCCGACGCGGCGCCGATCGTCCAGGGCAAGGCGTTCACGTACCAGGACCGCTTCGAGACGGTGCGCGGATGGCGTGAGCTGGCGGACGAGCGGGGGCTGACGTTCCGCCAGCTCGCGTTCGAGACCTTCGGCCGCTCCGACTTCGTGGGGACCGCGGCGCAGGTCGCCGATCGTCTCGACGCGTTCGTCCAGCAGGACGGCGCCGACGGCGTCGTCCTCGGCGGCCACGTCACGCCGGGAGGCATCGACGAGTTCGTCGACGAGGTCGTGCCGCTGCTGCAGGAGCGCGGATCGCTCCGCACCGAGTACGAGGGCACGACGCTGCGTGACAACCTCGGGCTCCCCCTCCCCGCGCGCGACGCCGCGCTGACCACGACCGCCTGATCGGACGGGACGACGACATGAGCACGAGCACCGTCAACGCCGGACTCGACCGCGCCCAGTACGGGCGCGACTGGGAGGAGTGGCACCGCGCCCACGAGGAGCACCGCGCCGACGCGCTCGGGTTCCTCGCCATCACGGGCCTCCACTGGCTCACCGCTTCGCCGATCGACCTCCCGGACGCACCGGGGCGCTGGACGACGGGCGCCGAGGGCCCGGTCGTCGAGCTCGACGACGGCGAGGAGCTGCTGCTCGACGGCGAGACGATCCGCGGCCGCCGTGCCCTCGGCCCGCTCGCGGAGCGCGGGGGCCTCACCCTGCGGTTCGCGGACGGCGACGTCGCGGGCGCGATCGAGGTCGCGCGCCGGGGCGGGCACGACATCGTCCGACCACGCCGCTCGGACCATCCGTTCCTCGCCGACTACCCCGGCACGCCGACCTACGTCCCCAACCCCCGCTGGCGGGTCGCGGCACGGTACATCCCGTTCGACGAGCCGCAGCGCACGGAGGTCGGCTCGGCCGTCGACGGGCTGCAGCACGTGTACGAGGCGCCCGGTCGCCTCGAGTTCGAGCTGCACGGCGAGACGTTCACGCTCGTGGCGTTCCCGGGCAAGACGCCCGGATCGCTCAGCGTGCTGTTCACGGACGCGACGAGCGGCCTGACGACCTATGCGGCGAACCGCTCGCTCAGCGTGCCGGCGCCCGACGAGACGGGCGCGACGGTCGTCGACTTCAACCGTGCGGTCAACCTCCCCTGCGCCTACACCGACTTCGCGACGTGTCCGCTGCCGCCGGCGGGCAACCGCCTCCCCGTGGGCATCGAGGCGGGGGAGAAGACGCCGCTCGGCCGCGTGCACGCGGCGGACGCCCCGGCGGCGCCGGCATGAGGTTCCAGCTCCTCGACATCGTCCCCTACCGCCCCGATCCGATCACGGGGAGGCAGGTCTCGCCGTCGGAACGCCTCGAGCAGACCATCCGCCAGGCCGTCCGCGCCGAGGAGCTCGGCTTCGACGCCGTCGCGATCGGCGAGCGTCACGCGGGGCCGTTCCTCTCGTCCTCGCCCTCGGTCATCCTCGGCGCCGTGGCCGCGCGGACCTCGTCCATCCGCCTCAACACGGGCGTCACGGTGCTGTCGCTCCTCGACCCGGTCCGAGCGGCGGAGGACTACGCGACGATCGACCAGCTCTCGGGCGGACGCCTCGAGCTCACGATCGGCAAGGGCAACGAGGTGGCCCAGTACCCGCTGTTCGGACTGGACATCGACGACCAGTGGGATCTGCTGGCGGAGAAGTACGCGCTCCTGCGCGCGCTGTGGGCCGAGGAGGATCTCTCGTGGCCGGGCGGTGCGTTCACGCGCGAGCTCGTCGGCGTGACGACCCGGCCGCGCCCCTACGCCGGTGTGCCGCGCGTCTGGCACGGCTCCGCGACGACGCTCGCATCGGCCGCGCTCGCGGCACGACACGGCGACCCGCTGTTCAGCGCCAACGCCATCCAGCCGCTGGAGAACTACGGGGTGCTCGTCGACCACTATCGCGCCGAGTACGCGCGGCACGGCCACCCGGCGGGCCTGGACTACGTCGCCGCCGGCGCCGGGTCGCTCTTCATCGCCGACACGGAGGAGGAGGCCATCCGCGACTTCGGGCCCACGTACGACGCCCTCGTCGCCGCGACGAACGTGCCCGGGAACAACACCCCGTTCCGTGACATCCGCCATGCCGTCGCCGAGGGCCCGGCGCTCGTGGGCACGCCGCAGCAGGTGATCGACAAGATCGCCCGCTTCCACGACAGGCTCGGCCACTCGCTGCAGTCGGTCGGCCTCCCCACGACCGTGCCGTTCGAGCGTCAGCTCGAGATCCTGGAGCGCTTCGCGACCGAGGTCGCGCCCGTGCTGCGCCGGGAGCTCCCGACGACGCTGTGGACGGACGAGGACCCGGTGGGCAGCCGGCCGGCGTTCACGAGAATCCACGCCGCCCGCGAGAATGCGGTCGTCAGCGGGATTCTCGCGGCGCGGGTGGATTCTCGCGGGGGTGGATGAGCCTTCTTGTGCGCCGTGTCGCGGCGCTCAGAGGGTCTTCTCGAACGTCCTCGAGAAATCGTGCTCGCGGTACGGCGAGTAGATCGGGATGGGCCTGTAGCCGAGCTTCTCGTAGAGGGCGACGGCGTCGTGCTGACGGTCGCCCGTCTGCAGGATGACCCGCGGGGCGCCGCGCTCGGCGCCGATGCGCTCGAGCTCGGCGAGGAGCGCCCGGCTCGCTCCCGTGCCGCGCGCCGACTCGCGGACGAAGACGCGCTTGACCTCCAGGTCCCGCGTGCCGTCGTGCTCGAGGTCGCGCAGCGCCCCGTGCCCCACCGCCTCGCCCGAGGGGGCCACGACGAGCACGACCGCGACGATCGTGTCGGGGTCGATCGAGAACGAGCGCCGCGAGCGCTCCGCCGCCTCGGCGTCGTCGTCCGGCCAGCGGTCGGCGTAGCGGGGGCCGACCTCCTCGTCCATCTCGGCCCGCAGCGACACGGCGCGCGGGTCGTCCCAGGTCGTCCGTTCGAGCGTCCACGCCGGCACCGCGGGCGCGACCGCGGGCTCGGGCCCGAGGTCGTAGCCGAAGGCGAGCAGCTCGATGAAGCGGCCGGGCTCCACCTCCGTCGCGCCCTCGCGCTCGTGCAGGCGTCGGAAGCCGAGCTTGGCATAGAGCGCGTGCGCACCCGTCATCTGCGGGCCGCTGTTCATCACGACGCGGTGGGAGCCGCGTCGGCGCGCGAGCTCGACGACGTGACGGGTGAGCGCCTCCCCGACGCCGCGGCCGCGCGCCTCGGGCGCCACCGCCAGCTGCCGGAAGTCGGTCTCTCCCGGCAGCGCGAGATCGGAGAGGCGCCGGTTGGGCCGCGCGACCCAGACGCTCCCGAGGATCGCGCCGTCCGCGTCGTCGACCGCGACCCACACCTCGCCGAGCCCGACGCGCCCCGCGACGTCCCGCAGCGATGCGTCGTAGCCGGCCGAGAGGAGCCCGTAGCTCGCACGGTAGGCCTCCGCCGTGACGCGACCGGCCTCCTCGTACTCCTCCGTGCGGACGAGGCGGATGGCCACGCCCGGCGCGACCCGCGGCCGGTCTGCGGAGGTCTCGGTCCCGCTCACGCGGCGGTCTCCTCGATGTCTTCCCGGCTCGCCCTCGCCGGTCCCCAGGCCTCCGCCAGCAGCGAGAACGAGCGGATGCGGTCGGCCGGGTCGTGCGTGACGGTCGTGACGAGCAGCTCGTCGGCGCCCGTCACCCGCTGCAGGGTCGCGAGACGGGAGGTCACCGTCTCAGGACTGCCGACGAGCTGCGTGTCGAGCCGGTCGCGCACGAGGCGCTCCTCGTCGGGCGAGAGCGGGGAGGCGAGGGCCTCGTCCGGCGCCGGGAACGCGACGGCGCCCTGACCGGCGCGGATGCTGTGCACCCATCGACCGTACCCCGCGGCGAGGCGACGGGCCTCGGCGTCGGTGTCGGCGACGACGACGTCCACCGACACGGTGACGTACGGCGTCTTCCGGCGTCCGGGACGGAACGCGGCGCGGTAGGCCTCGACCGCGTCGAGCACGGTTCCCGGGGCGACGTGATAGCTCGCGCCGAACGGGAGCCCGAGGGCGCCCGCGAGGCGCGCGCTCGGACCGTCGCTCGTCCCGTGGATCCAGACGTCGATGTCCTGCCCCTCGGCCGGAGTCGCGTGGACCGGGACGCCCTCGGGCGCACGGTAGGTCCCGGCGACGAGATCGAGGATGTCGTGGACGTCCTGCTCGAAGCGGTCGGCGTCGCCCGGGGAGCGCCGGAGCAGACGAGCCTGAGCGAGGAAGCGCGACGAGTCGACCGGGAACGGCCGCGGTGCGGGCAGGAGGAGCCCGTTGACCGTGCGCTCGGGGCGAGCCGGTGCGTCCGGGTCGGGCGGCGTCCTGCCCGAGCCCGAGCGCCCGATGCCGAGGTCGACCCTCCCGGGATGCAGCGCCGAGACGACTCCCGCCGCCTCGACGACCTGGAGGGGAGCGTAGTTGCCGACGATCGTGGCCGCCGTGCCGACGCGGATGGTCTCGGTCGCCGCGGCGACGAGCGGAAGCAGCACGTGCGGCGCCGCCCCGGAGATCCCCGGGTTGAGGTGGTGCTCGGCGAGCCAGAAGCGCGCGTATCCGAGCGCCTCGGCCCGTTGCGCGAGCTCGATCGTCGAGCGCAGTCCGTCAGCGGGCGTCTGCCCCGTGCCGAAGGCGGACAGGTCGAGGACGGAGAGGGGGACGCGGGGGTGGGACATCGGGCCTCGCTGGCTGGGGACGGGTGACACCCGCCCGCGTCCTGCGGACGCGGGCGGGCGGGGCTGGTCAGGACGCGGGAAGGCCGGGCGGGTTGATCTCGCTCGTCTCGACCGCCTCGGACTCGAGGCCCCAGAAGTCGAGCACCTCGGCGTACTGGCCGCCCTCGATGATGGCGTCGAGCGCGATCTGCACGGGCTCGACGAGGCCGTTGCCCTTCGCGGTCGCGGCCGCGATGTTGGCCGTCAGGGGCCATCCGCCCGGGATCAGCCCCACGACCTTCGTGTCGCCCGTCTCGACGGCGGACCACGCGGCGGTCGCGTTGGGGCCGAAGGTCGCGTCGATGCGACCCGACTGCAGGGCGAGCGTCGCTGCGGCGTTGTCGTCGTAGTAGACGAGCTCCGCGGGCTCGGAGCCCGCGGCCTCGAGCTCCTCGTTCCACGTGAGCAGCACCTGCTCCTGGTTCGTGCCCGATCCGACCTGGATCGTCAGCCCCGAGATGTCGGCGGCCTCCTCGATGCTCTCGATGTCGCTGTCGGCGCGCACGGCGAATCCGAGCAGGTCGACGCGGTACGAGGCGAAGTCGAACCTCTCCTTGCGCTCCTCCGTCACCGTGACGTTCGACGTGATGAGGTCGTACTTGCCCGACTCGATGCCCAGGGGCCAATCGGCCCACGCGACCTCGACGGGGTTGTACTCGAGGCCGAGGGCGTCGGCGATGAGCGCCCCGATGTTCGGCTCGGTGCCCGCGGGGAGGGTCTCGCCCTCGGGGATGTACCCGAGCGGCGGGAGGTAGGACGAGTGGGCGACCGTGAGCTTGCCCTCCTCGACCGGCTCGAAGCCGCTCTCCTCGAGCGCCGCGACGGCCGCGTCGACGGGCGCGTCGAGACGGACCCATTCGATCTCGTCGGTCGCGACGTTCGCCTCGGTCGCCTCCTCGGGGGAGGCCGCCTCCGCGACGTCGTCCGGCTGGTTGAGGGCGAACGCCGCGGCGATGCCTCCCGCGATCACGGCGACGACCGCGACGGCGGCGCCGATCGCGATCCCCTGCTTCTTGCTGATGGCCATTGCTGTGGGTTCTCTCTGGTTCGGGTGCGGATGTACGGGAGGGGAACGGCGTCAGCCGAGGACCTTGGCGAGGAACTCCTTCGTCCGCCGGTGCCGGGGCGCCACGAGCACCTGCGACGGCGGACCCTGCTCGACGACCGCCCCCTGATCGACGAAGACGACGCGATCGGCGACCTCTCGGGCGAAGCCGATCTCGTGCGTGACGATGACGAGCGTCGTTCCGAGCTGCGCGAGGTCGCGGATGACGTCCAGCACCTCGCCGACGAGCTCGGGGTCGAGAGCGCTCGTGGGCTCGTCGAAGAGGAGGACCTTGGGCTTGAGCGCGAGG
Organism: Microbacterium sp. AB; assembly: GCF_032878875.1. Lineage (NCBI taxonomy): Bacteria > Bacillati > Actinomycetota > Actinomycetes > Micrococcales > Microbacteriaceae > Microbacterium > Microbacterium betulae. The sequence goes on along the minus strand of NZ_CP118157.1, from coordinate 100,840 downwards.
GCCCGGGCGATGGCCACCCGCTGCTGCTGCCCGCCCGAGAGCTGACGCGGATAGTGCGCGGCCTTGTCGGCCAGGCCGACAAGGCCGAGCAGTCCGCGCGCGAGATCCCGCGCATCCGCCTTGTTCAGCCGCTCCGTCGCGATGGGCGCCTCCGCGACGTTCTCGAGGGCGGTGAGGTGCGGGAACAGGTTGAAGCTCTGGAAGACGATGCCGATCTGCGTGCGACGCTTCAGGATCTCCCGCTCGCGCAGCTCGTGCAGGCGGTCTCCGCGCTGCTCGTAGCCGATGAGCTGGCCGTCGACCGTCACCGAGCCCCGGTCGACGGACTCGAGGTGGTTGATCGTCCGCAGCAGCGTCGACTTGCCCGATCCGCTCGGGCCGAGGATCGCGACGACCTCCCCGGGGGCGATCGTCAGGTCGATGCCGCGGAGCACCTCGACGCCGCCGTAGCTCTTGTGGACGTCGTGGATCTCGACGAGGCCGCGCGTGGCGGCCTCGGGCTCGACCGCGGTCATCGGACGCCTCCGAGCTTCGTCTCGTCGTCTCCGAGCCGGTTCCACTGCACCCCGATCCAGCGGCGCGCCCGCTGCAACGGCGTGGGCGGCAGCACGCGCACGGCGCCGCGCGCGTAGTGGCGCTCGATGTAGAACTGCGCGATGCTCAGCACGGTGGTGACGATCGCGTACCAGACCACCGCGACGAGGAGCAGCGGGATGACCGCGCTGTTGCGGTTGTAGATGACCTGCACGGCGTAGAACAGCTCGGGCAGCGCGATGACGAAGACCACGGACGCGCCCTTCACGAGGCCGATGACCTCGTTCGTCGCGTTGGGGACGATCGAGCGCATCGCCTGCGGGAGGACGATGCGGAACAGCCGCTTGCCCGCGGGGATGCCCAGCGCCGACGCCGCCTCGATCTGCCCCTGGTCGACCGACAGCAGACCGCCTCGGATGATCTCGGCCGAGTAGGCGGCCTGATGGAGGCTCAGGCCGAGGACGGCCGCAGCCCACTGGCTGATGAGCGTCGTCGTGCTGAACTCGACGATCCAGAAGTCGTCGGTGAACGGCCATCCGAGCCCCAGGGTGGGATACAGATAGCCGAGGTTGTACCAGACGACGAGCTGCACGACGAGGGGCACGGAGCGGAAGAACCAGATGTACGCCCACGCCGCCGAGCTCAGCAGCGGGGACTTCGACAGCCGGCCGAGCGCGAGCACGGTTCCGAGCGTGAAGCCGATGACCGTGGAGAGCAGCGTCAGCCAGAGGGTGATGAGGACACCGCGGACCACGGGCTCGGAGAAGAAGTAGTGGGCGAAGACGTCCCACTCGTAGTTCTCGTTCGTGACGAGCGACCACGCGAACTGCGCGAGGGCGAACACGATGACGGCGCCGATCGTCCACCGCCACCAGTGCCGCGTGTGCACGACGCGGGCGTCGGCGAGATCGACGCCCGCGCGCGGTGTCTCCGCAGGCGGTGCGCTCGGCTCGCGCGAGACGGTGTCGGTCATCCTGTGCTCCTCGGGTGGGACGAGAGGAGGGATCCCGTCCTCTGTGATCCAGGACGGTAGGCGACCCCGTCTCGCCCTGTCCATCGCGCCCCACACAGGCGGCAACGAATCGATACGGGGCGTAACACGGCGGTCGGCGAGGCGAGCCCGCCCATCCATCCGGCTACCCTCTCCCTGTGAGCGCGACGTCGTCCCCGACCCCCGTCCTCGTCGACCTCGGCGCCGGTCTCCGCGTCCCGCCGCAGGGGTACGGCGGCATGTCGCTGAGCGACGTGTACGGGCCCGTCTCCGACGACGACGCCCTCCGCACGCTGACGCACGCGGTCGACGCGGGCGCGACGTTCGTCGACACCGCGAACATCTACGGCGAGGGCCGCAGCGAGCGGATCATCTCACGGCTGCTGACGACGCGACGCGATGAGGTGCAGCTCGCGACGAAGTTCGGCATCGTGCCCGGCGGGCGCATCGGCGAGCGCTCGGTGCGCGGCGATCGCGCCCACGTCCGCGAGCAGATCGAGCGGAGCCTGGGACGCCTCGGCACGGATCACGTCGACCTCTACTACCAGCACCGCGTCGACCCGTCGGTGCCGATCGAGGACACCGTGGGCGCGGTCGCCGAGCTCGTCGAAGAGGGCAAGGTGCGTCACATCGGCCTCTCGGAGCCGACCGGCGGGGAGCTGCGCCGCGCCGTCTCCGTCCATCCGATCGCCGCCGTGCAGAGCGAGTGGAGCATCGTGAGCCGCGACGTCGAGGCGTACGTCGTCCCCGCGGCTCGCGAGCTCGGCGTCGGCTTCGTGCCGTACTCTCCGCTCGGCCGCCAGTGGCTCACGGGGGCGTACGACCCCTCGGCCATCGCGGAGGGCGACGGCCGGCCGAAGTTCCCGCGGTTCGCGGACGACGCCATCGCGGCGAACCGTCCGCTCCTCGCCGAGGTGCTCGATGTCGCCGTGGAGGCCGGTCTGACACCGGCGCAGCTCGCGCTCGCGTGGCTCTACGACAAGGGACGGGCGTTCGGGCTGCCGGTCGTGCCCATCCCCGGCACCCGCTTCCCCGAGCGCGTCGACGAGAACCTCGCGGCCGTCGCCACGCAGCTCGCGCCCGAGCTCGTCGCGCGTCTCGACGCGATCGCCGATCGCGTCACAGGGCACCGATCGTTCGACCCGCTGTGGGTGTCGGCGGGTCGCGAGTAGGGGTTCCCCCGCCGCGGCTCAGACGTCGCCGTGGAGGACCGGGTCGATCGCGACGGCCGCGACGACCGCGATGAGCGGAACGACGACCAGCGTCTGCCAGATGACATCCCACATGATGACCTCGCTTCCGGGACGACGGGCGCGTCCCCTGGCATCCAGAGAAGCCGCCCTGCCGATGCGCACCATCGGATCCGCCGTTGAGCCGCCTGCACGATGCCTGTCCGTCTCGCAGAGAGCGCTCGGAATCCGCTGTGCTCCCGCTACGCGAACGATGCCGACGGCTCCCGCACGGCGGGAAGGCCGAGGTTCTCGCGCAGCGTCGTCCCCGCGTACTCGGTCGCGTACACCCCGCGCTCCTGCAGCTCGGGGACGAGCCCGTCGACGATGTCGTCGAGGCCGGACGGGACGAGGTACGGCGAGACGTTGAAGCCGTCCACGGCACCCGACTCGGCGTAGCGGACGAGCAGGTCGGCGACGGACGCGTACCCGCCCACGATCGACCGGCGGCTCGACTGCGCGATGACGAACTCGCGGATCGACAGCCCCTCCTCGGCGGCCTGCGCGCGCCACGCGTCGGCGGTCTCCTTCGCGGGCTTGCCCTGGAAGAGGGCGCCGCGCGTGCCGTCGGCCTCCTCCTGCACGGGGTCGACGTCGGGGAGCGGGCCGTCGGGGTCGTACTCGGACAGGTCGCGTCCCCACACCTGCTCGAGGAACTTCAGCGCCGTCTGCGGCGACACCTGGGCGTGCCGCACCCACTCGGCCTTCTCCTGCGCCTCGGCGTCCGTCTCGGCGAGGATGAACTCCTGGCCGGGGAAGAACTTCAGCTCGTCCTCGCCGCGGCCGTACGTGGGCAGACGGCGGCGGAGGTCGGCGGCGAACGCGATCGCGGCGTCGAGCCTGCCGTGCGCGGAGAAGATGACGTCGGCGTGCCGCGCGGCGAAGTCGCGGCCCGTGTCGGAGTCGCCGGCCTGGAAGACCACGGGCCTGCCCTGCGGGCTCGGGGGGAGCGTGCCCACCGACGAGAACGGGATGAGGTCGTCCGGCGTCTCGACGGGGCCGCCGACGCCTGCCGCCCACAGCCGCTTGGCCGCGGTCACGAACTCTGCGGCGCGGCGGTACCGGTCGGCGTGGTCGAGCCATCCGCCCCGCCGGAAGTTCGCACCCGTCCAGGCGTTGTCGGTCGTCACGACGTTCCACCCCGCGCGCCCCTCGCTGAGCAGGTCGAGCGACGCGAGCCGCCGGGCGAGGTCGTGCGGGTCGTTGTAGGTCGCGTTCTGCGTCGCGACGAGACCGATGCGCTCGGTCACCGCGGCGAGCGCGGCGAGCTGCGTCTGCGCGTCCGGGCGTCCGGCGACGTCGAGCTCGTGGACGCGCCCTCGGTGCTCGCGCAGACGCAGTCCCTCCCCGAGGAAGAACGCGGGGAACAGGCCACGCTCCGCCGTCTGGGCGATCTGACGGAACGAGGCGAAGTCGTGCTGCGAGCCGCTCCGCTCGTCCGACCAGATGGTGCCGAAGTTCACGCCCTGGAAGAAGACCCCGAACTGGATGGTCCGGGCGGGCGGGGTCGGGCTGGACGGCGCGCTCATGCGACGCTCCTCTCGTAGCGGTTCGCCGGCCTCCGCAGGCCGAGCGTCTCGCGCAGCGTCGCGCCCGCGACGGGCGAGCGGAAGGCCAGGCTCTCGCGCAGCGCGGGGATGACGGCGCGTCCGGCCTCGTCGAGGTCGGGGTCGAGGACGGCGGGATGCAGGCGCACGCCGTCGACGACGTGCGCCAGCCGGGCGATGAGCGCGGCGAGGCCGGCTGCGTCGCCGACGTGCCGCAGGCGGGGGCCGGGCTCCCACACGGCACGCGCGTCGAGCGCGGCCAGACGGTCGGATGCCGTCACGCCGCGTGAGTCGAGGAGGTACTCGATCTCGGCGAGGACGCGGCCCGCGCCCTCCTCGCGCGCGGCCGTGGCCCTGGCCGCGACACCGTCCTCGTCGGGCGCCGACACGAGCACGATGTCCACGTCGCCGGCATGGCCCGCCGCGACGACGAGCTGGCCCTGCGGCGGACGCGGGATGATCGACGGTCCCTTGACGGAGTACGACGCCCCCTCGAAGTCGGCGTAGTGCAGCCGGTCGGCGTCGAGATAGCGGCCCGTCGCGACGTCGCGGACGACGGCGTCGTCCTGCCACGAGTCCCACAGGCGACGGGCGACCTCGATCGCGTCGTCGGCCTCGCGGCGCACCTCCGCGGGGTCGTCGATCGCCGCCCTGCCGTACGCCGCGGCCTCGGACGCATCGCCCGCGGCGCGCACGATCCATCCCGCGCGTCCCTCCGAGGCGTAGTCGACGCTCGCCAGCTGGGTCGCGACGTGGAACGGCTCGGAGAACGCGACCGACACCACGGGGAGCAGCCCGATGCCGCTCGTGAGCGGCGCGACGTAGGCCGCGCGCTGCACGGCGTCGAGCCGCGCGACGGCGCCGTCGGGAAGAGGCGAGTCCTCGAAGGTCACGGCGGTGAAGCCGTGCCGCTCTGCGGCGAGCGCCGTCTCGGCCACGCGGCGCGCCGAGAGCGCGCGTGCGCCGTCCCCGGCCAGAGCGGCCGCGGGATGCGCCCCCTCGCCGTCGAGCTCGATGGCGACCGCGAAGGGCACCTGCGTCATGTCGTCGGATCCTCTCGTCCACGCCCGGTCACGGGGCGCGCGGGCGCGCATCCGGTTCGGGTACGGGGCAAATCTAGGAACTCCCGGCGGGCCGGCGCCCGAGTGTTACCCCGCGCGACGGCGCGTGACGCTCCGCGCGACCTCGGCGGGCGCACGCCGCCGGAGCCGCCTATCATCGGCGGGATGAGCTCCCCTGCGCAGACCGCGCTCTCCTTCGCCGTCCGCACGGCACGTGAGGACGAGCACGAGACGGTCGGAGAGGTGACCTACCTCGGCTTCGGCCACGGCGAGCCCGGCGCACGGCAGCCCGGCGAGGCACGCCTGCGCCTGCTGCGCGATGCGGCGGCCCGCGCCGAGGGCGGCGACCTGCTGGTCGCCGCGAACGCGTCGGACGGCCGCATCGTCGGCACGGCGAGCCTGCTGCGCGCCGACTCCGCCCTCATCCGCCAGTCGCGGGACGACGAGGCCGAGCTGCGGCTGCTCGCGGTGCTGCCCGAGGCGCGCCGCCGCGGCATCGGCGAGGCGCTCCTGCGCGAGTCCCTCGAGCGTGCACGCGCGTGGGGCTCCCCCGCGCTCGTCCTCGACACGGGACCGTGGAACGAGCGCTCGCAGCGTCTCTACCGGAAGCTCGGATTCGAGCGGCTCCCCGAGCGCGAGACCCTCCCGGCGTCGAACGGCGGCAACCTCGCGGTCTACCGCTACGACCTGCGGGCCGGGGGCGCGGCGACCTGAGCCGTGGTGGCGCGCGCGACGATCTCGATCGCGGGAGCGTCCCCGCCGTCGAGGTCGACGCCGAGGAATCGTTCCGCCACGCGGCGTCCCGAGAGCACTGAGTCGACGCGGACGGTCGACAGGGCGGGCGACATGAGCGCCGCGAAGGGGGTGTCGTCCACGCCGATCACCGACAGCGCGTCCGGCACACCGATGCCGCTGTCGAGCGCCGCGGCCAGGACCGAGGCCGCGACCACGTCGTCGAAGCAGCACACGCCGAGGCGCCGCGGCTCCCCCGCGTCGCTCCGGAGCAGAGCGATCTGCTCGCGCGCCTCCGCCCGCTCCCGGCCGACGACGACGGCCGCCATCTCCTCCCCCGTCCGTCTGCGGTACTCGCCCATCGCTCCACGCGCCCGGGCGCGGGCGATCGTCGTGCGCGGCGAGCCGGGGTGCGGAAGGGCATAGACCATCCGCATCGGGCCGGACTCGCTCAGATGTGCCACCTGCGCCCTGCCGATCTCCTCCTCCCACGGTCGACGCTCGTCGTCCACTGTCTGCTCCCCCCGGGATCCGAACGAGTGGTACTGGCGGCGCACGCCGCTCTTCTCCAAGGCCGGGCCGACCTCCGCTCCCACCGCCGCCAGCGAGAGCACCCCGAAGAGCCCGAGCTCGCCCGCGAGCGCGACGAGCGCCTCGTCCGAGGTGTAGTCGGTCGTCAGCGGGGTGTGCCCGGCATCCCTCAGGCGCTCCGAGATCGCGGCGATGAACGGCTCCGTGATGTAGCCGCTGAGGGCGGCGTCCTTCACGATCAGCACGATGTTGGAGTGCCCGCGGCGCAGCGCGACGGCCGCCGCGGAGCGCGTGTAGCCGAGCTCGGCCGCCGCCTCTCGAACCCGCTGCCGGGTGGCGGGAGGGATCGTCTGGTTCGGGGCGTCGTTCAGCACGTAGCTGACCGTGGCCCGCGAGACTCCGCTCAAGCGCGCGACATCGCTGACCGTCACACGGCGGCTGGGCTTCTCCGACCGCTCCCCCATAGACCCCAGTGTGCCATCGCGCGCGGGATCACCCGGCGTCGGCGAGCCTCGCGGTCTCCGTGACGACCTCTGCGGGGGCCTTCGGCAGACGCCGGATCCAGACGAAGCCCACCAGCGACGAGAACGCCACGCACGCCGTGAGGAGCACGAACAGCGCATGCGGGTCGGATGCGGCGATCGTCGGGATGAAGATCGCCGCGATGGCGGCGACCACGCGTGCGGCGGCGATCGTGGTGCCCTGCGCCGACGAGCGCAGAAGGGTCGGGTAGAGCTCCTGCGACCACACCTTGAACAGCGCCTCGCCGGCGAACGCCGCCCCGACGGAGAACGCGTAGGTCATGAACATGAGGGTCCACAGCTGCCCGCCGAAGAGCATCGGCACGCCGAAGGCGGCGATCTGGACGATCGCTCCCACGACGAACCAGGCGTAGCGTCCCCTGCCGTCGACGATGCGCATGAAGACGAAGCCGCTGATGAGGCCGAGCGGGATGTTCACGAGCTTGATCAGACCGAACGTCTGGATCGTCGTCCCCCCGAGCTCGACGAAGAGGAGGGCGGAGAACTGGCCCATCGTGTTGGAGGCGATGGTCCACGCCGCGTAGAACACGGCGGTCGCGACGAGGGCGGCGAGGAACGGCGCGCGCAGCAGACGGCGCAGAGAGCCGAGCGTGATCTCGTCCCCCGCCGTCCGCCTCCTCCTGTCGTCGGCCTTCGCGGCCGCCCACTCGGGCGACTCCGGCAGCGAGAGACGCGCGATCAGCACGGCGAGGGCGACGACTCCGACATGGACGAACATGATGCGCCCGCCCAGCTCGCCGAGCCCTCCGACGATCGCGCTCAGGCCGTTCGAGGCGGAGATCCCGACGAGCCAGAGGATGGCGGAGAACGCCACGAAGCGGCCCTTCGCACCGTCCGGCGCCTCCTCCGCGATCAACGCGAGCGAGACGGGGAGGTCGGCTCCGATCGCCAGGCCCGCGATGACCACGCCGAGGAAGAGCATCGGGATCGTCGCGGCGAACGCCATGAGCGCCATCGACGCGACGAGCGCGACGAGCGTCACGCTGTAGACGACCCTGCGCCCGAAGAGGTCTCCGAGCCGGCCTCCGAAGAGCGCGCCGGCCGCGAAGCTGAAGGTCAGGAGGGACGACAGCGCGCCGAACTGCAGATCGTCGATGCCGAGCACCGGCCGATAGAGCACGAGCGCGATGCCCGTGGAGATGAGCACGGCGGCATCGAGGTACGACGCCATGCCGGCGAGGAACGCGGTCTTCCAGGGACGACGTGCGGGTGTTGTCGTCGTTGTCATGGGTTCTCCTCATTGAGCGTGCGAGAATCGCGCTACTGGCACGATTAAGTAGATCGTGAGGCCTCCCCGCCGATTCGTCAAGTCGGGGCAGGATGGCGACGACGGATCGAGGACGATGTGACGGGACACGCATGGACGGCGCAATGGCTCGGAGCGGCGGGCGCGCAGAAGGCCGCCGCGACCGCCTCGGGGTCGGGGTTCGGCCGGACCCTCTTCCGGTCCACGCTCGATCTGACCTCCGACGTGCCGGCCTCGGCGACGGCGAGGGTCTCCGCCGATTCCGCCTACGTGCTCTACGTCAACGGGATCGAGGCGGCACGCGGCCCGCAGCGCGCGCAGCCCCGACGCAAGCGGCACGACGTCGTCGAGATCGCGCACCTGCTCCGCCCCGGCAGGAACGCCCTGGCCTGCATCGTGACGTTCTACGGCCGCTCGAACGCCGTGTGGCAGGCGGCGGTGCCCTCGGGGGCCCTGGGCCGGCGCGCGGCGCTGCTCTTCGACGGTCGCGTGGGCGACATCGAGCTCGGCAGTGCCCTGCGGTGGCGCGCGATCGAGTCGCCGGCGTGGACGGATCTCCCGCGCAGGCACCTGGAGGGCGTCGCCTCCGTCGTCCACGACGCGCGGCTCCTCGATCCGGGGTGGTGCTCCGAGGAACACGACGATTCCGCGTGGCCGCTCGCGGTGCCCGTCCCCGGCGGGCACCGGGGCAGGGCCGGCGCGGCCCGGCCCCCGATCGCGCCCTTCGGCCATGTGCCCGAGCGCACGGGGAAGCCGCTCGACGAGACCCGGCGCGTCCCCTCCGTCCGCTCGGTCGCGCTCGCCGCGGGAGCGGGGTCCGCCGGCGAGCGGAGCCACCCGGGCGACCTCGCCGACGCCGGGAGGCCGTTCGAGGACGGCGGGTCGGAGCAGACGACGATGACCGTCGCCCCCGGCCAGGCTCTCGTCGTGCGGGCCGACTTCGGACGGATCGTCTCCGGACTGCTGGAGTTCGACGTCGTCGCGCCGGAGGGGACCGTCGTGGACGTCGCCTTCCACGAACGCCTCGCAGAGGGCGACGGGGCTCTCTCCGAGCGAAGCGGCGAACGCTACATCGCCCGCGGCGCTCGAGACCGCTTCCGGCCCCTCGAGCGGCACGGGATGCGCGCGGCGACGATCCTCCTGCGACCTCCGGCGGCGTTCCGGGGCGAGCTCCAGGTGAACGGGATCGAGCTGCGGGAGCAGCTGCGCCCCTGGTCGGACGGCCCGTTCTTCCGCTCATCGGACGACGAGCTCGTGGCCCTGTGGCACGCAGGCGTCCGCACCGTGCACCTCAACACCCTGGACGGCTTCACCGACTGCCCCACGCGCGAGCAGCGCGCCTGGGTCGGCGACGGCGTCGTGCACAGCGCCGTCCATCTGGTGTCGAACGACGACTGGGGTGCCGTGCTCGACTACCTCGTGCTCTCGGCGTCGCCGCGGGAGGACGGCATCCTCCCCATGAGCGCGGCGGGCGACCTCGAGGCGGCGGACGGCGTGACGATCCCCTCGTGGTCCCTGCACTGGATCCACGCCCTCTGGGAGTACTTCATGCACGCCGGCACGGGCGACATCGCGGAGCTGCTGCCGACGGCGAGGGGAGTCCTCTCCTGGTTCGCGCGCCGGCTCAGCGGAGCCGGGGCCGTCACCGAGACCGGGGAGTGGGACCTCGTCGACTGGTCGAGCGTCTACGTGGCAGGGGAGTCCGCTGCGCTGACGGCGCTCTGGGGGCGCGCGCTGCGCGAGTACGCGAGCATGACCCGCGCTCTCGGGGACGCGGCGTCGGCCGACTGGGCGCAGACGAACGTCGCACGCGCGGAGCGGGCGTTCGAGCGGTTCTGGGACCCGCGACGACGCCTCTACGTCGACTACCTCGCGGAGGACGGGCTCGACGCGCCCACGTCGCAGGCCGTCAACGCGGCGGCGGTCGCGGCGGGGCTCGTGCCGCGGGAACGGATCGACGACCTCGTCACCCGGATCAGCGATCCGGGCCGCCTCGTCATCCGCACGATGTACGCGACCCCCGAGGGCCGCGTGGACGCCGGCAAGTGGGACGCCGTCTCCTCCGGCGCTCGGGTCGTCGACTGGGACCCGGAGAACGAGATCGTGCGCGCGGAGCCCTTCTTCTCCTCCGTCGTGCACGACGCCTATCTGGCGGCCGGCAGGCCGGATCTGGTGCGCCGCGCGGTACGCGACTGGTCGCGCTTCCTGTCCGACGGCTTCGACACCTTCGGCGAGACGTGGCTGTGGGGAACGCCGTGCCACGGCTGGAGCGCGACGCCGACGAAGGACATCACCCGCAGCGTGCTCGGGGTGCAGCCGATCGCGCCGGGCTATGAACGCGCGCGCGTCGCACCTCGCCCCGGCGACGTCCTCACCGTGACCGGGGCGGTGCCGACGCCGCACGGACTCATCCGCGTCGACGTGGCGGACGGCGTCGCGACGATCGACACCCCCGTTCCCGCGCTCTTCGATCCGGTGGACGGGAGCCCGGTGCCGCTGGAGGCGGGACGCCACCGCGTGCGGCTGGCCGACGGGTCGGCTTCGTGACCCCGGCCACGGGCCGGTGCGCGCCACCTCCCGGCATGCACGATCGTGACGCCCCGTTTCCGTGCATGACGCCACGCCTCCCGCCGACGGGCCGCACGCCATAGCGTGCCCTCATGACCGCGCTGCCTCCCGCCTTCCCCGACCCCTCGCTCGCCCGCGTGTACGGCGACGCCTTCGAGCTCGTGGGCAACACCCCGCTCGTCCGCGTGAACCGCATCGCCGCGGGGCTCCCGGCCGAGGTGTACGTCAAGCTCGACCAGCACAACCTGGGCGGATCGAGCAAGGACCGCATCGGCATCAACATCGTGCGCGAGGCGATCGCCTCGGGCGACCTCAAGCCGGGCGACCGCATCATCGACTTCGGCGCCGGCAACACGGCCATCGGCTATGCGCTCGCCGGCATCGCGACGGGGCATCCCGTCACGGCGGTCGCCGCTCCCACGCTCTCGCCCGCCAAGGCCTCGCTCCTGCGCCTGCTCGGCGCGGACATCGTCCCCGGCCGCCCGGACGTGCCCAAGGACGACCCCGAGCACTGGGGCGTCATCGCGGCGCGGTACGAGAACGAGGACCCCGGCACGTGGTGGGCGCGCCAGGAGTCGAACGACACCAATCCCGCCGCGCACGCGCTCTCGACGGGGCCCGAGATCTGGGAGCAGACGGACGGCCGCGTCACGCACTTCGTCGCGGCGCTCGCGACGGGCGGCACGGCGACCGGAACCGGCCGCTACCTGAAGGGCCGCAACCCCGAGGTGACCGTGATCGGGACGGCGTTCGACGACACCCCCGTCGGCCGCGGAGAGAACAACCTCGCCCGTGCCGTCGCCGGCGAGGACGGCCTGGAGGAGGACTGGTCGCCGAACATCGACGTCCAGGTGCTCGACCGGCTCGAGCTCCGCGAGAAGGCGGAGATCATCGCCTTCGGATGGCACGTGGCGCGCACCGAGGGCCTCGTGCTCGGGCCGAGCTCCATCCTCAGCCTGCAGGTCGCCCTCGAGCTCGCGGCGCAGGCGCCGGAGGGCTCGGTCGTCGTGTCGTTCTCCGCCGACAGCGGCCGCGACTACCTGCAGCGCGAGTACGACCCCGCCTGGCTGCGCGAGAACGAGCTCGGCCACGTCGCCGACCGCGTCGCCCCGGTGGGCGAGCCCGTATGACCTGGGGGTTCGAGACCCGTCAGATCCACGCCGGCGAGGTCGTCGACGCGCAGGCCGGGGCGCGGATCACGCCCGTCTACCAGACGGCCGGGTACGTCTTCGACGACTTCGAGGACGCGGTCGGCCGCTTCGCGGAGAAGGGCGAGCGCCTCGTGTACTCGCGCCACGCGAACCCCACGAACGTCGTCGCGGAGCGTCGCATCGCCGATCTCGAGGGAGGGGCGGGGGCCCTGCTCACCGGAAGCGGGCAGGCGGCGATCTTCACGACGATCTACAGCCTCGCGAGCGCCGGCGATCACATCCTCGCCACGTCGAGCCTGTACGAGGGCACCAAGCAGCTCTTCCGCGGCAACCTCGCCCGGCAGGGGCTCGTGTTCGACTTCCTCGACGCGGAGGCGCCCGACGCGGAATGGCTGGCGCGCATCACACCGCGGACGAAGGCGATCTTCACCGAGAGCATCCCGAACCCGAAGAACGACATCCCCGACGTCGACCGGCTCGGCGGGATCGCCCGCCGAGCCGGCGTGCCGCTCGTCGTCGACAACACGGTCGCCACCCCGTACCTGTTCCGGCCGATCGAGCACGGCGCCGACATCGTCATCCACTCCACGTCGAAGTGGCTGGGAGGCCACGGCGCGGTGATCGGCGGGGTCGTCGTGGACTCGGGGCGCTTCGACTGGCGGGCGCAGGCGGATCGCTACCCGCAGCTCACCCGCTCGCCGCGACCGGGCGTGCCGAGCTTCGCCGAGAAGTTCGGCACGGGCGCGTTCCTGCCCTTCGCGGTCACGCTCGCGAACGACTACGGGCCGACCCTGCCGGCCACGAGCGCCTTCCTCCTGCTGCTGGGGATCGACACCCTCTCGCTGCGCGTCGAGCGGCACGTCGCCAACGCGCAGCGCATTGCCGAGTGGCTCGACGCGCATCCCGCCGTGCGGAGCGTCGACTACGCGGGCCTTCCCGGCAACGCGTACCACGAGCGCGCACGGCGCCTGCTCCCGCTCGGGGCCGGATCCGTGCTCGCCTTCGAGGTGCGCGGGGGACGGGAAGGGGCCCGGACGGTCATCGACGCGCTCGAGCTCGTGACGCGGATGACGCACATCGGCGACGTGCGCACCCTCGCCATCCACACCGGCAGCACCATCCACAGCAAGCTGTCGGAGGAGGAACGCGTCTCCCTCGGGATCGCCCCGGGACTCATCCGGCTCTCGGTCGGGCTCGAGACGCCCGACGACGTGATCGCCGACCTCGACCAGGCGCTCGCGCGGATCTGAGGCCGGCCATCCGCCGTCCTCAGCCGCGCGACGCGGCCACCGTGACCGACCCGTCGAGCACGTTCACGCCGCGCACCGCATCCCACGTCCCGACGTTGGCCGTGCGGATCGCGAACCGCGGGTCGTCCTGCGTGCCCGCATCGGGCGACGACAGCGCGAGCGCGAGCGCGTAGGTCCCCGGCCCGACGTCCTCCAGCGCGGCCGAGATCGTCGTCGACGTGCCGGGCTCCCACGCACGGGCATCGGCCCCGAACGGAACCTCCGTCGGCGCTCCGTCCGCGCCCGTGAGCACGAGGGTCGCCGGTCGCGGCGTGTACGGCGACGCCCATCCGTCGTTGCGCACGGTCACCGTCACGGTGGGGACGCCTTCGGCGTCCGTGCCGACCGTGCTCGACTCGAGCACGAACCGGTAGCCGAGCCGGGCGGCCGTCTCGGCGATGCCCGACGCTCCCCACGAGTTCAGGACGTCCTGGTTGTAGTCCCGGTTGAGGTAGCTGTAGTGGTAGCGGGCCAGCTCCGCGGAGGCGCTCTCCCACTCCGAGCGGGGCGGGTTCACGGCGCACGTCTCGCCGCCCACGGGCACGTACCGGCTCTCCGCCTCGAGGTACTCCTGGTCGAGCGTGATCGGGTCGGAGAGGAACGTGCCGAAGTCGTCGGGGGATGCGAGCAGGCAGTCGTTGTGGTGCCCCATGCGCGCGATGGGGGCGTCGGCCCACGCCTCGGCCGCCGTCACCGCGCCGGACGCGCCCGACGGCACGCCCAGGAGCTTCTGCTTCGAGAGCATCGTGCGCACCTGCACCGACCGGTCGGCGGGCAGCTCGTCCAGGAGCGCCTGCGTCACGGCGGATCTGTTCGCCCAGTCGGCCTCGGTGACGACGCCCGGGTCCGCCGGGTCCGCGACGAAGTGATCCGTGTAGTAGGCCTCGCCCCACAGCCCGATGAAGCCGTTCTGCACGACCGGGATGACGTCGGCGTTGGCGCGCAGCACGGGGCCGAGCTGCGCGATGTGGGAGAGCACGACGTCGAGCGGCGCGTCGCCGTACGGCGGCTCGTACGGCCACGCGCCGCCCTGCGCGTAGGCGAACCTCGTGATGACGGAGACGCCGGCGGCGCGCGCCGTGTCGTAGTCGGCCTGCACGAGGTCGAGGAACGCCTGGTCGAGCTGAGGCGTGCCGGCGAACTTCTCGAGGTAGAACACCCGCAGGATCTGCGTGATGCCCTCGTCGCGGTAGCCGGCGAGCGTGGAGGCGTCGAGCGGGGTGTAGCCCGAGCCGTCGGCACGGTAGTGGGTCTCGGTGTGGTGGTAGAACCCGCGCTGCGGGTTCGGGATGTTCTCGTCGCTCGCCTCGTAGGTCGAGGTCGTCTCGACTGTCGCGGCGGCGGCGGGCATGGTGCCGGCGATCAGCGCGCCGGCGGCGAGCGCGGCCACGAGTCCCGCGGTGAGACGTCGGGGGGCGACGTGCATGGTCTCCATGATGTTCCCTTCGACATGTCTGCCGGTCCGCCCGGTGGCGGCCCGGGTCCTGCTCACTTGAGCCCGCTCGAGGCCAGGCCCTCGATGACCCGGCGCTGCAGCAGCACGAAGAGGACGAGCACCGGCGCCATGGCCAGCAGGCTCGCCGCCATCACGAGCGGGTAGTCCGTCGTGCGGTCGCCGATGAGCGTCGCGAGGCCCGCCGAGAGCGGCATGCGGTCGCCGTACGTCGTCACGACGAGCGGCCAGAGCAGCTCGTTCCACGACCAGAGCACCGTCGTGATCGCGAGCACGCTGATCGTGGGCCTCGCCAGCGGGAGCATGACCTTCCAGAACACCTGCAGCGGGTTGGCGCCGTCCAGGCGCGCGGCCTCCTCCAGCTCGGCGGGCATCGCGAGGAACGCGGTGCGCATGAGGAACGTGCCGAAGGCGCTGAACAGTCCCGGCAGGACGAGCCCGCCGACGCTGTCGAGCAGGCCCAGCCCCTGGATGATCTGGTACTGCGACAGCAGGTACACCTGCGAGGGCACCATGAGGATCGAGAGGACGACCGCGAGGAGCGCCCCGCGCCCTCGGAAGCGCATGCGGGCGAACGCGTAGCCCGCGAGCGTGCAGAAGAGGATCTGCGCGAGCGTGCGGATGACGGTGACGAGCACGGAGTTGCCGAGCTGCTCGAGGAACGGCAGCCGCTCGAACACGCGTGCGTAGGTGCCCCACTGCGCCTCGGCGGGCCAGAACACCGGCGTGACGCTCTGCACCTCGGCGTTCGTCGAGAGCGACATGACGAGCTGCCAGAGGAACGGGAACGCCATGACGAGCCCGCCGACCCCCAGCACGATGTGGGCGAACGCGTACGACCCGCCGCGACGGGGCCGGCCGGGTCCCGCGCGCCGCGGGGGGAGGGACACGAGGGCCGCCGTCGCCTGCTCAGTCACTCTGCACCCACCGCTTCTGGAGCCGGAACTGGATCGCGGTCGCGATGCCGATGACGAGGAACACGAACATCGCGATGGCGGCGGCGTATCCCCTGTCGTTGTTGACGAACCCCTCGCGGTAGAAGAAGTAGACGAGGGACATGCTGCGCGTCAGCACGGGATTGCTGCTGCCGAGGATCGCGTAGAGGAGATCGAACAGCTGGAAGCCGGCGATCACCGTGACGATCGTGACGAAGAAGACGCTCGGGGTGAGCAGGGGCACGGTGACCGAGCGGAACTGACGCCACCGAGAGGCGCCGTCGAGCTCGGCGGCCTCGTAGAGCTCCGGCGGGATGTTCTTGAGCCCCGCCGCGAGCACGATCATGCTGAAGCCGAGCGACGACCACAGGCCCACGATCGCGACGGCGACCGTGGCCGCGCCGGGCGTCGATATCCAGTACGGCCCGTCGACCCCGAACAGCGCGAGCGCATGGTTGACGAGCCCGAAGTCGCCGTTGAAGATGACGCGCCAGACCATCGCGATCGCCGTCGGCATCGCCACGTACGGCAGGAAGAACAGCACCCGGTAGAAGGCGGCGAGGCGAAGCCCCGGCAGGTTGAGCAGGCTCGCGAGGCCCACCGCGATCGGGATGCCGATGAGCACGATCGCCGTGTAGAGGAGGGTGTTGCCGAGCGACACGTACAGCTCGGGGTCCTGGAACATCTCCACGTAGTTCGCGAGCCCCGCGAACGCGGAGCCGCCGAACGGCCCGGTCTCGGTCAGCGAGTACCACGCGGTCTGCACGATGGGCCACAGATAGAACACGCCGATGCCGGCTACGAGGGGCCCGACGAAGAGCCACGGCCACAGTCCGTCCGGGGACGTCCTGCGGCGCGGGCGCCGCGGGGCTCCGGACGCGGCCGGCACCGGGCCGCCCCGGGAGGGCGCCCCCGGCGGGGCGGGTCGGTCGGAGACGGTCGTCATGCGCTCACTCCTCGGCGAGAGCCGCGTCCATCCGCGTCGCGAGGTCCTCCGCGACGTCCGCGACGGGCCGCTCGCCCGAGAACGCCTGCGGCAGCAGCTCCGTCTCCGCAGCGTTCCACGCGGCCGAGTTGAGGCTCACCGGAAGGGGCTGGGCGTACTCCACGGCGTCGAGGAAGGTCTCCAGGCCGGCGGCCGGCATCGACGCCGCGAACGCGTCCTGCGTGCCGTCGAAGGCGGGGATGATCGCGCCCGCGTCGCCCTGCTGCCGCTGGGCCTCCTCCCCGGCGAGGAACGCCTGCAGCGCCTGCGCGGCCTGCTTCTCGCCGGAGGAGGCGGAGACCGCGTTGGCGACGCCGTGGATGACGGTCGCCTGCTCCTCGCCCACGGGCAGCGGGAGCACTCGGATGTCGTCTGCGAAGGCGCTGTCGACGAGGGCCGAGCGGAACCAGCTCCCGCCCCAGTACATCGCGAGCTTGCCCGACGTGAACCACTGGTCGGCGGTCGTGTCGGTGAGCTGCGAGATCGAGGGGGAGCCGCCCGAGGCGATGAGGTCGGTCCAGAACTGGATGCCCGCCTCGGACTCGGGGGTCGCGTAGCCGGACACGTCGCCGTCGACGACCGTGCCGCCGGCCTGGAAGACGGTGTTGTAGTAGGTCGTCTGGCCGTCCATGCCGCCTGCGGCGCCGTAGGCGCCCTGGTCGGCGAGCGCCTCCGAGAGCTCTGCGGCGGTCTCCTGGAACTCGTCCCAGGTCCAGTCGCCCTCGGGGAGCGCGACGCCCGCCTCCTCGAAGAGGCCGGCGTTGGCCCAGATCCCGATGGTGTCGAAGTCCTTCGGCACCCCGTACGACACCTCGTCGATCGTGTAGAGGTCGACGAGGGACTCCGGATAGTCCGCCGGATCGATGTCGCCCGCCTCGACCGCGCCGGTGATCGGCTCGATCTTGTCGTTCGACGCGTAGAGCCCGACGTTCGGGCCGTTCATCCAGAACACGTCGGGGAGGGTGTCGCTGGAGGCCTGCGTCTGCAGTTTCGTCCAGTACTCGGAGAAGGGCGTGACGTTCACCGTCACCTCGATGTCCGGATACAGCTCGTTGAAGGCGGCGATGTTCTCCTGGATCGCGGGGACCTGGTTCTGGTCCCAGACGCCGTAGGTGATCGAGGCGGACAGGTCCGCGTCGGGCGCTTCGTACGCGCCGGACGCGCCGTCGCCCTGGTCGGACGCGCACGCGCCGAGCACGAGCGAGAGCCCGGCGAGGGCGGCCGGCGGCGCTGTGCGGCGCAGGCGGGACGGAGAGGACGGGCTCATCGGGTGCTCCTTGCGGTCGAGTCGGGGACGGGGGGAGAGGCCGGGGCGGAGAAGTGGGCGAGCACGTGCGCGGGCGGGTCCGGGATGGCGCGCGGTCGTGATCCGTCGCGGAGCGAGGCCGCGGCGAGGGCTCCCGCGGCGACCGCCTCCCGGGCGGCGATGGGGGACACCACTGTCGGCGTCCCGTCCACGACGTGGTCGAGGAACTCGGTCATCGTGAGCAGATCGGCGTCGGCGTGACCGCTTGCGACGCCTTCGATCGGGTACTCCGCGTCGCCGTCGACCTGCCACTCGTGCCGCCGGTTCCAGACCTTGACGACGCCTCCGGCGGTGTCGCCGACGTTCTCGAGTCGGCCCTCGGTGCCGATGACGGTGTAGTTGCGCCAGTAGTCAGGGGTGAAATGGCACTGCTGGTAGCTGGCGAGGACGCCGTTGTCGAGCGTCATGAGCATCATCGAGACGTCCTCGACGTCGACGACGGGGTTGAGCCCGGTGTGGGATGCCGGAGGCCAGTTGTCGAAGGAGAACCAGTCGGGCATCGACTCCCCCGCGCGCTCGCGGCGATCCGAGATCGCGCCGTAGAGCATGAGCTCGCCCATGCCGACGACGCGCCGGGTGTATCCGGAGGCGAGATAGTGGACGACGTCGATGTCGTGACTCGCCTTCTGCAGCAGCAGCGAGTTCGTCCGCGACCGATCCGCGTGCCAGTCCTTGAAGTAGTAGTCCGCGCCGTTGCCGACGAAGTGGCGCACCCAGACGGCCTTGACCTCTCCGATCTCACCGCGGTCGATCACGGCGCGCATGGTCCGGACGACGGCGGAGTGCCGGAAGTTGTGGCCGACGTACAGCGGCGTCCGCGTCTCGGCCGCGGTCGCGAGCACGCGGTCGGCGCCCTCGACGGTGATCGCGAGGGGCTTCTCGAGATACACCGCGACGCCCGCCCGCAGGAGGGCGACGGCGATCTCCTCGTGCGTGTCGTCGGGGGTGAGGACGATCGCGGCGTCCGCGGCCCCCGCCGTGATCAGGTCGTCGACGCTCGCGAACGCCGCGGCGCCGGGGTGCGCCGCACGCGCGCGCTCGAGGCCGCGGGGCGAGGTGTCCGCCACCGCCGCGACGCGCGCCCCGTCACGCGCCCGTTCGACGTGCGCCGCGATCGGAGACCGGGCGCCGAAGCCGACGACGGCCACCCGGAGATCGCTGCCGCGGGAGCGGGCGTCGTCGGTCACCACGGGAGAGGACGCTTCGTCGCGCATGCCATCATCATCGCGCATCTGCACGAAAATGTCACTAACAGGTCTGAATCGAGCATGTTCAGACACTAGACGCGCAGGCAGCGTGCGTTGGGGGGACGAGCGGATTGTTTACGGCCCCGTAACACGCTCCCGCCTCGCCGCCCCGCCGGGCGGGCCCGAGGCGCCGCTAGGAGCGGGGGGCGACGACGATCTCGACGCTCGATCCGGCGAGCTCCGCGGCGAGCTCCGCGGAGACCGGCTGATCGGTGACGAGCACGTCGATGCGCGAGAGCGGGCAGATCCGGGCGAACGTCGACCGGCCCAGCTTCGTGGCGTCGGCCGCGATCACGACGCGCCGGGCCACGGCGGCGATCTCGCGGCTCGCCTCCGCCTCGCCCTCGTGCATGGTCGTCGCGCCGAACCCGGCGCTCAGACCGTCGACGCCGAGCACGGCGGTGTCGATGCTGAACTCCCGCAGCGCCGCGCCCACGAGCGGGCCGACGAGCTCGTACGACTGCCGGCGCGGGACGCCCCCCGTCACGACGATCTTCACGTGCTCGCGGACGGACAGCTCATAGGCGATGTTGAGCGCGTTCGTGACGATCGTGACGCCCGGCGCATCTCCCCGCGATCGCAGGCGCTCGCTGCGGCCCAGCTCGCGCGCGACCTCGCTCGTCGTCGTGCCGCCGTTGAGGCCCACCGAGTCGCCCGGCTGGACGAGGCCCGCGACGGCGCGCGCGATCGCGACCTTGGCCTCGGCCTGACGGGCGGTCTTGTACTGCAGGGGCAGCTCGTACCCCGATCCCAGCGCGGTGGCGCCGCCGTGGGTCCGCGTCACGAGCCGCTGCTCGGCGAGCGTGTTGAGGTCGCGGCGCACCGTGGCGGTGGAGACGCCGAGGGCGTCGCCGATCTCGGCGATGGACACGCTGCCCCGCTCGCTCACCAGCTCGAGCACGCGATTGAGGCGCTGCTGCTGCGTCATCGTCCTGTCCGCCCTTCGACCCGCCCCATCCTCTCACGCGGACGCTTGCACGTTTTGATCGTTTCTGCTCAAATAAGCAGACTACAAGTCACTCTTGATCTTGCGTCGATCACGACATGCGACCCCAGCGGAAAGAAGCCGATGCACTCCTCCTTCGTCGACACGGAAATCGCCTCGCAGCCCGACACCTGGCGCCGGGCCGCCGACCTCGTCCCCGCAGCGGCGGACAGCCTGCCGCGACGAGGCGAGCGCGTGGCGGTCGTCGGCTGCGGCACGAGCTGGTTCATCGCCATGTCGTACGCCGTCCTGCGCGAGACGGCCGGTCACGGCGTGACCGATGCGTTCGCCGGCAGCGAGTTCCCCCGAGGGCGGGAGTACGACCGCGTCGTCGCGATCTCGCGTTCCGGCACCACCACCGAGATCGTCGAGCTCCTCGCCGCGCTCGCGGGCACGCACACGACGCTCATCACGGCCGTCTCCGGCTCGCCCGCGGCAGAGAACGCGGAGGCGAGCGTGGAGCTGCCGTTCGCCGACGAGCGGTCCGTGGTGCAGACCCGCTTCGCGACGTCCACGCTCGTCCTGCTCCGCGCTCACCTCGGCGCGGACGTCGATGCGCTCGTCGCCGACGGCGAGCGCGCTCTCGGCGTCCCCGTCGACGACTACCTCGCGGCCGACCAGACCACCTTCCTCGGTCTCGGCTGGGCCGTGGGCCTCACCCACGAGGCCGCCCTCAAGACCCGTGAGGCGGCGCAGTACTGGTCGGAGTCGTACCCGGCCATGGACTACCGTCACGGACCGATCGCGATCGCGCAGCCCGGCCGGCTCGTCTGGAGCCTCGGCGCCGCCCCGGAGGGGCTCGTCGAGGAGGTGGAGTCGGCCGGCGCCACGTTCGTGCGGCACGACCTCGACCCCCTGGCCGGCCTCGTCGTCGCCCAGCGCTTCGCCGTGGCGCTCGCGAAGGCGCGTGCCCTCGATCCCGACCGTCCCCGCTCGCTGACGCGGTCCGTCATCCTCGCATGAGCCCTGCCGGCGGAGGGATGAGCTGCGGCGTCGACGTCGGCGGGACGACCGTCAAGGCCCTGCTCGTCGACGACGGCGTCGTGGTGCGCGAGCACCGCGCGCCCACGCCTGTGCCCGACACCGACGGCTCCCGCGTCGTGAGCGCCGTCGCCCGTGCCGTGACGGCGCTCGATCCGCCGGAGGGGACGCCGATCGGGGTCGCCGTCCCCGGCGTCGTCGACGAGGAGCGCGGCACGGCGATCCTGTCGGCCAACATCGGCTTTCGCGACGCGCCTCTCGCCGCAGCGCTCACAGCCGTGCTGGACCGGCCCGTGGCCTTCGGCCAGGACGTGCGGGCGGGCGCCCTCGCCGAGCGCCACTCCGGCGCCGCACGCGACGCGGCCGGCCCCGTCGTGTTCGTGCCCGTCGGCACGGGCGTCGCCGCCGCGATCCTGATCGGCGAGACGGCCCTCGTCTCGGGCGGCTGGGCCGGCGAGATCGGCCAGCAGCTCATCGCGGCGGGCCCCCACGCCGGCCGGAGGGTCGAGGAGGTCGCCTCCGCCTCCGCCCTCGCGCGACGCGCGCACGCTCCCGACGCGCGAGCGGTGGCGGTCCGGGTCGCCGAGGGCGACCCGGACGCGGTGGCGGCGTGGACCGACACCGTCGAGACACTGGCCGACGCGCTCGCCGGGCTCACCACGGCCGTCGGCGCGGCGACGATCGTCGTCGGAGGGGGTCTGTCGGAGGCGGGCCCCCTGCTGCTCGATCCGCTCGCCGTCGCGCTGGCCCGGCGGCTTCCCGGACTGCGGATGCCGCGCGTCGTCGCGGCCCGGCACGGCGACCGCGCGGGCGCCATCGGCGCGGCGCTGCTCGCCTCCCGCCTCCTCCCCCGGGGGGCGGCGTGACCGTCGTCGCCGCGCGCCGCATCGTCGACGGCCGAGGCCACGACGGGCCGGGATGGCTGGACGTGGTCGACGGCCGCGTCGTCGAGCGCGGGACGGGCGCGACGCCCGGGCGCGCGGACACGACCGTCGACGCCCTCGTGCCCGGATTCGTGGACGCTCACGTCCACGGCGCGTGCGGCATCGACTTCGCCGCCGCGGGCACGGATCCCGGCCCCGCGATCGCTCACCACCATCGGGCCGGGAGCACCGCCCTGGTGGCCTCTCTCGCCACCGGCCCCCTCGACACGACGCTCACACGCCTGCGGGAGCTCGCCCCGTTCGTCCGCGACGGCGCGCTCGCCGGTCTGCACCTCGAAGGCCCCTTCCTCTCCTCCGCACGCCGCGGAGCCCACGACCCGGCTCTCCTGCGCTCCCCCGACGCCGTCGACGTCGACATGCTGCTGAGCGCCGCGGACGGCGCGCTCGCCACGGTCACCCTCGCCCCCGAGCTGCCCGGCGCGCTCGATGCCGTGCGCCGGTTCACCGACGCCGGGGTCGCCGTCGCCCTCGGCCACACGGGAGCCTCGGCCGAGATCGTCGGCGACGCCGTGGACGCGGGCGCGCGCGTGCTCACGCACGTGTTCAACGGGATGCCCCCTCTGCACCACCGAGAGCCCGGTCCCGTCGGGGTCGGCCTCGCGGACGCCCGTCTCGCTCTGGAGCTGATCGGCGACGGTCACCACGTGGCCGACATCGCGATCGACGCGGTGCGCCGGGCGGCACGTGGACGGACCATGCTCGTCTCCGACGCCATGGCCGCGACGGGTCTCGGCGACGGCCGGTACCGCGTGGCCGGATCCGACGTCGTCGTGGTGGACGGCGTCGCGACCCTCGCGGACGGCTCCTCGCTCGCGGGGGCCACCGCCGTCGTCGGCGACGCCGTCGAGAGGCTGCTCGCCCGCGGCGTCGATCTCGCCGAGGTCGTCGCGCTCACCCGCACCGCCCCCGTCCGCGCACTGCGCATGCCGAACGAGGCGCTCGCGCCGGGAGCGCCGGCCGACCTCGTCTCGTTCGAGGGCCCTCGCATCAGCCGTGTGATGAGGAGGGGCGAATGGCTCGCATCGTCGTCGTGACGCCGAACCCGGCGATCGACGTCACCTACCGGGTGACCGAGCAGCGCATCGGGGACACCGTGCGCGTGCACGGCGTCGACAGGCGCGCCGGAGGCAAGGGCGTCAACGTCGTCCGCGTGCTCGCCGCACTCGGGATCCCCGCCGTCGCGGTGCAGCCGCTCGGCGGGGCCTCGGGGCGATGGATCGCCGACGCGCTCTCAGCCGAGCGCATCGAGACCGTCACGGTGCACGTTCCGGCCGAGACCCGCCAGACGGTCGCCGTGGTCGACGATCGCGCGCACCCGACGCTGTTCGCCGAATCCGGCCATCCGCTCTCGGATGCGGCATGGCGCCGTCTCGCGGCCGCGGTGGGCGACCGCGCCGAGCCCGGAGGGTGCGTCGTCCTGTCCGGGTCCGTGCCGCCTCGCACGGATCCGCGGCAGGTGTCGGGCGTCATCGCGGCGGCCCGTGCCGCGGGCGCGACGGTCGTCGTCGACACGAGCGGTCCCGCCCTTCTCGTCGCCGCGGGCGCGCAGGCGGACTACGTCACCCCGAACGAGGCCGAGGCCCTCGCGGCGAGCGGGGCGACGACGCTCCGCGAGGGCATGCGCGCGCTCGTCGACGCGGGAGCGGGCACGGTCGTCGTCTCCCGCGGCGCCGACGGCATGGTGGCGCTCGGCCGAGACGGCGCCGAGACGCGCCAGGTCGCCGTCCCCGACGTCCACGGCAACCCCACGGGCGCGGGGGACGCGGCCACCGCCGGCCTCGTCGGCGCCCTCGCCGACGGCGGGGGTCTCGCCCGTGCGCTGCGCTCCGCGGCGGTGCTCGGCGCAGCCGCCGTGCTCGCCCCCGTCGCCGGCGAGATCGACGCCGCGGCGATCGACGGGCTCCGCGCCCGGCTCGGCCCTGAGCCCTCCCGCCCGCATCCGTCCGCCGCCCCGCGATCCCCCGAGACCCAGAGGTGACCATGATCACGCCCACCGCCGACCGCCCGCGTCTCGTCGCCGAGGCGCATGCCGCCGGCCGCGGCCTCGGCGCCTTCAACGTCGTGCTGCTCGAGCACGCCGAGGCGATCGTCGCGGGCGCGGAGCGCGCCGAGTTGCCCGTCGTCCTGCAGATCAGCCAGAACGCCGCTCGCTACCACGGCTCTCTCGAGCCGATCGCGACGGCGTGCCTCGCCCTCGCGCGTGAGGCGGCGGTCGCCGTCGCCGTCCATCTCGACCACGCGGAGGAGGTGGGTCTCGTGCACGAGGCCGTCGCGCTCGGCGTGCGGAGCGTCATGTTCGACGGGTCCGCGCTCCCGTACGAGGAGAACGTCGCCGCCACGCGCGACGTCGTGACGCACTGCCACGCCCGGGGGACGTTCGTGGAGGCCGAGCTGGGCGAGGTGGGGGGCAAGGACGGCGTGCACGCGCCGGGTGCGCGCACCCGGCCGGACGAGGCGGCGGCGTTCGTCGCCGCCACCGGCGTCGACGCCCTCGCCGTCGCCGTCGGCACGTCGCACGCGATGACGTCGCGCGTCGCGACCGTCGACCGAGACCTCATCGCCCGCCTGGCACAGGCGGCGGGCGTGCCGCTCGTCCTGCACGGCTCGTCCGGTCTGAGCGATGACGAGCTCGCCGGCGCCGTGGCGGCGGGCATGACGAAGATCAACATCTCGACGCATCTCAACGGCCTGTTCACGGCGGCCGCGCGCGAGGTGCTCGATGCCGACAGAGCGGTCGTCGACCCGCGCCGCTACCTCACCCCGGCGCGCGCCGCCGTCGCGGCCGAGGTCGAACGGCTCCTGCGCCTGCTGGCCGGATGAGCCCCGTCGGCGAGGACCCGGAAGGCGGCCACGACCGTCTCCTCGAGGCCGTCGTCGCGGCGGTCGCCGCCGACGGGGCGGGAGCCGCGCGGCTCGTGCACGACGTCGTGCGCGAGGCGGACGCGGTGCGCGAGGCGGACGGGCGGCGCGGGGCGCGACGGTCCCGGCGGGGCGCGTTGAGCGTGCGGCTGACCGAGGCGTTCGCGGCGGCGCGGCCCCTCGCGCTCCGCCGGCACCGGGGCCTCGGTGTGGAGCCCTCGACGACCGACGCGACGCTCGCCGACATCGACCGCAAGATCGCCGCGTACGGCGACGACGCCGACATCCCGTGGCTCATCGGGATCGCCCGCGCCGACGTCCTCGCCTTCGGACGTCTGCAGGCGGCACGCGAGACGGGCGGGCGAGGGCGGGACCTGCACGTTCCCGAGGGCGGACCGCTCGCCCCACCGCTCGTCGACGACGCGCTGTCCCGCATCCGGAGCGCCTTCCCGGGGGAGGCGCTCGTGTGCACGTCATGGCTGCTCGACCCGGCGTTGTCCTCGCTGCCCGCGGGGTCGAACATCCGCGCGTTCGCCGCCCGCTTCGACGTCGCCGGATGCGCGCCCACGCAGGAGGGCGGACGTGCCGCGGCTTTCTTCGTCTTCCGCCGCCCGCTCGCCGAGGTGCTCGACCCCGACGCCGTCAGGCCGCGCACGACGCTCGAGCGCCTGGTCGCGGAACGTCTGCGATCGGGCGCGGGATGGTCCGAGCCCGCCGGGACCCTCCGCTAGCCGCGAGACGTGCCGCGGCTCCTCGTCAGACCGCCGCGGGCGCGGGGGCGAGCAGGCCGCCGAGGAAGCGGGCGACCCGGCGCGTCGCGGGGTCGTCGATCGCGGCCTCGACGTCGGGGCTGTAGTTCGTGTTCGTGTTGATGTCGTACGTCACCGTGCGGCCCGTGGACGTCGTGAGGAACTCGATGCCGGCGATCTCGATGCCCAGCTGCGCGAGCAGCTCCTCGTAGCCGCGGATGAGCGGGTCGTCCGCCGTGACCTCGGGGCGTACACGGAAGAGCGGCTCCGGCTCGACGCCCGCCTCGGGGACGGCACAGGCCTCCGCGGGGCACAGCTCGAAGCCGCCGGCCGACGTGTCGACGCGGACGGCGTAGGCGAAGCGGCCGCCGATGAACTCCGCGCGCGTGACGAAGGGCTCGGCCGACGGGAGGAACTCCTGCAGGAGCGTGATGCCGTCGGCGGGCTCCTCGAACTCCGTGCTCTCGACGTACGCGTCGAAGGCCGCGTAGTCGTCGAACCGGCGGACGCCGAGCCCCTTGCCCCCCTGGTTGTGCTTCGTGATGAAGGGGAGGTCGAAGCCGCGTGCGGCCTCCGAGAGCCCCTCGCGCCCGAAGACGGCCACGGTGCGCGGCACGTCGAAGCCCGCGCGGCGCAGCGCCGCGTGCTGGGCGGCCTTGCTCACCTCGAACGACGCCACGGCGCTGCCGTTCACCACCCGCCGTCCCCACGACTCGAGCCACGAGAGCGTCGCGCGCGCGGCGTCCTTCGCCCTCTCGGCTCCGCGGGTGTGGGACGAGGCGCTCAGCCGCGACCAGAAGACGCCCTGCGGCGGCTCGGCGTCGAGGTCGAGCACGCCCTCGCCGAGGCGCCACTCCCGCAGCGGCACGCCCTCGGCCTCGAACGCGCGCGCGAAGGCGGGGATCCAGTCGGGGTTGTCGTGCAGCACGTAGACGGCGGTCATGGCGTCCCTTTCGTCGTGGCGGGCCTCAGGCCGTGCGCAGGATGCGCTCGGTCACGCGGGCGGAGAACAGCAGTGCGTCGACGGGCACCCTCTCATCGGCCGCATGGAACTGGCTGAAGACGTCGAAGCCGGGCTCCACGCGCAGCGGCACGAACCCGTAGCCGTGGATGCCGAGGCGCGCGAAGTGCTTGTTGTCGGTGGACGCCTGCAGCAGGTACGGCACGACGACGCCGTCGGCGTCCTGCTCGGCGATCGCCTGCTGGAAGACGTCGATGAGGGGCGCGTCGACGGATGCCTCGGTGGCCGGCCACCAGCGTCCCTCGCGGATGTCGACGTCATCGCCCGCGACGTCCCGCAGATGGTCGCGGACGGCCTCGTCCTGGCCGGGCAGGATGCGGATGTCCACGCGCGTGAACGCCTCGGCGGGGATGATGTTCGTCTTGCGCCCGCCGCCGAGGACGGTGGGCGTGACGGTGTTGCGGGTGGACGCGTCGACGAGCGACGAGACGAACCCGAGGCTCGCGATGTCGTCGGCGAGGGTCTCGTCGCTGAACGACAGGCCCCGCGCCTCGCCGAAGACGTCGAAGAACCGCTGCAGCGCCTCGGTCCTGTGCACGGGGAACCGGTGGTCGCCGATCGCCGCGACCGCCTGCGCGAGGCGGACGACCGCGTTGTCGGGGGTCGGCCGGGATCCGTGGGCGGCGTGGCCGCGGGCCGTGAGCGTCGCCCACGCGACGCCCTTCTCGGCGGTCGCGACGAGATAGGCGCGGCGGTCGTCCCCCTCGGCGCCCGTGAGCGGCACGGAGAACCCGCCGACCTCGCTGAGCGCCTCGGTGACGCCGGCGAGCAGGTCGGGCCGGTTGTCGACGATCCAGCCCGCGCCCCACACGCCGCCGGCCTCCTCATCGGCGAGGAACGCGAAGACGAGGTCGCGTCGCGGCACGATCCCCTCACGGGCGTAGTGTCGCGCGACGGCGAGGATGGTCCCGGCGTAGTTCTTCATGTCGACCGCGCCGCGGCCGTAGAGATGGCCGTCGTGGATCTCGGCGCCGAAGGGCGGATGCGTCCAGTCCTTCTCCTCGACCGGGACGACGTCGAGGTGCGCGTGCACGAGGAGGCCCCCCGCCTCCGGATCGCCGCCGCGCAGCCGGGCGACGACCGAGCCCCTGCCGGGTCGTCCCTCGACGAGCTCGGAGGCGATCCCCGCCTCCGCGAGGCGTTCCTGCACGTACCGCGCCGCGCGCGTCTCCCCGTCGCCGATCTCGGCGGCCACCCCCGTGTTGACGCTCTCGATCCGGATGAGGTCGCGCGCGAAGACGAGGGCCTCGGTCTCCAGCAGCGTCGTCACGCAGACCCCTCTCGTCGTCGGCTGCGTCGATCCGAGCGTATGCGGCGCCGGGGGCCGGCGTGCCGACTGCCGCCACACATCGTCACACGCCGACGCGTCGGGAAACAGGGCCCCTGCCGTCCGACCTCCTCCCCTACCGTCGTGTGCATGTCATCGTCCGCGCGCCCCGACGCGGCGGACGGCTCCTCGCGGGCGGCGCTCTGGGCGTGCCTGGCCGCGGGCTTCGCGACGCTCTTCGACGCGACGGCGATCACCTACACGGTGCCCGCCGTCAGCTCGACGCTCGGCGGCGGGACGCCCGGCGTGCAGTGGCTCCTCGCCTCGTTCTCCCTCACCTTCGGCCTCGGGCTCGTGCCGGGCGGCAGGCTCGGCGACGCCTACGGCCGCCGCGGGCTCTTCGCCGTCGGGCTCGGGACCTTCCTCGTCGGAGGCGTCCTCGCCGTCGCGGCGCCCGGCATCGGCGTGCTCGTCGCCGCACGCCTCGTGCAGGGCCTCGGCGCCGGGGTCATCAGCGCCCAGGTGCTCGGCGCCATCCAGGACCTCTTCCTCGGCGCCGCCCGGCTCCGCGCCCTCGGCGCCTACACGGCCGTCGGCGCGCTCGCCGGCTTCCTGGGCCCGATCGCGTCGGCCGTCGCGCTCGGGTCGACGCCGCCGGAGGCCGCCTGGCGCCTCGTGCTGTTCCTGCCGCTCCCGTTCGCCGGGCTCGCGCTGTGGCTCGGACGGCGCGGGCTGCCGCGCGGCTCCGGCTCGCACGCGCGCGTCTCGCTCGACCTCCCGGCGATCGGCCTGCTCGGCGGCATCGTGCTCGCGGTGACGCTTCCGGTGATCGAGCCCGGCCTCCCCGCCCCGGTCGTCGTGGGGCTCGTCGCCGGATGCGGGATCGCGGCCGCCGCGCTCGCGCTCTGGGAGCGGCGCCACGCCGCACGCGGGCGCGTGCCGCTCTTCGCCCCCGCCCTCATCCGATCGCGCGGCTTCGTGGCCGGCAACGTCGTCGCGATGACGTGGTTCGGCGCGACGCTCGCCCTCGGGTCGGTCGCGACGGTGTACTTCCTGCAGCGGCCCGATCTGTCCGCGCTCACGATCGCCCTCGTCTTCGCCCCGGGCGCGCTCGCGCGACTGGCCGTGTCGCTGTTCAGCCAGCGGATCTTCGCGCGGCTCGGCCCGAGCACGGTGCCGCTCGGGCTGTCGCTGCAGGGCGCGCTCATCGCGGCCGTCGCGATCGCCGCCCCGCTCGTCCCGGACGGCACCCTGTTCGTCCTCACGGCGATCGCGCAGGTGGGGCTCGGGGCGTCGGGCGGCCTGGTCGAGCCGCCCCTGCGGGTGATGACGCTCTCCTTCGCCCCGCCGGGCCTCCACGGCGTGGCGGCGTCGTTCCTCCAGCTCACCCAGCGGCTCTCGGCGACCTACCTCATCGCCCTCGCCACGGGCATCCTGCTCGGCGCGGCCGGCGTCGGCTCGCCCGCCTCCCTGCGGGCGGCGCTCCTCGCGTGCGCCGTCGCGTCGGCGATCGCGCTCGCGGTCTCGCTCGCGCCGTCGTTCCGGGCGGCTGCTCCCCCGCGACGCACGTGAACGCCCGGAGGCGCGCGTCGGGACGCGGCGCTGCTCCTCTCCCGTGCGGCCGCGGTCACCCTCCGAGCGAGAGGCCCGCGGCGACGGCGAAGCCGATGACGGTCGCGAGGCCCGTGAGGTCTCGGGCGCGTCTCTGCGCCTCGGGGATCATCGAGTCGACGAGCATGACGAGGAGAGCGCCCGCGGCGAAGCCGCTCGCGCCGGCGCGCAGCTCCGGTGTCGCGAGATCCGCGACGACGAACCCGACGACTGTCGCCGCGGCGCAGACGACCGAGACCGCCGTCCACAGCAGGAGCACGTCGCGGCGCTTCGCTCCCCCGTCGAGCATCTCCGAGGACGAGCCGATCGACTCGGGGAGGTTGGAGACGACGATCGCGATCACGAGCGCGACGCTCACCCCCTCGCCCGCGGCCAGGCCGATGCCGAGGACGAGCTGCTCCGGGATGCCGTCGAGGAGCGCGCCGATGGCGAGCGGCGCGCCCGCGGCCGCCCCCGATCCGCCGCCCCGGCGGCGCGACCAGACGTCGACGCCCCTGTCGGCGAAGAAGTAGCAGAGCGCTCCCGCCGCCACGCCCGCCGCGAGCGCGACGGGCCCGCCGACGTCGAGCCCCTCCTCCCACAGCTCGTAGGCGATGGAGGCGATGAGCGCGCCGGCGCCGAACCCCAGCACGATCCCGAGCATCCGCGGAGGCCAGGCGCGCACGCCGGCGAGCACCGCTCCGAGCAGCAACGGCGCAGCGCCGACGGCGCCCCACAGCACGCTCTCGCCCATCCGCCCACCTCCTCCCCGACACTCTGGCGCACTTCGCGGCTCCGCGCACGGGTCCCCCCGAACGGTGCGGGCATCCGCGCGCCTCTAGGATGGAACCCATGTCGAAGGTCCTGGAAACACTGCCCGTCGGCGAGCGCGTCGGCATCGCCTTCTCCGGGGGTCTCGACACCTCCGTCGCCGTCGCCTGGATGCGCGACAAGGGCGCCGTGCCGTTCACGTACACGGGCGACCTCGGCCAGCCGGACGAGGACGACATCGCGTCGATCCCCGGCCGCGCGCTGAGCTACGGCGCCGAGGCCTCGCGCCTCATCGACTGCAAGCCGCTGCTCGTCGAGGAGGGCCTGTCGGCCCTCGCGTGCGGCGCCTTCCACATCCGGTCCGCCGGGCGCACCTACTTCAACACGACGCCCATCGGCCGCGCCGTCACCGGCACGCTGCTCGTGCGCGCGATGAAGGAGGACGGCGTCGACATCTGGGGCGACGGGTCGACCTACAAGGGCAACGACATCGAGCGGTTCTACCGCTACGGCCTGCTCGCGAACCCGCGCCTGCGCATCTACAAGCCCTGGCTCGACGCGCAGTTCGTCACGGAGCTCGGCGGCCGCACCGAGATGAGCGAATGGCTCGTCGCCCACGGCTACCCGTACCGCGACTCCGCCGAGAAGGCGTACTCGACCGACGCGAACATCTGGGGTGCGACGCACGAGGCGAAGACCCTCGAGGAGCTGGACGTCTCGCTCGAGACGGTCGAGCCGATCATGGGCGTGCGGTTCTGGGACCCCGCCGTCGAGATCGAGACCGAGGACGTCACGGTCGCGTTCGAGGCCGGACGCCCCGTCGCGCTGAACGGCGTGGAGTTCGCGGACGCCGTCGAGCTGGTCTTCGAGGCGAACCGCATCGGCGGCCGCCACGGCCTCGGCATGAGCGACCAGATCGAGAACCGCATCATCGAGGCGAAGTCGCGCGGCATCTACGAGGCTCCGGGGATGGCGCTGCTCTTCATCGCGTACGAGCGGCTCCTCAACGGCATCCTCAACGAGGACACCCTCGCGACCTATCACGAGCAGGGGCGCCGCCTCGGCCGCCTCATGTACGAGGGCCGCTGGCTCGAGCCGCAGTCGCTCATGCTGCGCGAGTCCATCCAGAAGTGGGTCGGCTCGACGATCTCCGGGTCCGTGACCCTGCGCCTCCGCCGCGGCGAGGACTACACGATCCTGTCGACGGAGGGCCCCGGCCTGTCGTACGCCCCCGAGAAGCTCTCGATGGAGCGCGTCGGCGACGCCGCCTTCGGACCGGTGGACCGCATCGGGCAGCTCACGATGCGCAACCTCGACATCGCCGACTCGCGCTCGCGCCTGGAGGGCTACGTCGCGCGCGGCATCGTCGGCGGCGCGACGGGCGAGCTCATCGGCGCGCTCGAACGCGGCGAGGCCGACGAGATCACCGGCAGCGTGAACCCCGTGTCGGCCGCCGAGGAGGAGCTCGCCGACGCGTTCGACGAGGCCGGCGAGTCCGCCGCGTTCGACTCCGGCACCGACTGAGCCGGCGGCGATCTCGTCTGCATCGGACAGCGCGCGACTGCGTCTCATCCTGGAGGACGAGAGCGGACCGGCGCGGTCTCGAAGGCCCGGCGCGGTGCCGCGCTACTCAGTCCGCTGCGCCTGCCTGCACGATCCACCGATGCGAGAACGCCGGGCTCACCGCGGCGACGTGCTCGAAGTCGTGGTCGTAGTGCACGACTTCGACCGTGGTGGATGCGTCGGTGTACCGGATGGCCGTTGCCGCGATCTGAAGATCGCTCACTCCCACGGCGCGCCCCTTGCCCGCGCGGAAGAGACGGCGTTGCAGATCGAGCGCCAACTCGGCGACGCGTCCGTCGGGCGGCAGGAACACCCTCGCGCGACGGCTCGCATCGACGATGGTTCCGTGGTCGTCGGCCGACCGCGCCGAGTACCCCTCCTCCAGAAGCTGAGGAAGACAGCCTGCGAGGTCTCCTGTCGCGGTGAGGTCGATGAGCGCCCCGGCGACGGCCTCGGAACGCGCCACCCGCTGCAGGACCGAGTTGTCGACGAGGTACAGCAGCCTCATCGCTGGGCGCCGCGAGTCACCTCTGGGTCGTCCAGCTCCACGACCAGGCCGCCCTGGACCAGATCGATGTAGCCAAGCGCCTCATGCCGTCGCACGACCTGCGCCAGGGCCTCGTTGACCGCAGCCCTCTTCGTGGCGCTGCCCGTGAGCTCCATGGCACGCTCCAGCAACGCGTCGTCGATGTCGACGATC
This sequence comes from Microbacterium sp. AB, assembly GCF_032878875.1. Lineage (NCBI taxonomy): Bacteria > Bacillati > Actinomycetota > Actinomycetes > Micrococcales > Microbacteriaceae > Microbacterium > Microbacterium betulae. The sequence goes on along the minus strand of NZ_CP118157.1, from coordinate 68,063 downwards.
GTCTTCGTCATGCGCCACCTCCGTATATCCCCGCTCGTCGGTCAGTATATATCCGAACGTGGCCGAAGACCCCGCGCGTCCTCCGCTCAGCGCCGCAGGATGCGGCGCGCGAGGACGTTCCCGAAGCCCTGCACGAACTGCGTGATGACGATGATGATGATGAGCGCCGACCACGTGACGACGTCGTCGAACTGCCGGTATCCGTAGGCGAGGGCATAGTTTCCGAGGCCCTGACCGCCCGCGACTCCCGCGACCGCCGACATGTCGATGATCGAGACGGTGGCGAACGTGTACCCGAGGATGAGCGGGCCGAGTCCCTCTCGCAGGATGACGGTGCGGATGATCCGCCACGGGCTCGCGCCGACCGAGCGGGCGGCCTCGATCACGCCGGGATCGACCGTGACGAGGTTCTGCTCGACGATGCGCGCGATGCCGAACGTCGCGGCGATGGACAGCGTGAAGATGATCGCCTCGTTGCCGATGCCCCTGCCCACCACGACGCGGGCCAGGGGCTGCAGCGCGACGAGGAAGATGATGAAGGGGATGGGACGGATCGTGTTGACGAGCGCGTTGAGGATCCAGTAGACCACCGGCTGCTCGAGGATCGCGCCCCGGCGGGTGACGGTGATGGCCGTGCCGACGACCAGCCCGCCGATGCCGCCGATCACGAGCGAGGCGGCGACCAGCCACAGGGTGATGCCCGTCTGCTCGAACAGGTCGGGGGCGAGGTCGGCGAGCTGTGCGAGGAGATCGTTCATGCGGCGACCTCGCTGACGGTCACGCCCGCGCCCACGCCGTCGAGAGCGCGACGCACGTCGGCGTCGTCACCTCGCACCGCGATGGTCAACAGGCCGTAGACACGGCCCTGGATGTCGTCCACGCCGCCGTGGACGAGGTTGAAGTCCACCCCGGCACGCGCGAGAGCGGCGAAGACGCGCGCCTCCGACGCCCCTTCGTCGGTGAACGAGATGGTGAACAGGCGTCCATCGTGCTTCGCGCGGAGCGCCGAGAGGGCGTCCCCCTCCGGCAGGGCCCGGACGACGGTGCGCACGAAGCGCTTGGCCGTCTCCGTCCGAGGATGGGTGAAGACGTCGTACGTCGGACCCTGCTCGACGACCCGCCCCCTCTCCATGACGGCCACCTTGTTCGCGATGCGCGCGATGACGTCCATCTCGTGCGTGATGACGACGATCGTGACGCCGAGGTCTCGGTTCACGCGCGCGAGCAGGTCGAGCACCTCGTCGGTCGTCTCCGGGTCGAGCGCGCTCGTCGCCTCGTCCGCGAGGAGGATGGCGGGCCCCGCGGCGAGTGCCCTGGCGATGCCCACGCGCTGCTGCTGACCGCCGGAGAGCTGCTCGGGATAGGCGTCGGCCTTGTCGGCGAGCCCCACGAAGTCGAGGAGCTCCGTCACGCGCGCCGTGCGCTCGGCGCGGGGGACCTTCGCCACCTCGAGCGGGTAGGCGACGTTCCCGCGGATGGTCCGGGAGCGCAGGAGGTTGAAGCGCTGGAAGATCATGCCGATGCCTTGCCGCACGTCGCGCAGCTTGCGCTCGGGCAGGGTGACGACGTCGACTCCGTCGACCTCGATCGATCCGGCCGTGACCGGCTCGAGACCGTTGATCAGGCGCACGAGCGTCGACTTCCCCGCCCCGGAGTAGCCGATGACCCCGAAGACGTCGCCGCGCTCGATGTCGATCGACACGTCGTCGACGGCCTGGATGACGTCGCCGCCTCGGCGCTGAGAGGGATAGGTCTTCGAGACCTCGGAGATGCGGATGTGCGTCTGCGTCATGGAGTTCCTCGTCGGGACGGCGATGGGCGCGTGCGCGATTCATCATCGCGCACGCGCCCATGTCACGTCACTGGTTGGCTTCGACGGCCTCCTCGACCTCGACGAGCGACGCCTGCAGCTCGTCGACGGGCGTGGTCGCGAACACGGCGGTGCCGCCGGATGCCTCCTGCACGCCGTCGAGCACGTCCTGGTTCGACTGGTAGATCTCGACGAGCCGGTTCAGGACCTCGTTGTCGACGTCGTCCGCGCGCACGGCGAAGATGTTGACGTAGGGCAGCGCCGACGGGTCCGAGGGGTCGTCCGCCGCGATGGCGTCGTCCGACGTCAGGTCCGCGTTGTCGAGGAAGTCGTTGTTGACGATCGCGGCGGCGACGTCGGGAAGCGACGTGACCGTGATGGCGGCGTCGAGCGCCTCCACCTCGACGCGGGAGTCGTCCTCGACGATGTCGTCGAGCGACGAGAACGAGCTTCCGCCGTCCTCCAGCGCGATGAGGCCAGCCGACTGCAGCACGAGAAGTCCGCGCGCCTGGTTCACCGTGTCGTTCGGGACGACGACCGTCTCGCCGTCGGGGATGTCTTCGACGCTGTCGTACTTCTCGGAGTACAGCCCGAGCGGGTAGATCGCCGTGGCGCCGATGGGCTGGAGGTCGTCGCCCGCGGAGACGTTGTAGTCCGCGAGGTACTGGATGTGCTGGAACTGGTTGATGTCCAGCTCCCCCTGGCTCAGCGCGGGGTTGGGCTGCGTGTACTCGGTGAAGTCGACGATGTCGAGCTCGATGCCCTCCGCCTCGACGGCCTCCTCGTAGACCGCCCAGTACGGGTCGCTCGCGCCGACGACGCCGAGCTGTACCGGGTCGTCCGCCGTGCCGAGGGTGTCCTCGGCGCTCGTGTCGGGGTCGCCGCTGGACGCGGGCTCGCTGTCCGACGCGCAGCCGGCGAGGGCCAGGATGCCCACCGCGGCGATGGGCGCGAGGGTACGGAAACGGAATGCCATGTGGTGCTCCTCTGGTGCAGGACCCCCACCGTAGGCAGACGCCGGCGCCCTCCGCCAACCGGACGACACGCGACGCAACAGAGACGGTCGCCCGGTCGCCGGAGGAGATCAGCGGAACGGCGCCGCGACGGCGTTGCGGTGGTACTCGAAGATGATGCTCGTGCGCGTCGTGGCGACGTACCGCTGCGCGGAGAGGTGCTCGACGACGAACTGCCGCACGTCCGACGCGCCCTCGACCGCGATGTGCACGAGGAAGTCGTCGGAGCCCCCGATGAAGAACAGCTGCAGCACCTGCGGCAGACGGCGGACCTCGTCCGCGAACGCGACGATGCTGTCGTGGCGGGCGCCGGGCCGCAGCGTCACCCCGACGATCGCCTGGAGCCCCCGTCCGAGCAGCTCCTGGTCGACGCTCGCGTGGAAGCCCGTGATCACGCCGCGGTCCACGAGCGAACGCATGCGCGCATGGGCCGTGGACGGGGCGACGTCGAGCGTGGCCGCGAGATCGGCGTTCGTGATGCGGCCGTCGTCCGCGAGGATCCCGACGATCCGCTCGTCCAGCTCGTCGAGCTCGGGACGGCGAAGATCCTTCGCCGGTGGGCGGGGTCGGATGCCGGTCATGCGGCAAAGACTATCCAGAGACGACGCTGAGGTGAAGGATCTCCCGTGTTAACCCTCCGGAAACGAAGAAGCTGCGATCCTGTCGGCACGAGGAGCGCCCGCGCCCGGGCCGAACACGACGAGGAGCATCCATGAGGGTCGGCATCCCCACCGAGATCAAGAACAACGAGAACCGCGTCGCGATCACCCCCGCGGGCGTCGACGCGCTCCTGCGGCACGGCCACGACGTGATCGTGCAGGCCGGCGCGGGATCGGGCTCCCACCTCTCCGACGACGACTACGCGGCAGCCGGCGCGCGCATCGTCGCCGACCCGTCGGCGGTCTGGGGCGAATCGGAGCTGCTCGTCAAGGTGAAGGAGCCCGTCGACGCCGAGTACGCCTATCTCCGCGACGACCTCACGCTCTTCGCCTATCTGCACCTCGCGGCCGATCGCCCCCTGACCGACGCGCTCCTCGCATCCGGGACGACCGCCGTGGCGTACGAGACGGTGCAGCTCGCCGACCGGTCGCTGCCGCTGCTCACGCCCATGAGCGAGGTCGCCGGGCGCCTGTCGACGGTCGTCGGCTCGTACCACCTCCTCTCCCCCCAGGGCGGCCGCGGGATGCTCCTGGGCGGCGTCGCGGGGGCGCCACGCGCGGACGTCGTCGTGATCGGCGGCGGGGTGGCCGGCGAGCACGCGGCCGCGAGCGCGCTGGGGCTCGGCGCCCAGGTGACGGTGATCGACGTGAGCCTGCCGCGCCTGCGCGAGCTCGAGCAGCGCTACGGCGGCGCGCTGCAGACGCGGCACTCCACGCGATACGCGATCGCCGAGGCGCTCCGCACCGCCGACCTCGTCATCGGCTCCGTGCTCATCCCGGGAGCCGCGGCGCCCAAGCTCGTGACGGACGAGATGGTCGCCGGGATGAAGCCCGGCGCGGTGCTCGTCGACATCGCGATCGACCAGGGCGGGTGCTTCGAGCACTCGCACGCGACGACCCACGACGATCCCACCTTCCGCGTGCACGACGCCCTCTACTACTGCGTCGCCAACATGCCGGGGGCCGCTCCCGAGACCTCCACGCGCGCGCTCACCAACGCGACGCTGCCGTACATCGCCGCGATCGCCGATCGCGGATGGGACGCCGCCTCCGCCGCGGACCCCGCTCTCGCACGGGGCCTCAACGTCCGCGCCGGCGCCGTCGCCAACGCGGGCGTCGCCGCGGCCCTCGGCTACGTGCTCGCGAGCTGACCCCGTCGCGCCGCACGCCGCGGGGTCAGATGCGGTCGTCCTCCTCGGCGATCTCGTCGATGACGAGGTTCTCGCGGTCGATCGTGCCGTTGCGGTACGCCTGACGTCCGACCATATGGGCCGAGAGCGGCGCGGTCGCCATCTGGATGACGACGATCGGGACGAGCGCCGCGAGGACGGACCACGAGCGCAGCGACAGCGCGATCGCGACGGAGATGAGCAGCAGCCCGAGCACCTGGGGCTTCGTCGCGGCGTGCAGCCGGGACGGCACGTCGGCGAAGCGCAGCAGGCCGATGGCGGCGGTGAGGCACAGCAGCGCGCCGGCGAGCACGAGCACGAGCGCCGCGGTGTCGAGGACGTCGTCGAGGCTCATCGGTCCCGCTCCTTCCTGGCGACGAAACGGGCGACGGCGATCGATCCGAAGACGCCGATCGCCGCGATGATGAGCATGACCGGCAGCGTGCGCGTGTGCTGGTTGATGACGGCCTCGGCGCCGAGGACGCACAGCACCATCGTCAGCAGCACGTCGCTCGCGACCGCGCGATCGAGGATCGAGGGACCGATGACCATCCTGACGATCGTCAGGGCGGACGCGACGGCGAAGACCGCGAGGATGGCGATGACGAGCGGATTCATCGTCCTCCCCCTTCCGCGGCGATGCGGTCCACGACGGGCGGGGCGTCCGACCGGATGAGCGCGACGTGCGCGCGCGACCCCACCGCGAGCACCGCGCGCTCCTCCCAGCGCTGCGCGATGCGGCGCTGGCGTTCGACGTCCTCCGCCGAGGTCACCCCGATCACGTGCAGGTAGAGCACGCGGTTCTCCCGATCGGCCTCGACCACGAGGGAGCCGGGGACGAGCGAGTTCGCCACGGCCGCATGGGTCATGATGAGGTCGTCGTCCACCCGCAGCGGCACGCGGACGATCGCGGTGCCGGGATGGCCGGGGGCGACCGTCTGCCAGGCGACCGTCAGCGCTCCGCGGGCGAGGGCGGCGAGGAACGCGACGGCGAACAGGAAGCCGTACCAGAGGTTCACGCGCCCCGACAGGTCGGCCGTCGGAAGGCGGAACACCGTCGTCACGAAGACCGCGATCACGATTCCCGTGAGGGCCGCGAGCACCGTGAACTGGCCCCACAGCAGCATCCACAGCACGACGAGCCAGAGGAAGAACGGAAGCTGCGACCAGAACTGGCGCCGGATGCTGCGCGGGGTGTCCGGGCTCATGACTCGTCCTCCGCGTTCTCGAGCTGGACGAGGGAGATGGGCTCCAGGAGCGACTGGCCGATGCGCTCGCACACCTCGTACAGCGGACCGGCGAACACCGTCAGACCGACCGTCACCGCGACCATCCCGACCGTCGCGGTCGTCATGATCCGCGGGATCGCCCTGCGCTCGTTCTGCACGCCCGCCGCGGGTGCCTCGGAGAGGTGCGAGATGCGCGCCTCGGTCTCCGCCGAGTCCTCCTCCTCACGCCAGAACGCGAGGTTCCATGCGCGCATGAGGGCGTAGAGCGTGAGGAGCGAGGTGACGATGCCGCCGGCGATGAGCGCGTACATGATCGGCGTGCCGACGTCGGCCGCCGCCTCGAACAGGGCGAACTTTCCGATGAAGCCGGAGAACGGCGGGAGCCCGCCGAGGTTGAGCGCGGGGATGAAGTACAGAGCGGCCAGCAGCGGCGCCGCCGCGAAGAGCCCCTTCACCTTGAGGATCGACGTCGACCCCGCCCGGCGCTCGATGAGGCCGACGGCGAGGAACAGCGTCGTCTGCACCACGATGTGGTGGACCATGTAGTAGATCGTCGCGCCGATCGCCGCCTCCGTGGCGATGGCGAGGCCGAAGATCATGTAGCCGACGTGGCTGACGAGCGTGAACGACAGGATGCGCTTGAGCTCGGCCTGCGCCACGGCGCCGAGGATGCCCACGAGCATCGTCGCCAGCGCGACGACGAGCAGCACGATGTTGATGTCGGAGTCGTGGAACAGCTGCGTCTCCGTGCGGATGAGCGCGTAGACGCCGACCTTCGTGAGGAGGCCCGCGAACACCGCGGTGACGGGCGCGGGCGCGGTCGGGTACGAGTCGGGCAGCCAGAACGACAGCGGGAACACGGCCGCCTTGATCGCGAACGCGAGCACGAGCAGCACGTGCAGCACGAGCTGCACGTTGTCGGGAAGCTCCACCATCCGCTCGGCGATCTGCGCCATGTTGACGGTGCCGAGGGCGCCGTACAGCACCGCGATCGCCGACAGGAACAGGATCGACGACACGAGCGAGACGACGATGTAGACGACCCCTGCGCGGATGCGCGCCGTCGTCCCGCCGAGCGTGATGAGCACGTACGAGGCCACGAGGAGGATCTCGAACCCGACGTAGAGGTTGAACAGGTCTCCCGCGATGAACGCGTTGAAGATGCCGGCGGCGAGGATGAGGTACGACGGGTGGAAGATCGACACCGGGGTCTCCTCGTCGCCGTCCGCGGCGCCCTGCCCGACCGAGAAGAGGAGGACGGCGAGCAGCACCACGCTCGAGACCGCCACGAGGAGGGCGGAGAGCCGGTCGACGTAGAGCACGATGCCGAACGGCACGGGCCACCCGCCCACCGAGACGGCGATCGGCGTGCCCTGGTCGACCGCGACGAGGAGCGTCGCGGCGATCACGAACGTCACGCTGAGCGTGAGGATCGACACCGCGACCTGGAGACGACGGCGCCGGCCGAAGATCAGCGTGAGCGCGGCGCCCAGCAGCGGGACGGTGACCAGGAGGGGGACGAGAGCGCTCATCGGCTGCCTCCTCCTTCGTCGTCTCGATCGGGATCCTGCTCATCGTCCTCGACGCCCTTGCGCCTGCGCGGTGGCGACGGGGTGTCCACGGGGGCGTCGTCCCGCAGCCCTGCCGCGTCCGCGGCGTGCAGGATCGTGATGGGCGAGGCCACGTCCCCGACGAAGTCGGTCACCGACTCGTCCCCCGACTCGGCGTGCTCCTCCTCGTCCTCGAGCGCGTCCTCGGTCTCGATCGCCCGTTCGCGCAGCGAGCGGTCCTCCTCGTCGTCCTCCACCGTGTCGGCGCGGCCCAGCTGCCAGGAGCGGTAGATGAGCGCGAGCAGGAACGCGCTGATCGCGAAGGTGATGACGATGGCGGTGAGCGTGAGGGCCTGCGTCAGCGGGTCGCTCTGCTCGCCCTCGTCCCCGTAGAACGGAGAAACCCCGGGGAAGCCCATGACGGTGAGCAGGAGCAGGTTCGTCGCGTTGCCGAGCAGGAGGAAGCCGATGAGCACACGGCTGAGGCTGCGCTCCAGCATGGCGTAGACGCCGGCCGCATAGAGCGCGCCCATGATGACGACGAGGGTGAGAGAGGTGCTCATCCGCGGACCTGCCCCGTCTCCTCGGCGACCGGGTTCTCCTCGCGCAGCTGCCTGTCGACCTCGGCGCCGAGGCTGCGCAGCACGTCGAGAACGAGACCGATCACGACGAGGTACACCCCGACGTCGAAGATGGTCGACGTCACGAACTCGATGTGGCCGACGAGGGGCAGCTCCGCCTCCCAGACGCCGCGCGTGAGGGGGTCCAGGCCGAACAGCAGCGGCACGACGGCCGTGCCCACGGCGAGCACCATGCCGGCGCCGAGCAGCTGTCCGGCGTCTCGCGGCGCGGCCGCCCCGAGCTCGTAGCGGCCGCCGGCGATGTAGCGCATGACGAGCGCCATCCCCGCGACGAGCCCCCCGGCGAAGCCGCCTCCCGGGAGGTTGTGGCCGGCGAACAGCAGGTAGAGCGACACGACGATGATCGTGTGGAAGAGGATGCGGACGATGACCTCGAGCAGGATCGACCGCGACTCCCGGCTCATCCTCTGGCCGCCCACGAGCCAGGCGCGGGGCCGGTCGCGGTTCTCCACGGTCTGAAGGCGGAGGCCGTCGGTCGTCTCCACGAGCGGACGGCTGCGCACCGCGCGACGGGCCGAGCGCGGGATCTTCTTCCTCAGCCGCTGAAGCGTGTTGTCGGAGCGCTGCGTGACGAAGACGAGGGACGCGACGCCGGTCGCCGCCAGGACGAGCACCGACAGCTCGCCCATCGTGTCCCATCCGCGCAGATCGACGAGGGCCACGTTGACGATGTTGCGTCCGTGGCCGATCTCGTACGCCATCTCGGCCCAGTCGACCGAGATGGGCTCGTGGATGCGCGCGCTCGTCGCGACGACGACGATCACGGCCATCGTCGCACCGACCGCGATGGCGAGGACGGCACGGACGACGGGCGCGACGGAGCCGTTGTGGGAGCCGACCCGCGAGGGCAGGCGGCGCAGCACGAGGGTGAAGGCGATGAGCGTGACCGACTCGACGAGCACCTGCGTGAGGGCCAGGTCGGGGGCGCCCTCGACGGCGAAGAGGACGACCATCCCGAGCCCGGTCGCCGACACGAGCACGACGCCCGTGTACCGCTTGCGGGCGCGCACGGCGAGGATGCCGGCGGCGATCATGATCGGGGCGATGGCGAGCTGCACGGGGTGCTGCCAGGCGTCGAGGGCGATCTTCCACTCGGGATCCGCGAGCAGCACGACGCCCTCCGCGACGACGAACACGACGAACACCGTGCCGACGTACGCCGGGAGCGACCCGCGCTGGGTGATCGACGTGACGAGGACCGAGAGGCGGTCGATGCCGCGGGTGACGAGGTAGTAGACGTCGCCGGCCTGAAGGCGGAGGATCCGCCTGGCGCGATCCCAGCCGCGGGCGCGCACGAGCCAGAACACGCCGACGCCGCCGACGATCGTCAGCGCCGACAGGGCCAGGGCGGGCTCGAGACCGTGCCAGAGCGCGAGATGATACTCCCCGTCCCCCGGGGCGGAGTCCGCATAGCCCGAGAGCACGGAGTCGAGCAGCGGCGCGACGAGTCCGCCGGCGAGCGCGAGCGTGGACAGCACGAGGGGCGAGCCGAGGAAGCCGAGCGGCGGATCCGGCCAGTGCGTCGGCTCGAGCCTCTCGCCGCCCGCGCCGCGCTTGGTCCAGAACGCGCCCCAGATGAAGCGGAGCCCGTAGGCGAGCGTGAGCGCCGAGCCGACCACGACGCCGACGAGCGCGACGAGCGCCCAGGCCCCGCCGGCGGAGGCCTCCTCGAGCAGCGCCGTGAACGCGGCCTCCTTCGCGACGAAGCCGAGGGTCGGGGGCAGGCCGGCCATCGTGGCCACGGCCACCATCGCGAGCGCGGCCATCGTGGGGGCCTGCCGGCCCACGCCGCTCAGCTCGCGGATGTCGCGCGTCGACAGCTGACGGTCGATGACGCCGACGATGAGGAAGAGCGACGACTTGAAGAGCGCGTGGCTCAGCAGGAGGGCGATGCCCGCGAGCGCCATGTCGCGCGTGCCGTAGCCGATGATCGCGGAGATGAAGCCGAGCTGGCTGACGGTGCCGAAGGCGAGGATGCGCTTGAGGTCGGTCTCGCGCAGCGCCTGCACGCCGCCGTGGAGCATCGTGATCACGCCCAGGGTCACGATGATCGGACGCCACGGCCCCTCCTCGGCGAAGGCCGGGGCGAAGCGCGCGAGCAGGTAGATGCCGGCCTTGACCATGGCGGCGGCGTGCAGGTAGGCGCTGACGGGCGTCGGCGCGGCCATCGCCCCCGGAAGCCAGAAGTGGAACGGGAACAGGGCCGACTTGCTGACCGCTCCCACGAGCAGGAGCACGAGGGCGACGTCGACGAGAGCGCCCGACGGAGCGAGCTCGAGGATCGCCGAGATGCTCGACGTGCCGGTCTCGACCACGAGCAGGACGATGCCGACGAACATCACGAGGCCGCCCAGGGTCGTGACGAGGAGCGCCTGCAGCGCGGCACGACGGCTGGCGGCGCGGGTGTAGTAGTGCCCGATCAGCAGGTACGACAGGATGCTCGTGATCTCCCAGAACATCACGAGCATGACCGCGTCGTCGGTGAGGACGAGCCCGTACATGGCGCCGGCGAAGGCCAGCAGCACCGCGGAGAATCGACCGAGCCCGGCCGTCTTGCCGCGGAAGTACACCCGGCAGTAGAGGAGGACGAGCGCTCCCACGCCCGTCACGACGAGCGTCATCACCCAGCTGAGCGTGTCCATGCGCATCGAGAGCTCGATGCCGAGCGGAGCGATCCAGGTGTATGACTCGTAGGGAATGTCACCGCCGACGACCTGGGGCGACACGATGACCGCCTGCACGAGCGCCGCGACGGGGAAGAGCGCCGCGACCCAGAACACGTGCGCGCCGAGCCACTTCGCCAGGATCGGGAGCACCAGCGCGCCGGCCGCGAAAAGCGCGAGGAGCACGAGCATGGGGCATCTCCTCTGGCGCGTCGAACACGGCGGGTCAGGTGCAGGTGGGCCTCGTCAGTCTACCCGTGCAGAACCTGTGAGGACGCGCACGGCCACGAATACGCCGGACGGCATAGATGACGTCGTCGACGTCGAGGGATCGACGGAGGCTAGGCTCGTCCGGTGCGTCTCGTCATCGCCCGCTGCTCCGTCGACTACACCGGTCGGCTCCATGCGCATCTGCCCCTCGCCACCCGCGTGCTCATGCACAAGGGCGACGGCAGCCTGCTCGTCCACTCGGACGGCGGCTCCTACAAGCCGCTCAACTGGATGAGCCCGCCCTGCCGCCTCGACGTCGTGGCTCCCGACGAGGAGCTCTCGTCGGCGGGCGTCGTCGAGGTGTGGAAGGTGACGCACCAGAAGACGGGCGACGCCCTCACCGTGCGCATCCACGAGATCGTGAGCGACACGCGACACGACCTCGGCGTCGACCCCGGCCTCATCAAGGACGGCGTCGAGTCGGACCTGCAGCGGCTGCTCGCGGAGCAGGTCGACCTCATCTCCGTCGGCGCGACGCTCGTCCGCCGCGAGTACCCCACCGCGATCGGTCCCGTCGATCTGCTCGTGCGCGACGCAGCGGGCGTCGCCATCGCCGTCGAGGTCAAGCGACGGGGAGACATCGACGGCGTCGAGCAGCTCACGCGGTACCTGGAGCTGCTCGGCCGCGACCCGCATCTCGCCCCCGTGCAGGGCGTGTTCGCCGCGCAGGAGATCAAGCCGCAGGCCCGCGTGCTCGCCGAGGATCGCGGCATCCGCTGCCTCACCCTCGACTACGACGAGATGAAGGGCATCGAGTCGGGCGTGCCGCGGCTGTTCTGAGGCCGGCGGCCGGTTCGAATGACGAATCCGACTCGGTTGGAGTGGGAGACCGGGTCGGATTCGTCATCTGAACGGGCGACCGGACGCCCGCGCCTACGCCCGGCCGATCCGCACGGTCACGAGCTCGAAGGGGCGCAGGTCGAGAGCGAGCGCGTCGTCGGGCCGGTGGTCGAGAGGCCGCTCCAGCAGGTCGGTGCGCACCGCCCCGGCGGCGGCGAAGCCCGGGACGAGCCGCCCCCTCGCACGTCCCCCGCGCGCCTCGTAGAGCCGCACGACGACATCCCCCGATCCGTCCTCCGCGAGCTTCACGGCCTCCACGAGCACCGACGGTGCGCCCTCCACCCGCACGAGCGGCTCGACGGGCCCGCCGCGGCGGGAGCGCGTCGGCAGGTTCAGGCGGTAGCCCTCCGCGACGGCGTCGAGGATGCCGCCGGTCGACAGCGCGTGGCGGAAGACGTGCACGCCCTGATCGGCCGAGGGGTCGGGGAAGACCGGCGCGCGCAGGAGCGACTCCCGCACGCGCGTCGTCCCGCCGCCGCCCGCCCGCTCGCGGCGTGTCACGTCATGGCCGTAGACGCGGTCGTTGGCGAGCGTCACGCCGAAGCCCGGCTCGTCCACGTGCAGCCAGCGGTGCGCCACCGTCTCGAAGCGCGCGGCGTCCCACGACGTGTTGGCGTGGACGGGACGGCGGACGTGCCCGAACTGGATCTCGGATGCCGCGGTGTCGGCCAGCACGTCGACGTCGAAGGAGAGCTTCAGCAGCTTCTGGCGCTCGTGCCAGTCCACCGTCGTCTCGATGTCGACGGCGAGGCCGTGCGGCGCGATGCGGAGGCGCTGCGTCACGGCCGACCGGCCGATCTCGTGCTCGACGACGACGGCGTCGCCCTCGATCCGCGCCGACGAGACCCGGGAGGCGCCCTGCGGCGTGCGGTTGAAGTGGTGGTCGAGATCCCACGCGTCCCACTGGTTGGGGGTGTCGCGGAAGAGCTGCAGGACGTTGCCGCGGCCCTCGGGGGCGATCGCCTCACGGCCCGTCGCCGTGTCGATGAGCGAGACGATCTCGCCGCGGGCGTCGACGACCACGCGGATCCCCTCGCCCTCGAGCACGAAGCCGTCGTCCGTCCGCGAGACCCCGGCCCGGGGCCGCGCACCCGGATGCCCCGCGGCCATCGCCGCCACGCCGTCGACGGTCACCGGCGCCGCGTTGAAGACGACGTCCTCCCGCCCGGACGTGCCGTCGTCCGGCGGCGGTGTTCCGCCCGCGAGCACGTCGAGGGACGCGTCGACGATCTCCTCGAGCTCCGCGGCGACACGGGCGTACTCCTCCTCCGCCTGCTGATGCACCCAGGCGATCGAGGAGCCGGGGAGGATGTCGTGGAACTGCTGCAGCAGCACCGTGCGCCAGAGGTCGCGCAGCCGGTCGGCAGGGTAGGCGGCGCCGTGGCGCACGGCGGCCGTCGCCGCCCACAGCTCGGCCTCGCGCAGCAGGTGCTCGCTGCGGCGGTTGCCCGCCTTCGTCCGGGCCTGCGAGGTGTACGTGCCCCGATGGAACTCCAGGTACAGCTCGCCCGACCACGTCGACGGAGCCGGCAGCTCCGCCTTCGCCTGCGCGAAGAAGTCGTCGGGGCGCGTCAGCTCGACGCGCGGCGACCCCTCGAGGTCGCGCTTGCGGTGCGCCGTCTCGATCATCTCGCGCGTCGGCCCGCCTCCGCCGTCGCCGAAGCCGAACGGCACGAGCGAGAGGTCGCTGATGCCCCGCTCCGCGTGCTGACGCTCCGCCCGGTCGAGATCGACGGCGCCGAGGTCGGAGTTGTACCTGTCGACGGGAGGGAAGTGCGTGAAGACCCGGCTGCCGTCGATGCCCTCCCAGAGGAAGGTGTGGTGCGGCATCACGTTCGTCTCGTTCCACGAGATCTTCTGCGTGAGGAAGCTGTCCGACGCCGAGGCTGCCACGATCTGCGGCAGCGCGGCCGAGTAGCCGAACGAGTCGGGCAGCCAGACCTCGGTCGTCTCGACCCCCAGCTCGCGGAGGAAGTACCCCTTGCCCGCGACGAACTGCCGTGCGAGGGCCTCCCCGCCCGGCATGTTCGTGTCCGACTCGACCCACATCCCGCCCACGGGAACCCACCGACCCTCCGCCACACGCGCGCGGATGCGGTCGAAGATCTCCGGGTAGCTCTCCTGCATCCACAGGTACTGCTGCGCCGACGAGGCCGCGAAGACGAAGTCCGGATACCGGTCCATGAGGTCGAGCACGTTCGAGAACGTCCGCGCGCACTTGCGGACGGTCTCGCGCACGGGCCAGAGCCAGGCGGAGTCGATGTGCGCGTGTCCGACGGCCGCGACGCGGTGCGCCGAGCCGGTCGCGGACGACGCGAGTGCGGGGGCGAGCGCCGCCCTCGCGTCCGCCGCCGAGCCGGCGACGTCGTCGGGGTCGAGCGCGTCGGACGCGCGTTCGAGCGCACGCAGGACGCCCGCCCGCCGCGGCGAGCGCTCCGGCAGCACGGCGAGGAGCCCCGCGAGCGTCGTCCAGTCGCGGTCGAGCGCGAAGACCGCGCGGTCGCGCAGCACGACCTCGACGCCGCCGAAGCGGTAGAGGGGGTCGTCGCCCGCCGTCGCCCTGTCGCCCACGGGCGTCGGGCGGAACGACCAGTCCGACCCGACGTCGGGGTTCGACGCCGCCTCGATGTAGACCTCGAACCCGTCCTCGCCCGCCGGGAGCGCGATCCAGTCGTTGAGCGGCTCGAGTCCCTTCAGGACGCTTCCCTGCGGCGTGTAGACGAGCCCCTCCGACTGGAAGCCCGGCTGCCCCGGGGTGAAGCCGAGGTCAACGACGAGCTCCGCCTCGTGGGTGCCCGCCTCCACGCGCTCCCGCCATCCGCCGGGCAGGGAGCCGCGCACCCGGAGCCACGTCGTGCCCCAGGGCCTGCCCCACGGCTCCCCGCGTTCGAGGGGGGAGAACGCCCGCCCGGCCGCCTCCGCGAACGGCACGGGCTCGCCGGGCGCCTCCCAGGCCTCGACGGCGACGGGAGCGCGCGGCGACCGGATGGCCGGGGCGATGCGATCGCGGTGGGTCCGGGCGATCCTCGCCTCGACGAGGGCGGAGTCATCGTGCATGGACGGGTTCCTTTCTTTCGGACGTTCAGCCCTTGACCGCGCCCGCGAGGGCGAACGAGCCGCCCGAGAGCCGGGTGACGAGAACATACAGCGCGAGCACGGGGAGCGAGTAGAGGAGCGAGAACGCGGCGAGCTGCCCGTAGGCGACGGCGCCGTACTGCCCGAAGAAGGAGAAGATGCTCACCGCCGCGGGCTGACGGTCGGGGCTCAGCAGCAGCACGAACGGGACGAAGAAGTTCCCCCACGCCTGCATGAAGACGAAGATGAACACGACGCCGATGCCCGACCGCATGAGCGGCATGACGACGCGCACGAGCGTCGTCATCATGGAGGCGCCGTCGACCCAGGCCGCCTCCTCGAGGGAGATCGGGACCGAGTCCATGAAGTTCTTCGTCATCCAGATGGCCATCGGCAGCGACGTTGCCGCGAGGAAGAGGACGGTCCCCGCGATCGAGTCGATGAGGTCGAACCACACGAACAGCATGTAGACCGGCACCATCATCGCCGTGATCGGCAGGCACGTCCCGAAGAGCACGCCGTAGAGGAAGGGCGGGTTGATCCGCAGCCGGTACCGCGAGAGCGGATAGGCGGCGAGAACGGAGACGACGACGGTGATGACGGCGCATCCGCCCGCCAGGATCAGGCTGTTGAGGAGCGGCCGGAACGCGAGGTCCCAGGTCATCACGGCCGTGAAGTTCTCGAGCGTCCATTCCGACGGCAGCCCGACGGACAGGGTCGCGCTGCGGTCGAACGACGCCAGCAGCAGCCAGACCATCGGGAGCAGGAACGCGACGCCGATGAGCGCGAGGACGAGGTTCGCGGTGATCCGCAGGCCCCTGCCGCGCGGCGAGGTGAGGGCGAGCGACATCAGTCCGCCTCCGGCCGGAGCGCACGGATGTACACGACGGAGAAGACGCCCCCGACGACGAGCAGGATGGTCGCGATCGCCGTGCCGAGCCCGAGCTCGGAGAACCGGAAGGCCTCCTGGTAGGCGAGGACGGGCAGCGTCGACGAGTCGGTCCCCGGACCGCCGCCCGTCATCACGTAGACGAGCGTGAAGACCGAGAGCGTCTGCAGCGTCGTGAGCATGAGGTTCGTCGAGATGCTGCGACGGATCATCGGCACCGTGATGTAGGCGAAGCGCTGCCATCCGCGCGCGCCGTCCACCTCCGCCGACTCGGTGATCTCGGGCGGCACGTCGGAGAGCGCGGCGGAGTACACGAGCATCGAGAACGCCGTCCCGCGCCAGACGTTCGCGAGGATGACGGACATCATGGGCGCGTCGTAGAGCCACGACGGCCCCTCGACGCCCACGAGGCCGAGGAGCGCGTTGAGCGTCCCGTCCTGCGCGAAGAACGCGTATGCCGCGAAGGACGCGACGATCTCGGGCAGCACCCACGCCCCCACGACGATCGTCGAGACGATGCCCCGCACGGGCCTCGCGGAGGACCGCATCGCGACGGCGAGGACCATCCCGAGCACGTTCTGCCCCAGGATGGCCGAGCCGATGAGGAAGACGAGCGTGAGGAGCACCGACTTCGGGAAGTCGGGATCGGAGAAGAGGTCGACGTAGTTCCGCAGGCCCACGAACTCGGTGCTCCTCGCGGCCGCGCCCCGGAGCGAGGCGTTCGTGAAGGCGCCGTAGAACGAGCTGACGACGGGACCGAGCAGGAAGACCGCGAGGAGCACCACGGCCGGGAGCAGGGGCAGGGCACGCACCGCGTCGCGCCGGGCCGTGCCGCCGCGGGGCAGGGGCCCGCCCCGTCGCCGGCGCGGGTCGACGCCGACGACGAGGGCGGTCTCGGAGGAGGAGTCAGCCATCCTGCGTGCTCTCCTCGCCGACGATGCCGATCACGGCCTCGTCGTACGCTGCCGCGGCCTCCTCCGGAGTCTGCTGCCCGGTCATCACGGCCTCCATCGCGACGGTGATCTCGTTGGAGATCTGCGCGTAGTCGCTCGTCGCCGGGCGGTAGTGCGTCACGTCGACGAGCGACGAGAAGAACTCGAACGACGCGTTGGCGGCCGTGTACTCCGGGTCGTCCGCGACGTCGGACCGCACGGCGATCTGGCTGTTGGCGATGTCGTAGCCTTTCGAGTTGTCCTTGTTCAGCGCGAGCGCGATGAAGTCCCACGCGGCGTCCGGATTCTCCGTGCCCGATCCCATCGCGAGCGTCCACCCGCCCGACATGCTCGTGGCGCCCGGCTCCTGGCCGTTCTGCGTCGGCATGGGCGCCTGCGCCATGACGTCGTTCCACTCGGGCCACGGCGTCGTGCCCGACTCGAGCCAGGTGCCGCTCAGCCACGACCCGTCGAGGGCGATCGCGAGCTCGCCCGCCGGAAGCCACTCGGCCGCGACGGTCGTGGCGACGTTGGTGTCGAGGGCCTGCTGCGGCGTCGGCCCGAGCCCGCCCTGGTAGACGTCGGCGATGAACTGAAGCGCGTCCACGAACCCCTGCGAGCCCGTGACCCACTTCGCGGCGTCGGTGTCGTAGAGGGTGTCGTCCGTGCCGTACAGGAGCATCTCGAAGCCCTGCATCGCGGCGGCCTCCCCCTGGGGCTTGCCGGAGTAGACGTTGAGCGGGATGACCCCGGGCAGCGCCTCCTTGACCGTCGCCGCGGCGTCGAGGACGTCCTGCCAGGTCTCCGGCTCCCAGGGGACGGGGAGACCGGCCTGCGCGAACAGCTCCTTGTTGTACCAGAGCGCCCTCGTGTCGGTGCCCATCGGGATCCCGTAGAGCGCGCCGTCGTCTCCGAGGCCCGCCTGCTTGGCGTTGTCGAAGAACTGGTCCCAGTCGTCCCAGTCGGCCACGTAGTCGTCGAGCGGCGCGAGGTAGCCGGCGTCGACGTCCGACTTGATCATGAACGTGTCCTCGTACATGACGTCCGGCGCCGTCGACGCCGACTGGTTCATGAGGGCGAGCTTGGTGAAGTAGTCGTTCTGCTGGGCCTCGATGGGGACGAGCTCCACCGTGAGACCGTCGTGCGTCTCCTCGAACTCCGTCTTGACCTCGTGGAGGAGGTCGTCGAGCTGGGTGAAGTTCCCGAATTTCTGGTACGCGACGCGGATCGTGTCCGCGTCTCCCGCCCCGCCTCCTCCGCAGCCGGAGAGCAGCAGCGCGCCGCCCCCGATCAGTGCGAGCGACGTCGTCGTCCTGCGCATCATGACTCCCTTGTCCGCGTTCGGCCGGCACTCCTTCGGGCGGCCGTCAGGGATTAATAAATCGTCTTGATTGACTAATGTCAAGACCCGGAGGGGACCTCCGACGGTCGATACTGGAGGCGGAGGTGTGCGGATGATGCGACGAGGCGCGAACCTCCCGTCGATCGGCGAGTTCAACCAGTCGGTCGTGCTCGACGCGATCCGGCTCTCCCCCGGCGGCGTCAGCCGGGTCGAGATCGCCGCGCAGACCGGGCTCTCGTCGCAGACCGTGACGAACGTCGCCAGGCGCCTGATCGCCGCCGGCCTCATCCGGGAAGGCGAGCGGCTGGCATCCGGCCCGGGCAAGCCGCGCACGTCCATGCACCTCGTGCCCGGCGCCCGCACCGCGATCGGCATCCATCTCGATCCGTCGTTCATCACCTACACGGTCGTGGACCTCGCGGGGAGCGTCATCGCCCGCGCGAGCACCGCCACGCCGCGCGTCGTGTCCCCCGACGACGTGATCGAGAGCATGGCGCGATCGGTCGACGCCCTCGTCGACGACGCCGGCATCGATCGCGGGCAGCTGCTCGGCATCGGCATCGCCGCACCCGGTCCGCTCGACCTCGAGGCCGGCACGGTGAACAACCCGCCCCTGCTCGACGGATGGGACGACGTCGCGCTGCGGGATGCGCTGGGGCGCGCCCTCGACCTCCCCGCGATCCTCGAGAAGGACGTCACCTCCGCCACCGTCGGCGAGCTCTGGTCGAGCCACGACGCCGATCGAGACGACTTCGCCGTCTTCTACCTCGGCACGGGCGTCGGGCTGGGGCTCGCGCTGGATCACAGCGTCCGCCGCGGCGCGACCTCCAACCTCGGCGACATCGGGCACGTCCGGGTCTCCGACCGGGGTGCGATCTGCCGATGCGGGAACAGCGGATGCCTGGGCGACAACATCGCCCCGGCCAGGCTCGTGCGGGCCGCGGCGGAGCGGGGCGTCATCGCGCTGCCTGACCTCTCCGACCACGTCTCGGTCGCGCAGGCGTACGCCGCCGTCGGCGAGGCGGCGCGCCGCGACGAGCGCGCGCACACGCTCGTCGCGGAGATGGCCGCCGACATCGCGACCGCCGTCGTGACGATCGCGAACATGCTCGACCTCAGCGACATCGTCTTCAGCGGCGCGTTCTGGAATCACATCTCGGACGTCGCGCTGCCGGAGATCCGCCGCCGCGTCGGCGACTCGCGGGCGTACATGCTCCCCCATGCGCTCCGGGTGTCGACCTCGTCGCTCGGCGCGGACGCGACGGCGGTCGGCGCCGGCTGCCAGGTGCTCAGCTCGGCGTTCGCCCCGTCGGACGCGCAGCTCGTGCCGCGCGCGCTCGCCTGACGTCGCCCGCCGCGTCTCAATCGGCGGGCCCGGCGCACGACGTCGATAGGGTGGATTCCATGTCGTCGACGGAATCCCCCTGGTCCTGCATCCTCTGGGATGTCGACGGCACCGTCGCGGACGCATCGGCCGGCATCCTGCCGCGCATCACCGCCGTGCTCACCGACCTCGGACGCACGCCCCCCGGGGCCGACGAGCTCTCCGCGTGGATCGGCCCTCCCATGCTCGAGTCGTTCCAGGTCCGCGGCATGCTGAGCCCCGAGGAGGCCAGGGACGCCGTCGCCCGATACCGCGCCCTCGCCGCGCGCGACGGCTATGCGAGCTCCGTCGCGCTCTACCCGGGCGTGGCCGACCTCATCCGCGACCTCCACGACGCCGGCGTCCCGCAGGCGACGGCGAGCACGAAGCCCGAGAACCAGGTGCGCGCCATCCTCGAGCACTACGACCTCGCCGACCGGTTCGCCTCCATCACGGGCGCCTCCTCCGACCCCGACTCCCTCGACACGAAGTCGATCGTGCTCGGCCGCGCGCTGGAGCGGCTCGTCGCCGCGGGCGTCGACGTCTCCCGCCCCGTGCTCGTCGGCGACCGGCACCACGACGTCGACGGCGCCGCGGACCACGACGTGCCGGTGATCTTCGTCCGCTGGGGCTTCGGCACGCCGGGCGAGGACGAGGGGGCGATCGCCGTCGTCGACGACATCGACCAGCTGCGGGCTCTGCTGCTGCTCTCCGGGCAGCCCGGATCCGCCTGACCGGAACGCCATGCCGGACATCGACTCCGTGGTCTCCTGGCTCGTGCCGGCGCTCGTCGTGCTCGGCGGGTCCGCGCTGCTCGTCGTGCTGATCGTGTGGGCGACGAAGCGCGCGCGGCGCGGCAGGCGCGCGCGGGCGAAGGCCGAGACGGCGATCGCCGAGACGGGCGCAGCGCTCGTCGAGCTGGACGACGCGGTCGACGAGCTCGAACTGGAGCTGGGACTGTCGGGAGCGCTCTACGGCGGCGACCCGCCGGCGGCCCTGCGCCGGGCGCGGATGACGGCGCAGCACACGCGCGACGACGCCTTCGCCGAGTTCCGGGCGATGCAGGAGTCGGCGGCCCTGCCCGTCCTGAGACGTCGCACGGCGCAGGCTCTGCGGCTGCGGATCGGCAGGGCCCTGACGGCCGTCGCCGACGGCAGGGCCGAGCACCGCGCGTGGATCGACGCCCACACCTCGGCCCCGGCGCAGGTCGATGCCGCTCACCGACGGCTGGCGAGCCTCCGTGAGCGGATCGGCGATCCGGCGGCGCTCGTCTCCGAGCTCGAGGAGCGCGCCGATCCGTCGGAGTGGAGCGACGCGGCCGACGACGGAGCCTCGGCGGCCTCCTCGCTCGACGAGGCGGAGCGGCTGCTCGGCGAGGCTCGACGCAAGGCCCGCGATCCGTCCGCGTCGGCGCTGGACGATCTCGCTGCGGCAGAGCGGGCGCTCCGACGCGCGGAACAGCGCTCCCGCGCACTCGAGGAGCGCCACCGGATCGTGCTCCAGGCGAAGCAGGCGGTCGCCGGCGAGCTCGAGGCGGCGTCCGCCGCCGTCCGCTCGGCCACGGGCATCCGCGCCGCCCTGGAGCCCGACGACGCGGAGCGGCTCGGACGCGAGATCGAGACCGCCGTCGCGGAGATCGCCTCCCTCCGCCGGGAGGCGGACCGGCGGCCGGTGCACGCCAACGAGGAGATCGCCCGCCTGCGCGACCGCCTCGACCGGGCGCTGGCCGACGCGCGCACCGCGCAGCAGCGGCTGCTCGGCGCGCGCAGCGCCCTGCCCGGAACGCTCGCTGCGGCCCGCAGCGCGCTCGCCAGGGCCGACGCGGCGATCCGCCCGGGAGCGTCGCTGGACGCGAGGGTGCGCCTCGACGCCGCCCGCGAGGAGCTCGCGAAAGCGCGGCAGACCGCCGACCCCGTCGAGGCCCTCGACGATGCGCGACGCGCCATCCGCCATGCGGAGGACGCCAAGGCGCTGTCCGATCACGATCGCCTGCGGGCATGAGGAAGGGCCTCCACGATCGCGTCGTGGAGGCCCTTCTCAAGCTGTAAGTTACAGCGGCTGGATGTTCTCCGCCTGGAGGCCCTTGGGACCCTGGGCGATGTCGAACTCGACGCGCTGGTTCTCTTCGAGCGAGCGGTAGCCGCTCGCGGTGATTGCGGTGTAGTGCGCGAAGACGTCAGAGCCGCCCTCATCGGGAGCGATGAAGCCGAAGCCCTTCTCCGAGTTGAACCACTTGACGGTGCCTTGCGTGCTCATGTACTGCCGTTCTTCTTGATGGGAGCCGATGCATATTTCGCGCCGACCAGACCCCACGCTACGGGACTGCGAGCGAAATGGATAGGGGGGTCTCCCAGAATGACGCCGGAAGTCATCCGCCCGGGAAGAGAATCAGCCCTCATCGACTAGGGGGGGATAGCGATGAGGGCTGGACGACCGAGAGGGACGTCGCACACGACGATACGGCATTTGTCCCCCATTTGGGGGACAAATCACCATATCCCTCAGATCACAGACCCTGTGCGACCCGGTGGTACACGGCGTTCCCGCGCAGTTCGCGCTCGAACGCGGGCAGCGTCGTGTCGTCGTCGATCGTGATGAACTCGATACCGGCGATCTTCGCGAAGTCGCGGAACACGTCCACGCCGACCTGCGTCGACATGACCGTGTGGTGCGCGGCGCCCGCCGTGAGCCACGCCGCCGCCGAGGTGTGGAGATCGGGGGCGGGCCGCCAGAGGGCGTGCCCCACGGGCAGCTTCGGCATCGGCTCGGGCAGGTCGACGTTCTCGACGACGTTCGCGACGAGGCGGAAGCGGTCGCGCAGGTCGCTCATCGCGACGACGACGGCCGGCCCCGCATCCGCCGTGAAGACGAGGCGCACGGGGTCCTCCCGGTCGCCGATCCCGAGCGGGTGCACCTCGAGGCGCGGCCTCGAGGTCGTGAGCGAGGGGCTGACCTCGAGCATGTGGGCGCCGAGGATGAGCTCGCTCCCGGCCTCGAGGTGGTACGTGTAGTCCTCCATGAGGCTCGCGCCGCCGGGGAGGCCGGCTCCCATGACGGCCGCGAGGCGCACGAGCACGGCGGTCTTCCAGTCGCCCTCGGCGCCGAATCCGTAGCCGTCCGCCATGAGGCGCTGTACGGCCAGGCCGGGCAGCTGTCTGAGCGCCCCGAGATCCTCGAACGACGTCGTGAAGGCGCTGAACCCGCCGGCCTCGAGGAACGAGCGCAGGCCGATCTCGACCTGGGCGCCGTAGCGCAGCGACGCGGCGCGCTCCCCGCCCGGGCGGAGCTCCTCGGCGACGTCGTAGAGCGCGAGGTACTCGTCGACGAGCGCGTCGACGTCCGTCTCGGCCGCGGCGTCCACGGCCTCGGCGAGCTCGTTCACGCCCCACGTGTTGACCTGGACGCCGAGGCGGATCTCCGCCTCGGTCTTGTCTCCCTCGGTCACGGCGACGAAGCGCATGTTGTCGCCGAAGCGGGCGAGCCTGAGCCCCTGCGCGGCGGCGCGCCCGGCGGCCGCGCGCGCCCAGACGCCGACGCGCGCGGTCACCCGCGGATCGCTCACGTGACCGACGACGGTCGTGCGCGGGATGCCGAGGCGCGTCTCGATGTACCCGAACTCGCGGTCGCCGTGCGCCGACTGGTTCAGGTTCATGAAGTCCATGTCGATGTCGGCGTACGGCAGCGCGACGTTCACCTGCGTGTGCAGGTGGAGGAGGGGCTTCTGCAGCGCGTTCAGGCCGGAGATCCACATCTTCGCGGGGCTGAAGGTGTGCATCCACGCGATGAGGCCGATCACGCGATCGTCGGCGTTCGCCTCGAGGACGAGCCGGCGGATGTCGTCGGACCCCGTGAGCACGGGCTTCCACACGACGCGCACGGGGACGTCCGGCGCGTCGACGAGGCCCTGCGCGACCTGCTGCGACTGCTCGGCCACCTGACGGAGCGTCTCCTCCCCGTAGAGGTGCTGGCTCCCCGTGAGGAACCAGACCTCGTGGTCGGCGAGGTCGGGGACGATGCTGCGGCTCATCGGTTCATGCCTCCTTGGGGCGTCTGACCGTACACGTTCTGATAGCGGTTGTAGAGGGCGTCGACCTTCTCCTGCGGGATCGGCACCGGCTCGCCCAGCTGGCGGGCGATGTGGACGCTGCGCGCAGCGTCCTCGACCATCACGGCGGCCTTGACGGCGTCCTTCGCGTCCTTGCCGATCGTGAAGGGCCCATGGTTCTGCATGAGGACGGCGCGCGAGCGGTGGCCGCGCAGCGTCTCGACGATGCCGCGGCCGATGGAGTCGTCGCCGATGACGGCGAAGGGACCGGCCGGGATCTCGCCGCCGAACTCGTCGGCCATCCCCGTGATGACGCACGGGATCGGCTCGGCGCGCGCAGCCCACGCGACGGCGTAGGTCGAGTGCGTGTGCACCACGCCGCCGACCTCCGGCATGTTCCGGTAGACGTACGCGTGCGCCGCGGTGTCGCTGGAGGGGTTGCGCTCGGAGCCCGGCGCGCCGGGGACGGCGGCGCCGTCGAGGTCGCAGAGGATCATGTTCTCCGGCGTCAGCTCGTCGTAGCCCACGCCCGACGGCTTGATGACGAAGAGATCCGCGCCCGGCACGCGACCCGAGACGTTGCCGCCGGTCCAGACGACGAGCCCGTAGCGGGTGAGCTCGCCGTGGAGCCGCGCGACGTCGGCGCGGACGCGGTCGATCGAGGCCTGCACCTCGGGGCTGAAGTCGGTCATCTCTCTCCTCACTCGCGGGAGTCCGCGTCGGTCGCGGGCATCGAGGCGATCGCCGCGGCCTCGACCGCGAGCCCCTCGCGCCAGCGCTGCAGATAGGCCTCGAAGGCGACGACCTCCGCCGGCTCGGCGACGACCGTCTCCGCAGAGGCGCCGGCGAAGACCTCCTGATCGAGCCAGGCGGCGAGGCCCCGCCCCGCGGCCGTCCCGTCGATGCGCGCCCGCCGGTACAGCCCCAGCACGGCGATCCCCCACGCCCCGCCCTCGCCGGCGGTCTCCGCCACCGACACCGGGGCGTCGAGCGCGGCGGCGAGGATGCGCTGCGCGACGCCGCGCGTGCGGAACATCCCGCCGTGGGCGCGCATCGCCTCGATCGTCACGCCCTCGTCCGTCAGCGTGCGCATGCCGAGGCTCAGCGCGGCGAACGCCCCCTGGAGCTGCGCGCGCGCGAACCCGGCGAGCGTGAGGCGCGACCCCGGCGTGCGCACGAACAGCGGGCGGCCCTCCGGCAGTCCCGCGATCGGCTCGCCGGAGAGGAGGTTGTAGGCGAGCAGCCCGCCGTCGGCGTCCGCGTCGAGCGCGGTGCCGAGCAGCGCCTCGAACACGGCGTCGGAGCTGGACGCATGTCCGAGCGCCGCAGCGAACTCGCCGAAGACGGCCGCCCACGCGTCCAGCTCGCTCGCGCCGTTGTTGCAGTGCACCATGGCCACCGGGTCCCCGGCCGGCGTGGCGACGACGTCGACGTCGTCGTGGGCGACCCGGGGCGCCTCCTCCAGGACGACCATCGCGAAGATGCTCGTGCCCGCGCTGACGTTCCCCGTGCGGGGAGCCACGGCGCCGGTGGCGACCATCCCGGTTCCCGCGTCGCCCTCCGGCGGGCACAGCGGCGCCCCGGCCCGGAGCGTCCCGGTCTCGTCCAGCAGCGCGGCGCCGGCGGCGGTCAGCTCGCCCGCGTCCTCGCCCGCGCTCAGCACCTCGGGCAGGATCTCCGCGATGCGCAGCCCCTCCGCGCCGCGGGCGGCCGCGCGCTCGTCGAAGGCGCCGAGCATCCGGGCGTCGTAGGTCCCCGTCGCCGTATCGACGGGGAACATGCCCGAGGCGTCGCCGACGCCCAGCACGCGCCGCCCGGTGAGGAGCTCGTGCACGTAGCCGGCGAGCGTCGTGAGCGCGTGCACGCGGGGGACGTGCGCCTCGCGGTCGAGGATCGCCTGGTAGAGGTGGGCCGCCGACCAGCGCAGCGGAACGGCGAACCCGAGGGCCTCGCTCAGCTCTCTCGCCGCGGCGCCCGTGTTCGTGTTGCGCCAGGTGCGGAAGGGGACGAGCAGCTCCCCCGCGGCGTCGAACGCCAGGTAGCCGTGCATCATCGCCGAGACGCCGACGGCCGCGAAGGTCTCGGGCCTCGCGCCGTGCTCCCTCTCGACGTTCGCCGCGAGCTCGCCGTAGGCGGCCCGCACGCCCGCGCGCACGTCGTCGAGCGAGTACGTCCACAGCCCGTCGACCAGGCGGTTCTCCCACGTGGAGCCGCCCGTGGCCAGCGTCGTGCCGTCGGGCGCGACGAGACAGGCCTTGATCCGGGTCGAGCCGAGCTCGATCCCGAGCGATGCCCGTGCGATGGCAGCCGACATCCGTCCTCCTCGACATGTGAGCGCTCACATGATGCGCGTCCCTCAGATTACCCCGCGATGCGACCCCGCGCAATCAGGCCGGAGCACCGCCTCCGTGCGCGGGCGCCGCCGTCGATCCGCGGACGACGAGCCGCGGCGCGACCGTCGCCGGCTCCGGGGCATCGGCGCCGTCCAACCGCGCGACGAGGCGCGCGACGGCCAGCCTCCCGATCTCGGCGAAGTCCTGATGCGCCGTCGTGAGGGGAGGCAGGCAGTGTGCGGCCTCGGGGATGTCGTCGAACCCCGTCACGCTCATGTCGTCCGGCACCCGGAGGCCGCGATCGGCGAGCCCGTGGACGACCCCCAGGGCCATCTGGTCGTTGCCCGCGACGATCGCCGACGCCTCGGGCGAGACGGACGCGGCGAGCGCGTGTCCCGCATCGGCCGTCCAGTCGCCCTGCAGCAGCGGCAGCACCGGCAGCGCCCGCGCGGCGACCGCGCGCGCGAAGGCCGCCCGCCGCAGATCCGCCTCGATGTAGCCCGAGGGACCCGCGATGTGCTGGATGCCCGTGTGCCCGAGGGCGAGGAGGTGGTCCAGCAGCGCGTCGACGCCCGCCTGCTGGTCGACCGCGACGCCGTCCGGCCCCTCGTCGCCCGCCTGCAGCATGAGCACGGGAAGGCCGGCGCCCTCGAGCTCCGCGAGCATGACGCGGTAGGGGGCGATCGCGACGAGCGCCTCCACGGAGTGGTCGAGCAGGAACTCCACGCCGGCGCGCACCGCGTCGCCGTCGGCCACGACGCTCGTCACCAGCGGGCGATAGCCCGCATCGCGCACGGCGTGCTCGACCGCCAGCAGCGAGCTCACCGCGCCGTACGCCGCGGTCGCGGGGGAGAGGATGCCGATGGATCCCGTGCGGCTCGTCGCGAGCGTGCGCGCGGCCACGCTGCGCCGGTAGCCGAGCCCGCGGATGGCGTCGAGCACCCTCTCGCGCGTCGCGGGCCGGATGCCCGCGTAGTCGTTGAGCACCCGCGACACCGTCTGGTGCGAGACGCCGGCGCGCTGCGCCACGTCGTAGATGCTCGGCGCCCGCCGCTGCTCAGCCATCCGGCCCTCCCGTCCTGAACACGGTAGCGTCCCGCCGGGCACCGGCCCGCGGCTCAGCGGTAGGCGCGGTGGTACCGCGGCTCGATCGTGGCCGCGCCCTCGAGCTCGAGCTGGGCGCGCCGCGCCCAGTGCGGGTCGCGCAGCATCGCCCGCCCGAGGAGCACGACGTCCGCCAGCCCGTCGCGCACGATCGCCTCGGCGTGGGCGGGCTCGCAGATGAGGCCCACCGCCGCCACGGTCGCGCCGGATGCGCGCACCGCCGCGGCGCCCGGCACCTGGTAGCCGGGCGACGGGTCGTACTCGGCACCCCAGACGAGCCCGCCCGAGGAGCAGTCGACGAGGTCGACGCCCCGTGCGCGCAGCCGCCCCGCGAGGGCGGCGGAGTCCGCGGCGACGAGCCCGCCCTCGGCGACGTCGTCGACCGACAGCCGCACGAGAAGGGGCATCCCCGCCGGCATGACCTCGCGCACGGCGTCGACCGTGCGCAGGAGGAGCAGCTCGCGGTCGGCGCCCCACCGGTCGTCGCGCGTGTTCGTGACGGGCGAGAGGAACTCGTGCAGCAGATATCCGTGCGCGGCGTGCAGCTCGACGGCGTCGAAGCCCGCGGCCACGGCGCGCCCGGCCGCAGCGCGGAAGCCGTCCACGACCTCCTCGATCTCGCCGTCCGAGACCCGCCGCGGCGCGGCGTAGTGCCCGAAGCCCGCGCCGGAGGCGCCCGCCGTCACCCATCCGCCGGCGTCGGGCGGCACCGATCCGCGCTCGTCCGCCGGGTCGCCCGGAAGACCCGCGTGCTTCCCGCCCTTGCGGCCCGCGTGGGCGAGCTGCACGGCGATCGCCGCGCCGGCGCGGTGCACGGCGTCGACGACGGCGCGCCACGCGGGGACGTGCGCGTCGTCCCAGAGTCCCGCGTCCCGCGGCGTCACGCGCCCCTCCGCGAGCACCGCGGTGGCCTCGGTGACCACGAGCGCGGCGCCGCCGAGCGCGAACTGCCCGTAGTGCACGACGTGCCATGCGTGGACCCGGCCGGAGCGGTCCTCGCACGCGTACATGCACATGGGCGAGACGCCGACGCGATTGCGCAGCTCCAGGTCTCGCAGACGGAGCGGCCGGAAGAGGGCGGAGCGAGGGGCGGTCATGACCGGCCTCTCCGGAGGCGGGCGAGCGCGACGAGCGACGCGGCGAGGAGCACGGCGCCGATCACGCAGACGGCGGCTCCCATGGCGTGGACGCCCCCCGCCGGCGCGCTCTCGTCCAGCGTGTGCGCGACGACGACCGCCGCGAGCGAGGCGCCGATGTACTGCGCCGTGCGGTACACGCCGCTCGAGCTGCCCGCCGCCTCCGCGGGGACCGCGCGATGGAGCAGAAGCTGGTTGCCGAGGTTGTTGAAGCCGTTGGGCACGCCGAGCAGGGCGCAGACGATCGCGAGCCACCACAGCGGGGCGTCCGGTCCGGTCGCGAACGCGAGCGCGGCGCCGGCGACGACCATCGCCGACGAGCCGATCACGAGCAGCTCGCGCGGGTGCCACCGCGCGCCGAGCCTCGTCGCGGTCCAGGTGGACAGCGCTCCGACGCCGAACACCGGAAGCATGAGCAGGCCCGTGAGGCCCGCGTCGAGACCGCGGGTGGCCTCGAGCCACTGCGGCAGACCGTAGAACACGCAGTAGAAGGAGACGAAGGTCGCCACCGCCCGCAGGCAGGTGAGCGCGAACTGCGGGTACCGGGTCATGAGCGTCACGTCGACGAAGGGGCTCGCGGCACGCCGCTCCCGCCAGACGAAGAGCGCCAGCGCGGGCACGAACGCCGCCAGGAAGAGCCACGCCGGCCCCGCGCCGTCGAGCGAGAGCAGCCCCAGCATGAGGAGCACCAGCGTCACGACGAGCAGCAGCATGCCGAGCGGGTCGAGGGAGGCGAGCTGCGCCGCGCCTCCCCGCCGCGGGCGGCGGGCGTCCTTCGGCACGAAGGCGAGCACGAGCGTCGCGCACAGGGCGACCATGGGCAGGTTGACCCAGAAGATCCCCTGCCATCCCCACAGCAGCACGACGAGGCCGCCCGTCGTCGGACCGAGCGCCGCCGTCGTCTGCCCGCACAGCGCGATCACGCCGATCGCCCCCGTCGGCCGCGCCCCGCGGCGCTCGGCCTGCTGGCGGATGATCGCCATCGCCGCGGGGAACTGCACCGAGGCTCCCAGGCCCAGCAGCACGCGGTCGGCGATCATGAGCTCGGCGGTCGGGACGAAGGGCCCGAGCGTCGACGCGACGAGGACGATCGCGAGGCCGGCCAGGTAGGTCCGCCGCGGTCCGAGGAGGTCGGCGAGCCGCCCCGCCGTCGGCGAGCCGACGGCGGCCGCGATGTACAGCGAGCTCACGATCCAGGCGATGACGCCCGCATCCCCGAACTCGGCCGCCATGGGGACGAGCGCCACGGCGATCATCGCGGAGTTCAGGCCGAGCAGGATGGTCCCGCTGCCGAGGGACCACGGCAGCCTGCGCGGCAGGGAGGAGGGCGGCTCCCCGCCGACGGCGGGCGTCGATCGGACGTCTTGCGTCACGGTGGTGCTCTTTCGTGTCTCGCGGGGGACGGCGCGCGCCCCGGTCAGAGGGCGGCGGCTTCGCCGGGGGTGACGAGGAGGATGTCGGGGTGCGACGCGAGCAGCCGGAGCGTGCGCTCGGCGACGTCCGCGAAGCACGCCTGCCCGAGAACCCATCCGAACCAGCTCAGCCCCAGGTGGCGCGCGCCCGTGACGTCGGCGTCGGCGACGAGCTGCTCGATCGTCTCCTCGAGCAGCGTCTCGTAGTCGGCGAACGGCAGCCCCCGGGTGTACAGCTGGAACATGTCCTCCGTCTCGAGGGGGTGCGGGAGCGCGATGAGCCTGCGGGAGGCCCCCTCGAGCGCGACGGGCCGCTCGTCGACCGGCCAGTCGCCGAACCAGGAGAACCCCTCGTCCCGCAGCAGCGACGTCGTCCGGGGCGTCATGGACCGCTCGGGGCCGAACCAGCCCGTCGGGGACGTGCCCGTGAGACGCGCGACGCTCTCGCGGGCGTTCGCGATGTAGGCGCGCTCCGCGTGCTCGCCCATCGTGGGCGAGAGGATGATGTTGGCGGCCGAGCCGCGCACGACGATCTCCTGGGCGCGCGCGGCGACGCCGCGCGCGAGACCCGGCACGGTGCGCGCCCCGTGCTCGTCGAGAGACACCGCTACGGGAACCCCGGCGCGCTCCGCGATCGAGAGCAGCCGCCAGATGCCCGTCGTGAGGCCGAAGTCCCACTGCGACAGCCGCGCGACCTGGCCGTGCGCGGGCTCCGACGTGTCGCGGCCGACGCCGCCCGCCATCGCGAGCGGCTTGACGGCGCCGTCCGGGACGTCGTCCTGGTAGCTCGGCGCGTGCAGCAGCACGCTGACGGCGAGCCTCCTGTCTCCGGGAAGGCTCCACGGGGCGCGGTGCGCGTCGTACGAGGCCGGCAGGTCGGGGGCGAAGACCGTCGCGTCGGCGGGATGGGCGATGAGCGTCATGGGGAGACCTCCTGCGGGGTCAGCGCGGCGAGGTGCTCGGACTCCAGCCGCGCCGCGAACGCGACCTGCTCGTCGTAGTGGTTCTCGATGTAGTGGTCGGCGATCTCGCCCGCCGTCGTGCACCGGATGCGGTCGTCCGACCGGACGTACGCGAACACCTCCGACAGGTACCGGTGGAACCACGGCTGTCCCGACAGGAACGGATGCGTCGCGAAGCAGGCGACGCGCGCCTGGCCGTCCTCCTCCGCGTCGCGCAGGAGCCTGTCGATCTGGGCGATCGCGAGGTCGATGAACTCGCGGCCCGAGAGCGAGCGAGCGTGGATCATCGGAACGTCGTTGAGCATGAAGCTGTACGGCATCGAGACGAGCCGGCCGCCGGCCGCCGTGCGCAGCGGACGCGGCTGCTCGTCGTGGATCCAGTCCGCGACGTACGCCATGCCGTGCGCGACGAGCAGCTCGCACGTGTTGTCGGTGCCCGAGACCTTCGGGCCGAGCATCCCCTTGATGCGCCGCCCGCCGCAGTACGCCTCGCTGAGCCGCTGCGACAGCGCGAAGAACGCGTCCTCCTCGTCGTAGGACAGGCCGTAGAGGGGACGGAGATTGGAGATGCCGTGGCTCATGATCTCCCAGTCGCGCTCGAGCACGGCGTCCCGCACCTCGGGCTGCTCCTCGAGCAGCGACAGGCTCAGCGACACCGTCGACGGCATCTCGAAGGCGTCCACGGCGCGGAGCATCCGCCACAGGCCGACGCGGTTCCCGCTGTCCCGGTGCATGTAGTGCTGGAGATCGGGATACGCGACGCGGCCCTGGGGCGTGCCGCCGCCGGGCGCGATGTAGTCGTAGTGCTCGACGTTGGGCGCGTGCCAGAAGGCGACGAGCGCACCGCCCGGCATCGTCACCCGTGGCCGGGTCGACATGGGGGCGTAGACGAGCCTCTCGTTGTTGCGCAGCGGCGCCCGCCCCGCCATCATCGCGCGACGGCCTCCTGCTCGCGGTCCGCGGCGATCGATGCGAGCCGGTCGAGCATCCACCGCTTCGACACGACGTCCCCAAAGCGATCCTGCATGTCCCACAGCGACACCTCTCCCGAGAGCGCGCGGAAGTCGTCGCAGCACTCCTCGACGATGCTGACGCGGTAGTCGCGGTACGCGGCGTCGACGACGGTCGCGCGCACGCATCCGCTCGTCGACGTGCCGGTCATGACGACCTCGTCGACGCCGAGCTCCTGGAGCAGGTCGTGGAGGCGCGTGTTGTAGAAGCCGGAGGCGACGGTCTTCTCCACGATGTGGTCCGACGGCTCGGGGGCGACGGCCGGGCTGATGTCGGTCCACGGATCTCCGCGCTCGCACCGCTCGGTCAGGCTCGACCGCACCCGCTGGGCGAGCATGCGGTCGTCGAGCGAGTCGAGGATCATGACGAGGTAGATCACGGGCACGCCGGCCGCCCGCGCCGCCCGCAGCAGCTCGGCGGTGTGGGCGAGCGCCACGGCCGTGCCGGGTCCGATGTGCTCGTGCTCGGTGAACGCCTTCTGGAAGTCGACCACGACGACGGCCGGCCTGCTGCCCGGCCCGACCCTGGCGCGGCTCGCGCGGAGGTCGCGGATCCTGGCGACCTCGTCGTTCCAGTCGATCTGCTCGGTCATCGGGTCTCCTTCGGGGTACGGGGTGGAACAGTCGTGTCCATCGGGCGTCAGCCGCCCAGGTAGGCGGCCCGGATGCGCTCGTCGTCCGCGAGCGCGACGGCCTCGCCCTCGAGGGCGACCGAGCCCGACTCGAGCACGTAGGCGCGGTCGGCGAGCTTCAGCACCTGGCCCGCGTTCTGCTCCACGATGAGCACGCTCACGCCGCGTTCGCGGATCGCGTGCACCGCGTGGAAGACGTCCCAGGTGAGCTTGGGCGAGAGCCCCGTGGACGGCTCGTCGAGCATGAGCAGCCGCGGGGCGCCCATGAGCGCGCGGGCGATCGCCAGCATCTGCTGCTGGCCGCCCGACATCGTCTCCGCGCGCTGCGACCGGCGTTCGCGCAGGATGGGGAACAGCTCGAGGACCTCCGCCTCCGAGAAGCCCTCCCGGCCCCTCCGCCCCCACGAGCCCATCCGCAGGTTGTCCTCGACGGTGAGCGAGCCGAACAGGGCCCTGTTCTCGGGGACGAGCATGAGGCCCCGCCGGGCGACGAGGTGGCTGCGCCCGTGGCCGACGGGCCGGCCGTCGAAGCGCACCGCGCCGCCGTACTGCCTGACCTCACCCGCGAGCGCCTTCAGCGTCGTCGACTTGCCGGCGCCGTTGGCGCCGACGATCGCGACGACCTCCGCCTCGCCGACGGTGAGGGAGAGCCCGTGGAGGATCTCCAGCCCGTGGTAGCCCGCGCGGAGCTCGTCCACCTCAAGCAGCATGCCCGTACTCCTTCCCGAGGTAGGCCTCGATCACGCGCGGATCGGCGAGCACGTCGTCGACGGCCCCTCGGGCGAGCACGGCGCCCTGGTCCATCATCACGACGCGGTCGCTCAGCCGCCGGACGGCGGCCATGATGTGCTCGATGAAGAGCAGGGTCGTGCCCTCCTCCCGTCGCAGGTCGTCCAGCAGGTCGAGCACCGGCATGCGCTCGGAGGGGACGAGCCCCGCCAGCACCTCGTCGAGGAGCAGCACGCGCGGGCGCGTCGCGAGCGCGCGCGTCAGCTCCAGACGCTTCTGCACGGCGGTCGGCAGGGAGCCCGACACCGCGTCCGCCCAGTCGGCGAGGCCCGTGCGGGCGAGCAGGGTCTCGGCTTCGTCCCGCGCCCGGCGCTCCGGACGCACGCCCCGGCTCTGCACGGCGATCGTGACGTTCTCGCGCGCCGTCATGGTCGCGAAGGGGCGCATGAGCTGGAAGGTGCGCACGAGACCGGCGCCGACGAGGCGGTGTGTCCTCGCGCCCGTGACGTCGCGCCCGTCGAGGAGGACGCGGCCCGCGTCGGGCGGGAAGGCGCCCGTCACGCAGTTGAAGAGGGTCGTCTTCCCCGCGCCGTTCGCGCCGATGATGCCGACGATCTCGCCCTCCTCCACGGCGATGTCGACGTCGCGCAGCGCCGTCAGCCCGCGGAAGGACTTGGAGACGCCCTGGATCTCGAGAAGGCTCACCTCCGCACCGCCCTGTTCTTGATGGAGCCGTAGATGCCCTGGGGCAGCAGCAGGACGCAGGCGATCAGGATCACGGCGTAGACGAGGACGTCGAGGCCTCCGTGACCCGTGACGAACGACAGCCACTCGGGCGGGTTGCGGAGGAACCCCGCGACGAGGTCCGACAGCGGCGCCATGACCACGGCGCCGACGACGGGACCCCACACGGTTCCGGCGCCTCCGACGACGGCGGTGATGATGGCGTTGTTCGAGACCGAGGCGCCGAACGCGAGCTCGGGGTCGACGAACATGTAGTACTGCAGGTAGAGCGTGCCCGCCGCCGCCGTGATCGCCGCGGAGATCGCGACGGTCGTGAGCTTGTATCGCAGCACGTCGATGCCGATGGCGGCCGCGGCCATGTCGTCGTCGCGCGCGGCGAGCGTGAAGCGGCCCGTGCGGCTGCGGAGGAACTGGATGGAGACGACCAGCGCGGCGACGAGCATCCCCGTCGCGATCCAGAAGTACACGGGCGATCCGGCGCGGAACTGGAACATGCCCCAGCTGTCGCCCTGCTGCACGGGCACGGTGAACCCGACGGTGCGCCTGAGGCCGTCGTTGCCGACGACGAAGAGGCGCAGCATCTCGGCGAAGGCGAACGTCGAGAGGGCGTAGTACGCGCCCGTGAGCTTGTAGCGAAGGGCGAGGTAGCTGATGCCGACCCCCGCGCCCGCCGCCACGGCCATGCCCGCGACCAGGCCGATCCACGGCGACACCCCGAAGTCGACGAGCAGGACGGCGGTGACGTACGCGCCGATGCCGAAGTAGGCGGCGTGCCCGAAGCTGAACATCCCGCCGAAGCCGCTCATGATGTTCCAGCCGATCCCCATGAGGGCGAAGATCACGACGCGCATCGCGATGGCGAGCTCGGCCGACGGCAGGACGAACGGGAGGGCGATGCCGACGGCGGCGAGCGCGGCCAGCGCGACGTACTGCCGGAGCCAGGGCGAGCGCCGCGCGACGACACGAGGCGGCACGACGGGCGTGCTCCTCGCCGACTCCGCGGGCGCGGGTGCGGTGACGGTCATGACGCCCTCCCGAAGATGCCGCGCGGCTTGGCGAAGAGCACGACGAGGAAGACCGCGAACACGGCGAGCAGGGGCGACTGGCCCGGGAGGATCAGTCCGCCGAGCTGCTCGGTCAGCCCGACGATGAGGCCGCCCACGAGGGCGCCGGGCACGTTGCCCATCCCGCCGAGCACGACGACCACGAACGCGGTCAGGTTGAAGACCGAGCCCGCGGTGGGCTCGATCGTGGTGAACGGGGCGACGAGCGTGCCGGCGGCGCCGGCGGCCGCCGCGCCGAGCGCGAAGGTGAGCACGTAGATCGACCGGATGTCGATGCCCACGAGGCGGGCCCCTTCCGGGTTCGCCGCGACCGAGCGGATGGCGGTGCCGACGGGGGTCCTCTGCAGCACGATCCAGAGGACGGCCACGAGGACGAGCGCGCCGGCGAAGGCGAAGATCCGGCTCGTGTCGACCGTCGCGCCGAGGATCGAGACCCCCGCGCCGCCCGGCAGCCGCACCGACCGCGGATTGGGCCCGAAGACGAGCAGCAGCCCGTTCTCGATCGCCAGCGCGAGCCCGATCGTCACGAGGAGCTGGGTCTGGATGGGCGCCTTCATGATCGGGTTGAGCAGCGTCGTCTGCATCGCCGCTCCCAGGAGGAACATCGCCGGCACCGTGATGAGCAGGGTCGCGTAGGGGTGCATCCCCGTCGCGTCGACGACGGCGAAGGTGATGTACATCGCGAGCGCCACCATCGCGCCGTTGGCGAAGTTGATGATGTGCAGCACCCCGTAGACGAGGGTGAGCCCCATGGCGACCAGGCTGTAGACGCCGCCCGTCAGCAGCCCCGTGACGAGGGCCTGCGTCAGCACGGTGGTGCTGCCGGACACGAGCCCCGCGACGACGGAGGCGACGACGAGGACGAGGAGCGTGACGAGGAGCGTGCGCGGCGACGGTCCCCCGGACGCGCGGGCGCGCTCGGGAGGACCGACGACCGATGCGGTCGCGGCCGGGGCGACGGTCTGAGTCGACATGGGCTGGCTCCTGACCGGGTCAGCCGACGGGTGCGGGGTAGACGACGCCGGCCTCCGCGAGGTCGTCGGGGAACACCTGGAGCACCGAGCCGTCCTGCACCTGCATCACGACGACGGAGGCGTTGGCGTTCTGACCGGTCTCGTCGAACGACACGGGTCCGTCGTTCACGACGAGGGGCTCATAGCCCGACTCGGCGATCGCGTCGCGGATGTCGGCGGGGTCGGCGCTGCCGGCCTCCTCGATCGCCTGCGCGATGAGCATGACGGCGTCGTAGGTGAGCACCGCGCTCGTGCGGATCGGCTCGCCGAACTCCTCCTCGAACCCCGAGGCGAGGTCCTGCGCCTCGGGATTCGTGACGTCCCAGTGGTAGTTCGCGTTCAGGTAGCCCTCCCCGCCCGCGGGGGCGTCGGTCACGAACTGCGCCTGGTCGTAGCCGCCGTTCGCGACGCCGAAGACCGCGTCGATGTCGGGTGCGATGGACGACACGGCGCGCGCGATCGCGAGGCTGTCGTTGTAGTAGCCGGAGACCGCGAGCACGTCGGCTCCGGCCGCCGCCACCTGCTGCACCTGCGTCGAGAGGTCGCTCGAGGCCGGGTCGTAGCTGATCGCCGGGTCGACCTCGATGCCGAGCTCCGCGGCCCGGGCGGCGAAGGCCTCGTATGCGGAGGCGCCGAAGTTGCCCTGCTCGTAGAGGTATCCGACCTTCTCGACGGGGCTGCCGCCGGCCTCGCCCATCTCGGAGAGGTAGGCGGCGCTCTGGGCGCCCATCATGCTGCCGGAGGGCTGGATGCGGAAGGAGTACGCGTACCCCTGCTCGAGGATCGAGTCGAGCGCGGAGACGTCCATGACGAACGGCACGCCGTTGCGCTCGGCCACCGAGGCGATGTTCGCGCTCGTCGCGCTCTGGAAGGAGCCGACGAGCGCGGCGGCGCCCTCCTGGATGAGGCGGGTCGCCTCGCTCTGTCCCGTCTCCGCCTCGCCGCGCGTGTCGGCCACCTCGAGCACGAGCTGCGCCCCGCCGAGGGACTCGATGCCTCCTGCCTCGTTGATCGCGTCGACGGCCATCTGCGCGGCATCCGACATCTGCTGCCCGTCGACGGCGTTCGCCCCGCTCAGCGGGTGCAGCGAGCCGATGACGACCTCGTCGACCTCCTCCGCGCCGCCGTCGGCATCGTCCTGCGCCTGTCCGACGGCCGAGCCGGCGCACGAGCTCAGGGCGAGGGCTCCCGCCGCGAGCCCGGCGGCGACGCCGAGCGTCCTGAATGCTGTCTTCAACGCGATCTCCTCAAGCTGACGTTCCACTCCGGTCAAGATGTTTCGATGTGCGGAACAGTGACGGATGTCTGTGGTGGGGCGTCAGCGACGTTACGCCGGAAATTCCGCCGAAAAATTGCCCCGATGTAAACGACGTGTTTCCGACCGTCCGAAACACGCCTAACTCGTTCCGTTCAATGAAACGTCAAGCGGATAGGGTGGACGCACGAGAAGGAGGACCATGACCCCAGAGCCCGGCGCCCCGGCGTCCACGACCGAGCGCGTCGCCCGGATCCTCATGGCGTTCGGCCGCGCCGGCCAGCCCCTGGGCGTGTCCGAGGTCGCCCGCGCGTGCGACCTCAGCAAGGCCGTCGTCCATCGCATCCTGCAGACGCTCGTCCGCGAGGGACTCCTCCGCGCCGACGCCGGATCGCGCAAGTACGCGCTGGGCCCGGCCGCTCTCGCCCTCGGCCAGGAGGCCGCCCGCGGCGACGCCCTGCGGTCGGCCGCGATGCCCGTCATCTCGCACCTCGCCGAGGTGACCGGGGAGACGACGACCGTGACCGAGCGGGTCGGACACGGTCGCCACTACGTCGGGCAGATCGAGAGCTTCAGGCCCATCCGGATCACGATCCGCATCGGCGACCAGGTCCCGCTGTGGTCCGGTGCGAGCGGGCTCAGCATCCTCGCGTTCATGGACGACGACGACGTCGACTACGTGCTCGGCGGCGAGCTCACCGCGTTCACGGAGGCGACCGTGACCGACCCGATCGAGATCCGCGAGCGGCTGACGGCGATCCGGGAGCGGGGATGGGCCAAGACGGCGGGCGAGCGCGTGCCGTTCTCGAGCAGCATCGCCGCCCCCATCTTCGACGTCGACGGGACGCCCGCGGGATCGCTGTCGATCGCGATCCTCGCCGACCGTGCCGACGGCCACGCCGAGCAGGAGCTCTCGCGGCTCGTCGTGACGTCGGCGGCCGACGCGTCGACGCGGCTGCAGCGGATCAGGCGCGGCGTCGAGAGCCCGCGTCGACGCTGACCCCTCCCCGATGTCCGACTCATCCCGTAGGGTCGCCGCATGCGCGGAATCGTCCCCCCCTTCCTCCTCGAACGGCTGACCGCACACGAGAGCGCCACCGTGTCGCAGTGCGCCTCGCGCACGCTCACGGTCGACGACGACCTGCGCTCCCGGCGCGCCCTCGCGGCGCCTCCCGCACCGCGCGCCCGGGCGGCGAGCGCGGCGGCCGGGCCGCAGCGCACGATCTCCGACGCCGAACGCACGACGACGCTGCCGGGGAGGACCGTGCGCCGCGAAGGCGACGGACCGACCGGTGACACGTCGGTCGACGAGGCGTACGACGCGCTCGGCAGCACGTGGGAGCTGCTGAACGACGAGTACGGACGCGATTCGCTCGACGGGGCGGGTCGTCCCCTCCTCGCGACCGTGCACTACGGCGAGCGCTACGACAACGCGTTCTGGGACGGCGAGCGCATGGTCTTCGGCGACGGGGACGGCGTCGTCTTCC
Organism: Microbacterium sp. AB; assembly: GCF_032878875.1. Taxonomy (NCBI): domain Bacteria; kingdom Bacillati; phylum Actinomycetota; class Actinomycetes; order Micrococcales; family Microbacteriaceae; genus Microbacterium; species Microbacterium betulae. Next base: position 29,692 of record NZ_CP118157.1, on the reverse strand, counting down.
GCTCGTTCACGGGGGCCGTCGACGTCGTCGGGCACGAGCTCGCCCACGGTCTCATCCAGTCCACCGTCGATCTCGTCTATCAGGGGCAGTCCGGGGCGCTCAACGAATCGGTCGCCGACGTCGTCGGCGCGCTCGTGAAGCAGCGCGAGCTCGGGCAGACGGCCGATCAGGCCGACTGGCTCATCGGCGCGGGGATCTTCGCCGAGGGGGTGAACGGCTCGGCGCTGCGCTCGATGAGCGCCCCGGGCACGGCATACGACGACGACGCGCTCGGCAAGGACCCGCAGCCGGCGACGATGGCCGGCTACGTCGAGACGACGAGCGACAACGGGGGCGTCCACATCAACTCCGGCATCCCCAACCACGCCTTCTTCCTCGCGGCGACGGCCATCGGCGGCAGCGCGTGGGAGGGTGCGGGCCGCATCTGGTTCGACGTGCTCGAGACGCGCGCCGTCGCCGCGGACGCCGACTTCGCCGCGTTCGCGGCGGCGACGATCGCCGCCGCCGGCGCCCGGTTCGGCGACGACTCCGCGGAGCGGACGGCGGTCGCGGACGCCTGGGCGCGGGTGGGCGTCGGGGCGTCGACCGCCGCGGCGCCCGCCGCGCCGGTCGACGACGAGACGGTCCGCGTCGAGCGCTCGGGCGGCCTGCTCGGCCGTGTCCACGTCGCCGAGGTGCCGGAGTCGTCCCTCCCCGGCCCGGAGCGCGAGCAGCTCGAGTCCCTCGTCGGCTCGGGTGCTCTCCACGGTCTGGAGGAGGATCCGCCCGTCCCCGACGCCTACACCTGGCGCGTCGAGATCTCGCAGCGCATCGACGTCACGCTCGGGGAGCGCGCGCTCCCCGACGACGTGCTGGCGCTCCTGCGCAGCATCCTCGACCGGGGAGGGAGACGCCGCCCCTGAGTCCCGTCAGTCCGCGCGATCGACGGTGATGAGCGCCCCGGCGACGAGGAACGCGACCGCGGCGGCGAGGTGGAGCGGGACCCACGCCTCGTTCGGGAGGTCGAACGGGTACATCGGGTTCCAGACGACGAGGACCGCTGCGAACACGACCGCCCACCACCACTGCTTCGCCTGCAGGGCGAACCACGCGACGATGGCCGCGAAGATCGCCACGACGAAACGGATCACGGTGAACCCCTCCGAGTCGAGCAGCGTCGGCCCGAAGAAGAGGGCGGCCGCGCCGACGAGACCCGGCGCGAAGGCGTTGCGCTGCGGCGGCCGCTCCTTGGCGGTCATGCGGTGGCCGTGCGGTCGGGAGCGGTGCGCATGCGTCGATCGTAAACGCTCCGTGCCACGCGGCGCCTCTCCTCGCACTCCGACGGAGAACGGCCCCCGACCCGGAGTCGAGAACTCCGGGTCGGGGGCCGTCGTCGCGCTGTGCGCGAGGGGGGACTTGAACCCCCACGCCCTTTCGGGCACTGGCACCTGAAGCCAGCGCGTCTACCTATTCCGCCACTCGCGCAGAGCCCGGATGACACCGGGCCCAACTCACCGAGAGTAGCATGCAGAGTCCCCGCTCACGAATGCGAAGGAGCCGCCGCCGCGGGTCCGTCCCGTCCATCCGCAGAGTGATCCCGATCCGCCGGAAGACGCGTTCCCAGGTCATGGGAAGCCGCGCGTCCAGGGGATCTGGCTACGATGACCCTGACCAGTCGGCCTGCATGAGGAGCCCCGTGGGACTACTTGACAGCTTCGAGAAGGGACTCGAGCGCGCCGTGAACAGCGCGTTCGCGAAGACCTTCCGCAGCGGGCTGCAGCCCGTCGAGATCGCCTCCGCCCTGCGCAGCGAGCTCGACAAGAAGGCCGCCATCGTCACGCGCGACCGCGTGCTCGCCCCCAACAGCTTCACCGTGCGGCTCAACCCGGCGGACGCCGAGCGGATGTCCGCGCTCGGCTCCGCGTTGACGAACGAGCTCGACGAGGTCGTCCGCGCGCACGCCGCCAAACAGGGGTACAGCTTCCCCGGGCCCGTCTCGATCAGCCTGCGCACCGACGATCAGGTCGCCGCGGGCACCCTCGGCGTCGACTCGGTGACCGCGGAGGGCCGGGTCGAGTGGCGGGCCGTCGTGGAGATCTCGGGCCGTCGGCACCCGCTCGCGCAGGCCCGCACCGTCATCGGGCGGGGAAGCGACGCGGACATCACCATCCCCGACCCTGGAACCAGCCGGAAGCACGTCGAGGTGCTGTGGGACGGCCGGAGCGCCATGGTGCGCGATCTCGGCTCGACGAACGGGTCGAAGCTCGACGGCCGGCAGGTGGCGCAGTCGGCCCTCGCGAACGGCCAGGTCATCACGATCGGGCGCACGGACATCGTCTTCCGCCTCGTCCCCCTCGCGGCGCCCGCGCAGCGCGTGCCCCGCGACGACGCCGCGACCGAGCTGTACGACTTCCGCGGAGGCGGCCGGTGAGCACCTTCAGCGACCTCACGCTCCTCCTGCTCCAGTACGCCTTCCTGCTCGTGCTGTGGCTCTTCGTCTTCTCCGTGGTCTTCTCGCTGCGCGCCGACATCTTCGGCGTGCGTGTGCGGAAGCTCCCCGCCTCCGCCGCGCCGACCCCGCCGCCGGGCGGCGCGGCGCCCGCAGCCGCTCCGAGCCCCGCCGGGGGCCCGGCCACCGCGGGCGCCGTGAGCCGCATCGTCATCACCTCCGGCCCGAAGGCGGGGCTCGAGGTCCCCCTCGGGCGCGAGGCCCTCACGATCGGCCGCTCGAGCGAGTCCGGGCTCGTCATCCGCGACGACTACACGTCGAGCCACCACGCGCGCCTCGTCCTGTGGGGCGACCAGTGGATGCTGCAGGACCTCGAGTCGACCAACGGCACGTTCCTCGACGGCGAGCGCGTCTCGCCGAACGCACCCGTGGCGGTGCACGCCGGCGTCCCCGTCAAGGTGGGCGCGACGACGTTCGAGCTGCGGAAGTAGCCGCGCCGCGATGGTCTTCATCGGGTCGAGCGCCGCCATCTCCCACACGGGGAAGGTGCGGTCGAACAACCAGGACTCCGGGTACTCCGGGTCGAACCTCTTCGTCGTGGCGGACGGGATGGGCGGGCACGCGGGCGGGGACGTCGCCTCGGCGATCGCCGTCCAGAAGCTCGAACCGCTCGACCAGATCTACGGCTCCCCCGTCGAGGCGGAGGCGGCCCTCAAGCTCACGATCGCGTCGACGGCGGGCGACCTCATCCAGATCGCCTCGAAGCGGCCGGAGCTCGCCGGGCTCGGCACGACGGTGAGCTCGATCGTCATGGTCGACGACAACGCGGTGATCGCGCACATCGGCGACTCGCGCATCTACCTCTACCGCGACGGCGAGCTCACCCAGATCACCACCGACCACACGTTCGTCCAGCGCCTCGTCGACTCCGGCCGCATCACGCCGGAGGAGGCGCGATACCATCCCCGCCGCTCGGTCCTCATGCGCGTGCTCGGCGACATGGACCCGAACCCCGAGGTCGACACGTTCATCATGCCGACGCACGACGGCGACCGCTGGCTGCTGTGCTCGGACGGCCTCTCCGGCGTGGTCGACGAGGCGCACATCGGCAAGGCCATGCGCCAGGGGTACGCGCCGGGGCGCACCGCAGACATCCTGCTCAAGAACGCGCTCGACGGCGGCGCCCCCGACAACGTCACCGTCGTCATCGTCGACGTGGGCGGGCAGCATCCGCTCTTCACGGGCACGCCCACGATCGTCGGCTCCGCCTCGAACCCGCAGGGCGTGGTCGTCCCCGCCGCGCGCACCGTGCTGCCGACGAGCTGGTTCCACCCGAACCGCGCGGCCGCGAACGAGCCCACGCACTTCGAGCCGGAGCCCGAGTACCTGCAGGAGCTCATCGCGGAGGACCGGCGGCGGAGACGCCGGCGCCGGCTCGGCGCGATCGGCGCCCTCCTGCTGCTCGTGGCGGCCGTCGCCGGAGGCCTCGCGCTGTTCTTCAGCTGGACCCAGACGCGGTACTACGTCGGCGCCGACGACGACTCCGTCGTCATCTACCAGGGCATCCAGCAGTCGATCGGCCCGATCTCGCTGTCCGAGGCCCATGAGGACACCGAGCTCCTCCTCGCCGACCTGCCCCAGGCCTACCGCACGCAGGTCGAGCGGACCATCACCGCGCGATCGCTCGCCGACGCCGAGGCGATCGTCGACCGGCTGCGCAGCTACCAGCTCGAGCCCGGCGAGATCGACGAGACGCTCGACGACGAAGAGGACGGGGCGGACGACCTGTCGACCCCGACCCCCACGGTCACCGAGACGCCGGGGTCCGACGGATGACCGCGACGACCGACACCCAGGTCCAGAAGGCCCTGCGCCGCGTGCGCAGGCCCCAGCCGCTGCGCAACCGCGAGCTCCTGCTGCTGCTGTTCGCCCTCGCGCTCTCCGCCGGCGCCATCGTCCTCGTGCAGTTCGGCGCGATCGGCGAGATCCAGCCGGGCGTCCTCATCGGGACGGGGGTCGTCGGGGCGCTCACCCTCGCCCTCCACATCGTGCTGCGCGCCCGCGCATCGCAGGCCGACCCGTTCGTGCTGCCGATCGCGACGCTCCTCACGGGCTTCGGCATCGCGATGATCTACCGCATCGACATCTACAACGAGTCGGTCGGCGAGCGCCTCGCGGCGCCCAACCAGATCGTCTACGCCGGGGTCTCGATCCTCCTCGCCACGATCCTCGTCTTCACCCTGACGAACTACCGCGTGCTCTTCCGGTACACGTACATCTTCGGCCTCACGGGTCTCGTGCTCCTCCTCCTCCCGTTCGTGCCGTTCCTCCACGGCGGCGGCAACGCCGACGTGTGGATCAACGTCTTCGGCTTCAACTTCCAGCCGGGCGAGCTCGCGAAGATCTGCCTCGCGATCTTCTTCGCCGGCTATCTCGTGCGCACCCGCGAGAGCCTCGCGTCGACCGGCCGGAAGTTCCTCGGCTTCACCTTCCCTCGCGCTCGCGAGTTCGGGCCGCTCATCGTCGTCTGGCTCGTGTCGATGGCCATCATCGTCCTCCAGCGCGACCTCGGAACGGGCCTGCTCATCTTCGGGATGTTCGTGGCCACGCTGTACGTCGCGACCGGCAAGACGGGATGGATGCTCATCGGCGTGCTGCTGGCCGTCGGCGGGGCGATCGCGGCGACGTTCGTGCTGTCGTACGTGCGCGGCCGCTTCGAGAGCTGGCTGAACGCGTTCGACCAGTCGGTGTACGAGGCGCCGGGGGGCAGCTTCCAGCTCGTCAACGGCATCTTCGGGCTCGCGCACGGCGGCCTGCTCGGCACGGGTCTCGGCCAGGGGCGCCCGTACCTCACCCCCGTCTCGCAGAGCGACTACATCTTCCCGAGCCTGGGCGAGGAGCTGGGGCTCGTGGGCCTCTTCGCCATCCTCTGCCTCTACCTGGTCTTCAGCGCGCGGGGCCTGCGCATCGGCGTGCTCGGCCAGGACGACTTCGGCAAGCTGCTCGCCACCGCGCTGTCGTTCACGCTCGCCCTGCAGGTGTTCATCATGGTCGGCGGCGTGACGCGGGTCATCCCGCTCACGGGCCTCACGACGCCCTTCCTCGCCGCGGGCGGCTCGTCGCTGCTGTCGAACTGGCTCATCGTGGCGATCATCCTGCGCATCAGCGACGCGGTGCGCCAGCAGCCCCGGGCGGTGATCGGATGACCAAGGAGCTCCGCAGGCTCAGCATCATCGTGCTCTTCATGTTCCTGTCGCTCTTCGTCGCGACGAGCTGGATCCAGGTCGTGAACGCGCCGACGCTGAACGAGGACGTCAACAACCGCCGCACGCTGTACGACAGCTACGAGGTGCAGCGCGGGTCGATCATCGCCGGCGGCGAGGAGATCGTCACGTCGATCGCGAGCGACGACCTCTACGCCTGGCAGCGGCAGTACGCCAACGCCGACGTGTGGTCGACGGTGACGGGATGGATCAACCCCGTGCTGCAGTCGACGGAGGGGCTCGAGCGGGCCATGAACCAGGAGCTGTCCGGCCAGGCGAGCTCGGCGTTCTTCTCCCGCATCGACCAGATCCTCTCGGGACAGGACCCCCGTGGCTCGAGCATCGAGCTGAGCCTCGAGCCGGCGGCCCAGCAGGCCGCCTACGATGCGCTCGTGAACCGCGGCTACACGGGCGCTGTCGTCGCGGTCGAGCCGTCGACGGGCCGCATCCTCGCGATGGTGTCGACGCCCGGATACGACACGAACCAGCTCGCGCTCCACGACGGCGACGCCGTGAACGCAAACTACACGGCCCTCGAGGCCGACGCGCTCGAACCGCTGCAGAACCGCGCGATCGCCGGCGACCTGTACCCGCCCGGGTCGACCTTCAAGCTCGTCACCGCCACGGCGGCGATCGCCTCAGGCGACTACACGATGGACTCGACGTTCCCCAACGTCGCCGCCTACACGCTGCCGAGCTCGTCGGCCGTCGTCAGCAACGCCGACGGCGGGACCTGCGGCTCCGGCGACACCGTCACGCTGCGCGACGCGATCCGCCTCTCGTGCAACGTCCCGATGGCCGAGCTCGCCGTCGAGCTGGGCGAGGACGCCATCCGCGAGGCGGCCGAGTCGTACGGCTTCAACCGGAGCTTCGAGACGCCCCTGCCCTCGACGGCCTCGTCGTACCCCAGCCTCGCGGGAGACGACGCCCAGACGGGTCTCACCGGCTTCGGCCAGGGCCAGGTCACCGCGACGCCGCTGCAGATGGCGATGGTCGCCGCCGGCATCGCGAACGACGGGGTCGTCATGAACCCCTGGATGGTCGACGACGTCATCGGCCCCGACCTGTCGGTGCAGGAGACCTACGATCCGACGGCGTTCGGCGAGGCGCTCGACGCCGACCTCGCCGACGCGCTCACGGAGGCGATGACGGCGAGCGTCCAGGATGGCGCCGCGACCAATGCAAGAATTGACGGAGTCGACGTGGCCGGGAAGACGGGCACCGCCGAGAATGCGGACGACGACCCCTACACGCTCTGGTTCACCGGCTTCGCGCCGGCGGACGACCCGCAGGTCGCGGTCGCCGTCGTCGTGGAGGACGGCGGTGGCCAGGGGCAGTCGGGAAGCGGGAACACGATCGCGGCTCCCATCGCGAAGGAAGTCATGGAGGCGGTGCTGGCACGATGAGACCAACACGGGGTGTTTCTTTCGGCGGCCGCTACGAGCTCAACTCGCGCATCGCCATCGGCGGCATGGGCGAGGTCTGGGAGGCGACCGATCACGTCATCGGCCGCTCGGTCGCGATCAAGATCCTCAAGGACGAGTACATGGGCGACCCCGGGTTCCTCGAGCGCTTCCGCGCCGAGGCCCGCCACGCCGCGCTCGTCAACCACGAGGGCATCGCGAGCGTGTTCGACTACGGCGAGGAGAACGGCTCCGCGTTCCTCGTCATGGAGCTCGTGCCCGGCGAGGCGCTGTCGACCGTGCTCGAGCGCGAGGGCGCGCTCCCCTCCGACCGCACCCTCGACATCACCGCTCAGACCGCCTCCGCCCTGCAGGCGGCGCACGCGGCCGGCCTCGTGCACCGCGACATCAAGCCCGGGAACCTGCTCATCACGCCGGACGGCCGGGTGAAGATCACCGACTTCGGGATCGCGCGGATCGCCGACCAGGTGCCGCTGACGGCCACCGGCCAGGTGATGGGCACCGTGCAGTACCTGTCCCCCGAGCAGGCGTCCGGCCATCCGGCGAGCCCGGCGACCGACACCTACTCCCTCGGCATCGTGGCGTACGAGTCCCTCGCGGGGAAGCGTCCCTTCACGGGCGAGTCGCAAGTCGCCATCGCGATGGCGCAGATCAACGAGCAGCCCCCGCCGCTGCCGTCCGACGTGCCCGAGCCGGTGCAGAACCTCGTCATGGCGATGATCGCCAAGAAGCCCGAGGACCGTCCGGCGTCGTCCGCCGCCGTCGCACGCGCGGCGAACGCGCTGCGCCGCGGCGATGTGGCCGCCGCGGCCGCCGCCGTTCCGGCGATCGCCGCCGGCGCCGCGATCGGGAACGACGACTTCACGCAGCTGCTGGGCGGCTCCGACGACCCGACGCGCATCCTGTCGTCGACCCGTCCCATCCCCGCGGGCGCCGCAGGCGCTGTGGAGGGGGTCGAGGAGCCCGCGCCGAAGAAGACGAAGAAGAAGCGCAGCCCGTGGACGTGGCCGCTCGTCGCGCTCATCCTGCTGCTCGCGCTCGTCCTCGGCGGCACGCTCTGGGCCGCGCTCTCCGGCCAGGACGGCGACCCCGACGCCTCCGAGACGACCACCCCGCCGACATCCGCGGCGCCCTCGACGCCCGCGTCGACCCCCACGCCGACGGAGACCACCGCGAGCGTCGACATCAGCACGCTCGGCCTCGAGGGGATGGCGTACGACGACGCGGCCGCGATCCTGTCCGGTGCCGGGTTCGGCGTGACGCGCGCGCAGGGCGACCCCGCCTCGACCGCCGATCAGGTGGGCGTCGTGTACCAGGTGAGCCCGAGCGGAGTCCAGGCCCCCGGCCGGGAGATCACCCTCACGGTGTACTCCGACGTGACGCCGATCGAGGCCCCCAGCACCGCGACGTTCACCTTCGGCAGCGAGACGAACGCCGCCGAGATCACCGAAGGCGCCTCCTTCACGATCACCTGGCCGCCCTTCACGTGCCCGAGCGGGACGGGGAGCCTCAGCGGCTACACCGTCTCCCTCTCGAACGCCGTCTTCTCCGACAACCAGAGCGCGACCCGCGAGTTCCTGCCCGGCGAGACGTCGGCCGCGCTCGAGGCGACGGGAACGCTCGGCAGCTTCATCAGCGCGAGCTACGTCGCCCACTGCGAGGGCTCCGACGGCACGATCCGCGACTCCGACTCCTCGGGCCAGACGACCGCGCAGATCGTCGCCGACGAGGCCACGCCGTCGCCCGACCCGTCCGAGACGCCGAGCGCCGGCCGCGGCACAGAGAGCGACGACGCACCGACGACGGGGCGCTGAGCACACACCGTCGGCGCCAGAGCCGACGTTCAGCAGGCGGGTCTAAGCTGACCGGACCTGCGTCATCAGGGGGGATCATCCGTGCAGGCCGAGCCACGCGTTCTGAACGATCGATATCGCGTCGACGACCTCATCGGCCGCGGCGGCATGGCGAGCGTCTACCGGGGGTACGACGAGAAGCTCGGCCGGACGGTCGCGATCAAGATCCTCGAGCGGGACCTCGCCGGCGACAGCACGTTTCGCACCCGCTTCCGGCTCGAGGCGCAGGCGGCCTCGAGGATGGCCCACTCGTCGATCGTGCGGGTCTTCGATGCGGGCGAGGACAGCGAGACCGACTCCTCGGGAGCGAAGCGCCCCGTGCCGTACATCGTCATGGAGCTCGTCACCGGCACGCTCCTGAAGGACGTCATCGCGCGCGGGCCGCTGACGCCGAAGGACGCCGTGCGGTACGCCGACGGCATCCTCGAGGCGCTCGAGTACTCGCACCGCGCGGGCGTCGTCCACCGCGACATCAAGCCGGGCAACGTCATGGTCACCGAGGCCGGCCAGGTGAAGGTGATGGACTTCGGGATCGCGCGCGCCGTCTCCGACTCGTCGTCGACCGTCGCGCAGACCACCGCCATCCTCGGCACGGCCGCGTACTTCTCGCCCGAGCAGGCCAAGGGCGAGGCCGTCGACGCGCGGGCCGACCTGTACTCGACCGGCGTGGTGCTCTACGAGATGCTCACGGGCCGGCCGCCCTTCCGGGGCGACTCCCCCGTCGCCGTCGCGTACCAGCACGTCAGCGAGACCCCCGTCGCCCCGACAGCCGTGAACCCCGAGCTGCCCCGGGGTCTCGACCCCGTGGTGCTCCGTGCGCTCGCGAAGGACCCGTACCAGCGCTATCCCGACGCCGCCCGCTTCCGGGAGGCGCTCGACGAGGCGCTCGACGGCCGCGCCCCCACGAGGCGCGAGCTCGACACCCTCACCAACGAGCTCTACGGGCCCAGCCCGCGCCAGGCGCAGGAGACGGCGCGCACGCTGCGCCAGCTCTCCAGCGACAACACCATGACGCGCACGCAGTCGGGGCCTCCCGTCGTGTGGATCTGGTCGGCCGTGGCGCTCGTCGCGGTCCTCATCGTCGCGATCCTGTTCTGGGTGAACACGATCCAGCCCTGGACCGGCGCCCCCGCCAGCTCGCGCGTGATCCCGGACGTCGCGGGCATGACCTACGAACGGGCGGCGGCCGAGCTCGAGGCGAACGACCTCGTCCCCGTCGAGGTCGGCGAGCCGAGCGACACCGTGGACGAGGGCGTCGTCATCGGGACCGACCCGGGCGAGGGCCTCTCGGTGAGCCCGGATCAGCGGGTCGAGGTGCACGTGTCCGAGGGCCCGCAGGTCGCGGTGGTGCCCGAGCTCGTCGGCCTCGGCCTCGCCGACGCCCGGCAGGCGATCACGGACGCCGGGCTGTCGCTCGGCGCCATCCTGCCCGTCGACGACGCGTCGAGCGCGAAGGACACCGTGCTGAGCATCCATTCCGGCACCGACGAGCTCGCCGCGGGCGACGAGGTGTCGCAGGGATCCGTCATCGACCTCGAGGTGGCGACGGGGCGCGTGCAGGTCAACAACTACACGGGATGGTCGGTGGAGTCGGCCGAGAACGCGCTCGCCGAGCTCGGGCTGACGTCCGAGGTCATCGAGGACGAGAACTGCATGGCGGCCGACCAGCCCGGCATCGTCTCACAGTCGTCGATCGGTTCGGTCCCGATCAGGTCGACGATCAGCGTGCGCGTCTGCACGGGCGTGGAGGAGACGGAGTCGCCGACTCCGAGTCCTGATCCCGAAGCCGGTCAGGACATCGATGCTCACACCTCGCACGAGGCGCAGGGTTCCCCCGCGGCGCCCTAGTAGACTCTCCACCATGGCACGAGCAACCCAGGACGAAGAGCCCGTCGAGAGCAGCAAGGGCCCGAACCCGGTGTGGTTCAAGCCGGTGATGGTCTCCTTCATGCTCATCGGGCTCGTGTGGATACTCGTCTTCTACCTCTCGGGGATGGCCTTCCCGATCCCCGACATCGGCGCGTGGAACCTCGTCATCGGCTTCGGGATCGCCTTCATCGGCTTCCTCATGACGACGCAGTGGCGGTGAGGGTCTAGCTCTCCTCCGTAGGACGAAGACGCCCGTCGCGATCGATGATCGCGACGGGCGTCTTGCTGTGTGATGGGACACACAGAGGGATGGGGTCCCGATCTCACGGTATTCCGCCGGCGCCCGGCAGACGCCTGCCCGGGTCGTCTTTCGCCCCCGATCTCATCCGGATCGATAATGGTGTTCGGGGGATCCCTCTCAGAAAGCCCCCATGGATCTTCCGCACGACGTCACCAGCGAAATCGACCGCGCGCTCCGGGACGCGGATCTCGATGCGATCGAGTCCATGTCCGATCGGCTCTGGTACGCGCTGCCCGCGGCCGCGGGGCGAGAGCTCGCAGACCTCCTGTCCGCCCTTCCACGGCAGGCGATCCTCCGCAGGCCACGTCTCCTCCTGCTCTTCGCGCAGTCCTCGCAGTTCTCCGACGGGGCAGGCGACGTGACCCTGCGCCATCTGCTGCGGGCCTTCACGGTCTTCGCCCCGCACTTCGCCTCGGCCTTCGCGACGATGGAGGATCCGGACGAGGCTCTGGTCGCAGGGATGTTCGCGGTGATCGGCCTGCGACTCGACGGAGAGCTCTACGAATCGGAGGCCACGGCGCAGAAGCTCGAGCGGACACTTCGGCTGCACGCGCGAGCGGGACGCAGCACGACGTCGCGCCCGGGGTGGCTCCCCGCCCAGCGAGCACTCACCGCCATGCTCCGGGGGCGTTTCACGGAGGCCTTCGGCTTCGCCCGGCGGGCCTACGAGGAGGCCGGACCGACCCCGCACCAGCAGACGGCGGGCAAGGACGGGGCCGGCTACGCCGCGCTCCTCGCCGCCTTCGCCGGGAGTCGGGACGTGTCGCTCGGCTGGCTGTCGAAGCATGCCGGCATCGACGGCGTGCCGAACCACATCCATCCGCTCGTCGACGCCGCCGCGATCCTCGCCCGGGCGGTACTCGCTCTCGACGCACTCGACACGGACTCAGCCCGCGCCTATCTGCAGGAATTCGGGCCCTCGGCCGGCGGCTATGAGATCTGGCCGTACATCGCGATGGTGTGGAGCCGCCACGACCAGATCCTCGGCAACACGGCGACGGGGCTTGCACGCATGGACGACATCATGTTCGCCAACGCCGCGCCCTCCGACGCCGACACCCTCGCGGGCGGGCTCCTACTGCGCGCCAGAGCGGACCTCCTGCTCGAGGCCGGAGAGGGAACGACCGTCATCTCGCTGGCGAGGCAGCATCCGCATGCCCCGATGCTGCAGATCGCCGCCGCCAGAGCACATCTGCGCGCAGGCGACTTCGCGGACGCGCTTCGCATCGCATCCATCCCGGGCCTCGCACGCGGCGCGACACGGCGCGACACCGTCGACCTCCTCCTGATCAGCGCCTCGGCCCATCTGAGGCGCGATGAGAGCGACGAAGCCGCACGGGACTTCGCTCAAGCGATCGAGTGCTTCGCCTTCACCGGAGACGTCTCCACGTTCCGCGAGATCGACGACGACGATCGACGACGGCTCTGCGCGCTCGTCGGCGTCGACGATCCCCTCGCGTCGATCCTCCCGCACCTGTCCCCGCGCTGTCGTGCCGCGGTCAGGGTCGTGCAGCTCTCCCCCCGGGAACGCGTCGTCCTCCGAGAGCTCGCGACGGACGCGCCCCTCGATGCCATCGCCGTGCGGCTGAGCGTGTCGATCAACACCGTGAAGACGCAGACCCGGCGCATCTACCGCGCCCTCGGGGCGACCTCGCGCGAGGAGGCCGTTCTTCTCGCGACCCAGCAGGGTCTCCTCGCCGCCTCTCCGTCCCCGTCGACGGCGGAGGGAGGGATCGACCGGATTCACACGCCAAAGGGGTGAAAACGCGGGTGATTCTGCTCCACATCGCCCGATACCCCGTGTCTGCGCATGGGAACTTCATAGTGAGGTAGTTCTCGGGAGCAGGGGCGGACATGGACTCGCAGATCTCGCGTGCGATCGAGCGCGCCGATTTGCACGCCCTGGAACGGCTCGGCGACGGCCTCTGGTTCGAGGTGCCCCGGGATTATGGGGCACGGCTGCTCTCCCTCCTCCGGCGGCTTCCCCCTGAGACCCTGAACGGCCATCCGCAGATTCTCATGGCCGGGTACCTCGCGCACCAGCTCGGATCCCGCCGCAGTCCCTGGTCGAGGTACCAGAACTTCTACACGACCTGGGGACGCCGCTACGCCGCCACGTTCTCATCGTTCCGGCATCCCGCCGACGTGCTGACCGCCGGGATGATCGCGCTCATCGGAGCACGCCTGCGCGGAGACTTCACGGAGGCGGAGAAGATCGCCCGCCGCGTCGAGGAACACGTCACACATCGTCGCGGCCACGGAGCCGTGCCCTGGCACTCCGATCCTGCGACGCACCGTCCGGGGTGGATCGCCGCGCAGCGGTCGCTGACCACGCTGCTCATGGGCAGGTTCGACGACGCGATGACGCACGCGCGGATGGGGTACGAGCAGTCCACGTCCGCGGCGATGAGGTCCGCACGAGGGAATGCCGCGGCATACGCGGCACTCCTGTCAGCGCTCTCCGGCAGCAGGCGCCACGCGGTGGAGTGGCTGCGGAAGGCGGAGGACCTGTCCGAGCCGTCCAGGGGCATCGCCCCCTTCCTCACGGCTCCCGCCCGCATCGCCCGCGTCGTGCTCGCCATCGACGAACTCGACGAACACCGTGCGGAGGCGATGCTCATCGAGCTCGGAGACGCCGCAGCAGGCTATGAGATCTGGCCCTTCGTCGCCGCGGCGTGGGCACGCTTCGATCTCCTCTTCCGCAACCCCGCCTTCGGTCTCATCCGGCTGGACGAGACCCTCATCGCGCAGGGGGCGACCGAGAGTGCCGACCGCATCGCGGGAGGCATCCTGCTCTCGGCGAGAGCGGACCTGCTCCTGGCCGCCGGAGAGGCCCAGTCCGCGCTCGCGCTGTCGACCGCGTACCCGGCGAACGCACGACTGCGCGCCGTCGCCGGACGCGCCCATCTCCGCGCCGGCCAGGCCGCTCGCGCCATTCGCGCCTCGTCGATGCCGCTGCGGAGGGCCGGGTCCAGCCGAGACAAGCTCGACCATCTGCTCGTGCTCGCGACGGCCCAGCTGCGGCGCGGCAGTACAGCCGATGCCGTCGCCCTCTTCGACACCGCCTCGACGTACGTCGAGTCGAGCGGCATCCTGTCGGCGCTGCTCGAGATCCCCCAGGGCGATCTCGAGGAGCTCTGCCGCAGGACGGGGCGCATGAAGCTCTACGAACAGGTCGTCGCACGAGCCGGGCACCATGAGAGCCGCCCCGTCGAGCTCGTGGAGCTCACGCCGCGGGAGCAGATCATCCTCCACGCGCTCGCAGGCGACGACACCCTGCAGGCGATCGCCCAGAGCCTCAGCGTCTCGATCAACACGGTGCGAAGCCAGGTGCGGAGCGTCTATCGCAAGCTCCAGGTCTCCACGCGCGACGACGCCATCGCGGTCGCGACGCGCAGCGGCCTCCTCGGCCTTCCGCCGGCACGCCCCGCCGAACGCTCCTGAGCCGGCGCGGCGTCTCGGGTCCCCGGCCGTCTCCTGCGGATGACGCCGACACACACAGAGAGGCGCCCCCGGACCGAGCGGTCCGGGGGCGCCTCCACGCGGCCGGGGATCAGCCCGCGTGCTGCTCCCTCCTGCGACGCGCGATCAGAAGGGCGACGGCGCCTGCTCCGAGGAGCAGCATCGCGATGCCGAGGGCACCCACGCCGAGCACCATGCCCGTCGCGTCGAGCTCCTGCGGAGGCTCGTCGGCCGGCGGCTCTTCGATCGGGTTCACTGTGCAGAGCACGCTGTTCGGATCGCATTCGGTCGGCGGCTCCTCACCTGCAAGGGTGAGGAAGTTGCCGAGCGAGTGGTCCCCCTGCGCAAGGTACTCCTTGACCTCGACCGTGTACGTGACCGTCGAGGTCTGTCCAGCGGGCACCTCCCCCGTGATCTCGAGCACATTTCCCTCGAGAGCGGCAGCGAGGCCCTCCGACGCGACGACGTCACCGATGATCTCCGCATCGTCGAGAACGCCGATCAGATGGTCGGTATGCTCCACGTCCGCCGGTCCGGCGCCGATGTTCTCGAACGACAGCGTGTAGGTCAGCTTCTGGCCGACCTCCACGTCCGTGCCCGACACCGGGTCTACCGTCTTCGTCACGACGAGGTCACCCGTGACGTGCTCGGTGCACTCCACGCCGTCCTCACCGCACTGCGGGTCATCCGTCCCGGTTTCGGCGACGACGTTCAGGAGACGGTTGTCCCCCCTCTCGCCCTCGTCATTGACCGTGACCCGGTAGGTCACCGTCGCGTGAGCGCCCGCCGCGAGATCACCCGTGACCCGGATCACGTGTCCGTCCACAGCGGCAGCGAGGCCCTCGCCACCCACGACGGGCTGGCCCGTCAAAGTGGCGTCATCGAGCACTCTCGACAGGTCGTCGGTGTAGTCCACCGCTCCCTGCGCGTTCCCGTCGTTCGTGAACGCGAGCGTGTAGGTGATGACCTGACCGGCATCCACCTTCGTGCCCGATGCCGGATCAGCCGACTTCTCCACGGAGACGTCGGGGTGTCCTGCCGGATGCTCCGTGCAGAGCAAGCTGTCCGGATCGCAATCCGGACCGGGAGTGTTTCCCGCCAGCGTGACCACGTTGCCCAGCGTGTGGTCGCCCTGATCCTCGTACGCCCGGACCTTCACCGTGTACGAGACCGTGACGGTCTCACCCGCCGCCAGGTCCCCGCGCACGCCGAACCGTCCGTCCTCGACGGCCGAGACCGTCAAGGAGTCCGCGGAGGCGGTCGGCTGCTTCACGAGATCGGCGTCGTCGAGGACGCCGGCCATGTGATCGACGTAGTCGACGGCTCCCGTTCCTTCACCGGCGTTGGCGAACGTCAGCGTGTAGGTGACGTCCTGACCGCTGTCCACGACGGTCCCGTCCTCCGGATCGGCGGACTTCACCACCGAGACGTCGGACACCGGGTTGCACGTGCTGTCCTCGGTCTCCTCGCAGACCGGGTCGGGCGGCGGCACCTCGTCGGGCTCGAGAAGGAAGTTCGCGAGCACGGAATCGCCGAGTGCCTCCGCGGGCTTCACCGTGACCGTGTAGCTCACGGTCACGACCTGTCCGGGCTCGAGGACGCCGGTGGTCGAGAACCTGCCGTTCTCGACCGGCGACACCGCCAGCGCCTCGTCGGAGGCGAGCGGCGCGACCGTGACGTCCGCGTCGTCGAGCACGTGCGTCAGGTCGTCGACCCGATCGACCGCGCCCGCAGCTGCGCCCCTGTTCTCGAACGTCAGCGTGTAGGTGAGCTCCTGACCGGGCTTCACGGCCGTGTTCGAGGCAGGGTCCACCGTCTTGCTGTCGACGATCTCCGGGACGTCGTGCTCGGTGGTCGGGGGCACGAACGGATCGCAATCCTCGTCCTCCCCGTCACACACGTACGGCGGCACGTCGGGGATCAGGGCGTTGTCGATCTCATCGTCGCCGCGTTCGCCGTCGGGCAGCACCGTCACCTCGTAGACGACGGTCACCGTCTCGCCCGGCGCGATCTCGCCGACGACTCGGATCGACTTCTCCGCGGCGGAGTACACGGCCTCCACCGAATCGGCGTGAGCCTCGTCGACGAGCGGCTCGCCCGTCACCTCGGCGTCGTCGAGCACCTTCGAGAGGTCATCGGTCGCGTCGAGCGGCCCTGTCGCCTGGCCCGTGTTCGTCCACGAGAGCGTGTAGGCGATGACCTGTCCAGCCTCGACATCCGTTCCCGTCGTGGGATCCGAGGACTTGCTCGGCTCCACGTGCGGGACCTTGACATCGATGGGCGGCGTCGGCGGGTCGCAGATGACGCCGTCAGGGCACTCCGGCACGGCGACGTTCGTGAGCACGTCGTCGCCGAGTCCCGTCACCGTCACCGAATAGGTCACCGTGACGGACTGCCCGCCGGCGAGCGGTCCGGACCATGCCAGCGTCGTGCCGTCGAGGGTCACCTCGCCCGCGTCCGTGCCATCCGACGACACCGCGACGGCGTCGCCGTTGTACGAGGCGTCGTCCAGCACATCGGCCAGATCATCCGTGAAGCCCGCCGGACTGTCCGCCGTGTAGTCGCCCTTGCCGTTGTTCGTGACGACGACGCTGTAGTCGACCACATCACCCGGCTGCGCGACGCCATCGGACGTCGAGGCCTTCTTCACGTCGAAGTCACGGACCGGGTGCTCGGTCGACGGGCAGTCGGCCGGCTCGCAGTCGCCCCGCACGACGTTCTCGAGCAGGTGGTCGGCGTAGTCTTCGAAGGCGTTCACCTCGACGGTGTACGAGACGGTGTACGTCTGGCCGGCGGGCACCTCGCCCGTGACCAAGAGGGTCTCGCCGTCCAGCTCGGCGACGAGATCGTCGTTCGAGACCGTCAGCGACCCTTCGACGAACGTGGCGTCGTCGAAGACCTTCGACAGGTCGTCGGTGGTGTTCACCTCCGCCGGGATCTCACCGGTGCTCGTGAACGACAGCGTGTACGTCACGTCCTGGCCGGGGTCGACCGGGGTCCCCGAGGCCGGGTCGGCGCTCTTCTTGATCTCGAGCCCGCGGCCGGGGACACGGTTGTCCGCGCACGGATCTGCGCCCAGAAGCACATCGTCCTCGGGGACGCAGGCGACGTTGTAGAGCACGTGGTCGCCCGCGAAGGCGTCGTACTCCACCGTGTAGACGATGGTCTTCGACTCGCCTGCGGCCAGCGGGCCCGACCAGGTCAGCTCCTCGGCCGATCGGTCGAACGAGGCACCCTCCGACGGCTCGACGATCTCGCCGAACTCCGCGTCGTCGAGGACCTCCGAGAGGTCGTCCGTGACCGACGCAGGAGCCTGCTCCGTGTAGACACCGGGGCCCTCGTTCGTGACCGTCACAGTGTACGTGGCGACCCCGCCGTCTTCGGGCAGCTCCGTCACATCGGACGTCTTCTCGACGGACACGCGCGGGAGCAGCGTCTTCGTGGAGTCACACGGCTCGGCGGTGTCCTCGCAGTCGGGAGTCGGCGGTACCTCGTCCGGTGGCGTCTCCGGCGCCCACGTGACGTTCGTCACGTCTCCGTCCCCGCCTTTCACGAGCGTCAACTCGTAGGCCAGCGTCACGGACCCGCCTGCCGGAACCGGGCCCTGCCACTGAAGATAGCGACCGTCACGGAGAATCGGGGCCGATACCTCCGCACCATCAGACGAGACCGCCCGGAGGGAGGACTCATCGAGGGACGCATCGTCGAGAACACCGGCGAGGTCATCGAGGACATACGCGGGGCTCTCCTCCGTGTAACCGTCCGTGCCGGGGTTGCTGACCGTCACGGTGTATGCCACCACGTCTCCCACGCGGGATGCGTCGGTAGCGTTCGAGGACTTCTCGAGTTCGATCGATCGGTCCCTCACCGCGACCGGGTAGTCCTCGACCTCACCGCCCCTGGCCGCCCCTGTGGACGGGAACGTGGTGACGCCGGAGGAGAACAACCGGAATCGCGCGTACGTGTCGTCGAGCGTCGTGCCGACAGGGAATGTGAGCGTGAAACGTCCGTCCGTCGTGCCTGCGGGCACCGCGACCGTCTGCAGTTCGTCCTCCGCAAAGACGCCGTCGCCGTTCGAGTCGATCCAGCCGGCGAGCGTGGCGTCCGCGCCCGTGAGGTTCGTGGCCGACACCACGACAGCAGTTTCCTCACCGGGAACCGCGACGATGTCGCCGGAGACGCCGTCCTCGTCGGCGGTGATGCCTTCGTCGCCGTCCGCCGCTTCACGCGGCTCAGCATCGTCCTCGTGATCGATCGATGAGCCCAGCATGAGCGAGGAGGTACTCGTCGCCTCGTCGTAGTCGCGTATCAGGTGGCGCGCACCGTCGCCCGCCAGCGTCGTCCCATAGGAGTCCGGGGCGTCTCCGTAGTCGAGTGCGAGGGTCGACAGGAAACAGCGCGCACCGTCGTTCCCGGTCGACGAGGGCCCGTTCGCGAAGAGCACAGCCCTGCGCGTCTGGATGTCGATGCGGTAGATGTAGCCCGTGCGGTTGTCGGAGGCGTACAGGAAGCCGGCGCTGTCGGCGTAGACGGCGCCGACCAGCCCTCCGAAGCCCGTGGCCCCGGTCACCGCGCCGAGGATCGTCGTCTCTCCGCTCTCCTTATCGAACGCCAGGAGCACCATGTCCCCCGCGGCGTTCGTCGCCGCTCGGTAGAGGAAGTCCCCGCCTCCGGGGACGTGCGCCCAGTCCGCGCCGGCGCTGAT
Source organism: Microbacterium sp. AB (assembly GCF_032878875.1). Lineage (NCBI taxonomy): Bacteria > Bacillati > Actinomycetota > Actinomycetes > Micrococcales > Microbacteriaceae > Microbacterium > Microbacterium betulae. Next base: position 10,387 of record NZ_CP118157.1, on the reverse strand, counting down.
GCCGGCGGGTTCGGACAAGGTCCCCTGGCTGAGAACCGTGCCGAAGGTCGGCGAGTCCGGAGCGAGATCGATCTCGTACCACGGGGGTATCCCGTCGATGTTCGCGGAGACCCAATAATGGCCGTCCGCGTCGATGTCGCCCATGTTGTACCCGCGGTCTGCGACGCCCGCGGGCCGCCCGAGGTCCGTGACCGTGCCGTCGGATGCGACGCGCACGAGCGATCGTGACTCGGTGTTCCAGCCGTATACGTAGTTGTCGAGGACGTTGTAGGCGACCGCGTTGATATTCTGCGCGGGCGACAGCGCCTGCTGCTCGTATTCGCCCGTGACGAGGTCGACCGCGAAGAGGCTCGTCGTCGAAGAGCCCTGGAAGAGGAGCCCGTCGGCATTTGGCTGGCAGGAGAACGGCGGCGAGTCCGCGGCTGAAGCCGGTGACGCCGCGATGCCGGCGGCGGCGAACAGTCCCGCCACGAGGGCGAGCACCGTTGTCATCGTGACAGAGCGATGCGGCAGCGATCCCGTTCGCGTCACCTTCACAGGGGAATGTCGGGAGAGCGACGATTGTCGTCCTCCGCCTCCCAGGCGGTCGGCGGTCTCCCGCCGACGGAATCTCCAGTCCATGCTGTTCCTTCCCCTAGATCGCGGCTGCACACACAGCGCGGGAACACAGATATGCCCGCTTCCACGAGGAGGCGGGCATGTTCAGTTCTATGGGTTTCCTGATGATCACCCCGAGGTGGTGCCGGCATTTTTCACCTCCTGTTTCATCCCCGCCATCCCACGTCGTGCGGCGGATGCCGGAGGCGTCCGACAGAGGTGCGGCGCCCCGATGTTGCCGACGGTGACGACGTTCCGGACAGCCGACGGCCTCGGGAACCTAGGCTGTCGGCGGAGCAGAGAAGGCCGAGAGTCGAGGTAGAGCCATCCCCATCGAGCACGCCGCGAAGGCTCGCGACCAGGACGAGCACGAGCGCCTCGCCACGCGGTTCCGGCCGCTCTTCCAGAGGATCGCCGAGGGTGAGGCCGAGCGGGAGCGGACGGGTACGGTGCCGCACGAGCAGCTCGGATGGCTCGTCGACGCCGGATTCGCAGGGTTCCGGATCCCGGGCGATCTCGGCGGGGAGGACGCGCGACTGTCGACGGCGTTCCGGCTGGTCGCAGAGCTCGCCGAGGCCGACGTCAACCTCGCCCACATCTGGCGGAACCACCTGTCGTTCGTCGAGGATCGCCGATACGACCGCGCCGACCCTCGCACGGACGAGTGGCTCCGCCGTCTCGGGAGCGGCGAGATCGTGGGCGGCGGATGGAGCGAGCCCGACACGGACGTCGGATCCGTGCGCACGACGCTTCTGCCCGACGCCGAGGGCGTCCTGCGTCTCAACGGCACGAAGTACTACGCGACCGGCAGCGTCTACGCGCGGTGGACGACCGTCCTCGCCGCGGACGAGGCAGGGCACCGCGTCGTCGCACTCGTCGACATGACAAGCGACGGCGTCGCCGTCGGCGACGACTGGGACGGATTCGGACAGCGCCTGACGGGCAGCGGATCGGTCGCCTACGTCGACGTCGCGGTCCCCGCCGAGCGCGTCTTCTCCTATGCGAAGCGCTACGTGTATCAGAGCCAGTTCTACCAGTCCGCGCTCAACGCCCTGCTCGTGGGGATCGGCAACGCGATCCTGCGCGACGGCATCGCCGCGTTGCGGGCACGGCGCCGGTCGCACGGCAATGCGCTCGTCCCCGAGCCCGTCGACGACCCCGAGCTGCAGGAGGTCATCGGGCGCCTCGCGGCCAACGCCTTCGCGGCGGAGGCGACGCTGCTGCGGTCGCTCGATCTCGTCGACGTCGCCGTGGCGCGCGCGGAGGCGGGAGACACCGCCCAGGATCGTGCCAGCCTGCTCGCGGTCGGCGCCGCGCAGCACGCGATCTCGACGCTCGTCCTGGAGTCGGCCACCCTCGTCTTCGACTCGCTCGGATCGTCCGGCGTGAGCGAAAGGCATGCGCTCGACCGTCACTGGCGGAACGCGCGCACGATCGCCTCTCACAACCCGAGGGTCTACAGGACACGGCTCGTCGGCGGATGGGCGCTGGAAGACGCCGCCCGCGGCGACACGGAAGACGCGTGACCCGCGTCAGCTGTCGACGGGCTCCAGGCCGATGAACTTCATCCGGTCTTCGCCGTAGAAGCACGACTGGAGGGCGAGCTCCCCCTCGAGGCCGACGAGGTCGGCGGTGGACGACCAGATCTTCGACGTGTAGGTGATGTCGACGATCTCGTACACTTGGTCGCTTCCCGCGACGCGGAGGCGCTGGCCGATCTCCCACGGGAGGATGACGTCTCCGCCGCAGTTGTTGTGCGCCGCCCACACAGGAGGGACGCCCTCCCGCTCGTACGAGAGCATCTCGGTGAACGTGCCGTCGCACAGGTCGAGCTCCGCCTGTCCGCCCGAGACGCCGAGGCTCACGGTGGGGAGCTCCTCGAAGACCTCCTGCTGCACCTGCTGGACCCTGTCGGCGACGCCCACCTTGACCGCGCCATACGCCTGCTCCACGGCCTGAGGCGCGAAGAGGGTCCCGGCGCCGAGGGCGAGCCCCCCGATGAGCAGGCCGACGCCGAGCACGGTGAGGACGGCGTTCCCGGCTCCGCGACGGCGCTTGCCCGCCTTGCGCCGTGCCGAACGCGCGCGACGCGTGCCGGGCTGCTCGGGGCCCGGTTCCTCCATGAGGCGCTCGAGAGTGTCGGCCATCGCGCGTTCCTTTCACGATCCGATCGCGAGCTTACGCCACGACGCCGGACGGCGGAGAGGCCGGGGTCGCCATCCCCGGCGACTTTCCAGGCGGCGGCCGTCCGGATGACACCCGTGTGATTCATCCCCAGCCCCGTGCACACCTGTGAATAACAGTCGTGTAATTCATCCCCAATGGGGATAACCCTGTGGATAACCAGGTGGAGAAGTGGCCGTTCCCCGTGGACAGGACGTGCACAACCCGGGCCGGACCGTGGAGAACCCGGCCGTTTCTGTGGAGGACGTGTGGAGAGGAGCCGGGGATCCTCAGCCGAAGACGGGGTTGAGGAGCGGCGGGACCGCGAGCAGGGCGACGAGCCCGACGAGGACGAGCCCGAGGAGCGCGGTCTGCAGGCCGCGCCGGCCCCGGCCTCCCGTGCGGGAGAGCACGAGGCCGACCACAAGTCCCGTGACGAGGCCTCCGACGTGCGCCTGCCACGAGACGTTGAAGCCGGGGAGGAAGCCGATCACGAGGTTGATGCCGAGGAGCACGAGGATCCCCGTGATGTTCCCGCCGAGTCTGCGCCCGATGACGAGCAGCGCCCCCAGAAGCCCGAAGACGGCGCCGGAGGCGCCGACGACGGGCGTCGTGAAGGAGAGCAGCGCGACCGCGACCGACCCGCCGAGGGCGGACAGCACGTACAGGGCGAGGAAGCGCGCGCTCCCGACGACGGGCTCGAGGATCCTCCCGATCATCCACAGCGAGAGCATGTTGAGACCGACGTGCCAGATCCCGCCGTGCACGAGCGCGACCGTGAGGAGGCGCCAGGGCTGGAACGTGCCGGTGAGGTCGGGATAGAGATAGGGCGCGTAGAAGGCGAGCCACGACTGGATCCCGAGCGAGCCGCCCAGCGCATACTGGTCGACCATCTGCAGGAGGTAGACGATCGCCGTGATCCCCGCGATCCACGGCACGACGCGCGATCTCCCGCCCGAGACGGCGACCGCGCCGCTGCCGCGCCAGCGACGCTCGGCGCGCTTCTGCACGGGAGTCCGGTTCTTGCGCTGCTCCTTCATGCACTCGGGGCAGATGACCCCGACCGGGCCCGGGGTCTGGCACTCGCCGCAGATCGTGCGCAGACAGCGCTGGCACATCACGAAGCTCTGCCGCTTCGGATGCCGGTAGCAGTAGTCGTCCGGGTTGCGGGTGGGCTCGGTCGTGGTCACGCGGGAACCGGTGGCGTCGTCAGACGGGGACGACGTCGATCGACGAGATGACGACCGGCTCGACCGGACGGTCCTGCGCGCCGGTCGGCACCTGGGCGATCGCGTCGACGACGGCCTTCGACGCCTCGTCGGCGACCTCGCCGAAGATCGTGTGCTTGCCGACGAGCCACGGCGTCGGATCGGTCGTGATGAAGAACTGGGAGCCGTTCGTGCCGCTCAGCTGGCCCGTGATGGCGTTGGGGCGCTTGCCGGCGTTGGCCATCGCGAGCTTGTAGGGGGCGTTGAAGTCCAGCTCGGGGTGGATCTCGTCGTCGAAGGCGTAGCCGGGACCGCCCACGCCCTGGCCGAGGGGGTCGCCGCCCTGGATCATGAAGTTCGGGATGATCCGGTGGAAGACGACGTCCTGGTACAGCGCGCCCTCGCCCTTCTGGCCCGTGCGGGGGTCGGTCCACTCCTGCGAGCCGTCGGACAGGCCGATGAAGTTCTGCACCGTGCGCGGGGCGTGATCCCCGAAGAGGTTGGCGACGATGTCGCCGTGGTTCGTGTGGATGGTCGCGACGGCCGTGTGCTGAGTCATGTGCATATCCTCTCAGAGTCCGCAAGGCCTCAGCTGATCCCGGCCGCATCTGGCAGGATGGTCGAAAGCAAACCCCATCGATGCGGGAGGGCACACGTGAGCCTCAGTCTCAGCAGGAAGCAGAAGAAGGAGCTCAAGAAGCTCCAGCAGTCGGCGACGCAGCTCTGGGAGGCGCAGCAGGTCGTCGCCTCGGGTGCCGCGGACATCGCGAAGAAGGCCGGACACCAGCTGGAGACCTTCGGGCGCAAGCAGGTCGCTCCCACCGTGGAGGAGAAGTACCACGAGTACGTCGAGCCGTATGTCGACCGTGCTCGTCCGTATGTCGAGCGGGGCGTGAAGACGTCGAAGAAGTTCATCGACCACTCCGTCGTGCCCGTGGCGGGCACCGTCGTCGGCAAGGCCCTGTCGGCGTGGGATGTGGCGAACGACACGCGGCTGAACCTCGCCCGCACGCGTGCGGGCCTCCCCGAGATCACGAAGAAGAAGAAGAAGTCGAACGCCGGCCCCGTCGTGGCGATCGTCCTCGGCGTCGCCGCCGCTGCCGGGGTGCTCTTCGCCGCGTGGCAGACGCTGCGCGCGGACGACGAGCTGTGGGTGGCGGACGACCCGCTGGCCGCGCCCGACGCCTGACCGGGTCGCGCCCCTTGGACGAGGGAGCCACGACGGCGGACGCGACGCGGCGCGTTCGAGATGCCGCGGCGGAGCTCGGCCTCGAGATCGAGGTGCGGGTGTCGCCCGTCGCAGCGTCGCTCGAGGAGGCCGCGACTCTGCGGGGCATCGACCCGTCGGACATCGTCAAGACGCTCGTCGTGAAGGGGAAGGGCGACCGGTACTGCTTCGTCCTCGTTCCGGGAGACCGCTCGATCTCCTGGGCCAAGCTGCGCGCCGTCGTGGGAGTGAACAAGCTCCGCCTCCCCGAGGCGGAGCTCGCTCTGGAGGCGACCGGGTACGAGCGAGGGACGATCGTCCCTCTGGGCTCGAAGACGGCGTGGCCCGTCTATGCCGACGAGCGCATACGCGGCAGGCGTGTCTCCATGGGCGCCGGAGCGCGGGGCTTCACGATCTATGTCGACGCCGATGCCCTCATCGCCGCGTACGACGCGACCGTGGGCGACGTCACGGAGCCGATCGAAGCCATCCGCTGACGCCCGTGGCGCATCCGCGCACGCATGTCCGCTCACATCCGCTCACGCCCACGCACGTCCGCGAGGATCCTCCTGCACCGCGAGAATCCCGCCGGCGGAGGCATTCTCACCGGAGAACTGAGCCCTCGTCTGGTCGGCCGGGCTCAGGCCGACGGATCCCGCAGCGCCCCCTCAGCCCTGCGCCACCGCCACGAGCCGCTGCACGGCGAACGCGTACCCCTGCACGCCCGCCCCGGCGATGACGAAGCTCGCGACATCCGACAGGTACGAGTGGTGCCGGAACGGCTCGCGGGCGTGCACGTTCGAGATGTGCACCTCCCCGAACGGCAGCCGCACCCCCGTGAGCGCGTCGCGCAGCGCCACCGAGGTGTGCGTGAACGCGCCGGGGTTGATGACGATCGCGTCGCAGTCCGACCGCGCGTCGTGGATGGCGTCGACGAGCACGCCCTCGTGGTTGCTCTGCACGGCCCGCACCTCGAAGCCGAGGCCGCCGGCCGTCCGCTCGACGAGGCCGACGACGTCGTCGAGGGTGTCGGAGCCGTAGATCTCGGGCTCGCGCGTGCCCAGCAGGTTCAGGTTCGGACCGTTGACGAGCAGGATGCGGTTGTTCATGGGGATCTCCTTCTCGCGGATGTCGGTCAGAGGGCGCCGGCGAGCCGGAGGGCGACGTCGACGAGGGACACGCGCTCGATCGACCGCACGCGGCTGAGCGGGATCCACTCCGCCATGTCGGTCGAGCCGTCGAGCTCGAAGGCGAGCTCCCCGCCCGTGATCTCGGCGCGGTAGACGATCCGCAGCGCCTGCAGGTCCTCGCCCGCCGAGAACCTCTTGCGCGCCGGGATGACGATGGAGTCGATGCCGAGGACCTCCCCCACGGCGACGTCGTATCCCGTCTCCTCCTTCACCTCGCGACGGCACGTCTGCGCGGGGTGCTCGCCCGGCTCCATCCCGCCGCCCGGCATGGTCCATGCGGGCTTGGAGCCCTCGATCCAGCGCGACAGCAGCACCTGGTCCCGCTCGTCGGTGATGACGGCGTACGCGGCGACTCGCAGATCCATGACGTCAGCCTACTGACCGCCCCGACACGGCATGCTCAGCCGGCCGCGCGGACGGTCGCCTGGCCGGCTGAGACGTCGACGCTCACCCCGTGCCGCGAGGAGGCCGACACGTCCAGGCGGTTGTCGAAGGAGCCCGCCGTGACCTCCGAGTCCACCGCGTAGGCGGCCTCCGGCAGCGTGAGGTCGAGCTGGCCGGCGCTCACCTCGACCGCCACCTCCGACGGCGCGTCGCCCGTGAGCTCGGCGTCGAGCCGTCCGGCCGCCACCGAGAGGCCGGCGCGGGAGACGTCGTCGACGGCCAGCTCGGCGCGGCCCGCACTCACGTCGACGTCCAGGTCGGTCGCCGAGCCTTCGAAGCTGAGGTATCCGGCTCCGACCTCGATGTCGAGCTCTCCGAACGCGCCCTCGGCGCTCAGGCTGCCGCCGCTGAGCGTGAGGTCGCCGTCGAGGCCCGCCTCGCGCAGGCTCTCGGGCAGTGTGAGGACGACGCTCTCCTCGCGCCCGTCGCCGCCCAGCCAGTCCCCGACGAACCACCAGTCTCCGAGGAGCCCGCCGCGTCGATCGACCGACAGGTCCCGCCCGTCCCGCGAGAGCGACCATCCGCTCCGCGAACCGGTCACCTCGAGCACGGCCTCGTCCACGTCGCCGAAGACGATCGCGAACTCCGACGCCGACACGTCGACGTCGAGCGCGGCGACACCCCGCACGTCGGCCGTGTGCACGTCGTCCGACGCGCCCGCTCCCAGGAGGGCCGAGAGCCCCGCGGCGAGCGCCGTGCCGAGGATCACCGCTCCGCCGACGACGCCGACGACGATCGCGACGGTCCTCCCCGACCCGCCCGAGGAGGGCTCCGGGCGCTGCGCGGGGCCGGAGGGCGCCGGCGGCGGAACCGCGGAGGGCCGATCGGTCGGGGACGTGAAGTCGGTGCTCATCGTGAGCCTCCTGTCTGCGGCGTTCCGCCGGTGTTCTCGATATGGGCCAGTGCGGCGAGCACGCGGCGATTGCCCGACTCGTCCGGCTCGAGGCCGAGCTTCTGGAAGATGGCGGTGATGTACTTCTCGACGCTCGCCTCCGACACGAACAGCGTGCCGGCGATCGCCTGGTTCGACCTGCCCTCGGCGAGGAGAGCGAGCGTCGCGCGCTCCCGCTCCGTGAGCCGCGTCATCCGCTCGTCGCGCGTGCGCCTGCTGAGGAGCTGTGCGACGACCTCGGGGTCGAGCACCGTCGCACCCTGCGCGATGCGGTCCAGCGACTCGAGGAACTCGGCGACGTCGGCCACGCGATCCTTCAGGAGGTATCCGAGCGCCCCGCCCTGCGCGGAGATGAGCTCGCTCGCGTAGCGCTCCTCGACGTACTGCGAGAGCACGAGCACCGCCAGGGCGGGATGGAGGCGGCGCAGCTCGACGGCGGCGCGGACGCCCTCGTCGGTGAACGTGGGCGGCAGCCGCACGTCGAGGACGCAGAGGTCGGGTGCGGAATCCGCGACGGTCGCGACGAGCTCCGAGGCGTCGGGGAGGGCCGCGACGACGTCGTGGCCGGCGTCGTCGAGCAGGCGCACGAGGCCCTCGCGGAGGAGGACGGAGTCCTCGCAGATCAGGATGCGCACGGGACGCTCACCTCCAGGGCGGTCGGGCCGCCGTTCGGGCTGTCGAGGCGGACGGAGCCGCCCGCGGAGAGGATGCGGTTCGAGATGCCGTCGAGGCCGCCGCCGGGAAGCACGCGGGCGCCCCCGATGCCGTTGTCCTCCACGCGCGCCCAGAGGACGCCGTCCTCGCGTCGCCGGACGACGACGCGGCACTCGGCCGCACGCGAGTGCTTGGCGGCGTTGGTGAGCGACTCCGCGATCGCGAAGTACACCGCGGCCTCCGCCTCGCGGCTGCACCGGCCGTCCATCCGGACGTCGAGGTGCACGGGGATGTGCGATCGGCCGGCGAGCGCCGAGAGCGCGGCGTCGAGGCCACGGTCGTCGAGCACGGAGGCGTGGATGCCGCGGGCGAGCTGGCGCAGCTCGGTGATCGCGGCCTTCGTGGAGGTGTGCGCCTCCTCGACGAGCGCCCGCGCGGCGTCGGGATCGCTGTCGATCTTCTGCTGCGCGAGGCCGAGCGTCATCCCCACCGACACGAGGCGGGGCTGGACCCCGTCATGGAGGTCGCGTTCGATGCGGGACCGCTCCACCTCGGAGGCGCGGACGGCGCCGGCGCGTTGGGCGTCGGAGGTGCGCGCCTGCGCGGCGAGCTGCTCCTCCCGCGACGGCACGACGATCGCGCGGCTCAGCACGCCGTGCAGCAGGGCGAGGCCGACGATGCCGGCGGCGGTCACGATGACGCCCAGGACGCCGACGAGAGGAGTCCACGCGACGTCGATGGGGATGTCGAAGACGCCGCGCACGTCGCCGTCAGCGTGGAGGGGCGCGAAGCTGACGGCGATCGCCCCGATGAGAGAGCGGAGGAGCGAGAGGACGATCGCGCCGGACACCGTGGCGATCGCGAGGTTGGCGATCGCGCGCCACATCCGGGCGTCGACCGACTGCCTCAGGACCATCCGCACGAACCCGCCGAAGCCGTCCGCGTCGCGTCCGCGTCGCGCGAGCGGCGGGATCCCGAAGCCGTAGAGGCCGTCGACGCGGGCGATCTCGAGCCACGCGACGCCGAAGAGCGCGTACACCAGCGCGACGAGCAGGGGCAGCCCGAGGCCGAGCACGGGCGTCAGGCCGATGCCGAGCGCCAGCATGCCGACGAGGAGGGAGTAGACGACGGACCCGACGACGCCGAGCGCGGCCAGGTGCGCGATCGCCCCGGCGATCCGCAGGGGCGACGCGATCCGGACGGAGGCCGATGGGGCGAGCTGTGCGGTCATGGCTCCACGCTAGGCCGGGGAGCATCGCGCGCACCGCCGAGCCAGCCGGAGACGTGGTCTCGGGTTGACCCGAAGGAATCGAGGTGCGCGGGTTCGGCCGGAGCCGTCGCGCACCGCCCTCCGGGCCGATGCCGCCTCCGGGCTATGTCGACTGGTCCGCCGCCGCGTTCCGTCGGCGGCGCGCTGCCGACCGCGGCGGAGTCCGGCGCATGTGGTCCCGGACGCGGGCGAGGATGTCGGCGAGCGTCTCGATGTCGGAGCGGGACAGGGGGGCGAACAGCAGGTCGTCGAGGACGGCGAGGTGACCGGGGAACACCTCTGCCAGGACGGCCCGTCCCGCATCGGTGATCGTGACGGTGATCCCGCGTTCGTCGTCCGTGGCGGGCGTCCGCGTCACGAGGCCTCGCTTCTCCAGCGTCTGGGCCTGGTAGGTGAGCCCGCTGCGGCTGTAGACGACGCCGTCGGCCAGATCGGTCATCCGCCGGCTGCCCGTCGGGGCGTCGCCGAGGGTGGCCAGGAGTTGGAACTGCACGTAGCTGAGATCCCCGGTCTCCCGCAACTGCTGCTCGACGGTGTGCTTCAGCAGGCTGCTCGCCTCGATGAGGGCGAAGTACGCGCCCAGCTGCGTGGCATCGAGGGGGGGCGGCGTCGAGGTCATGAGCCGAGTCTAGCAGTGCTTCTAACTCGAAGCACTTGCTTCTCATTCGAAGCAGTGTTACGGTCATGTCAGTTGCTTCGAATCCGAAGCACATCATCGAAGGGAAAGACATCATGAAGGCAGTACGGTTCCACGAGACGGGC